>CAMWBA010000038.1 GCA_947172355.1 uncultured Bacillota bacterium
GAAAAACTGCTTATGGAAATCCGGGATCTACTAAAGGAGCAATTGTAAATGCCAGAAGAAAAACGTCCCCAAAAGGAGAACTTCACCCCCTCCTCCCCAGTAAAGCGGACCTTTGCCTGGATTGGCATCGTCTATATGCTGATCCTGATCGCCATGACCACCTATCCCTATTTTACCGGCAGAGGTTTGGGCAATCTGGGCCCTCTGCTCACCATTCCGGGGCTCATTGGTCTGGGAGTGGTGGCTCTGGTATCCTGGCGAACCACTGGCCGGCCGGGGAAATGGCCTGCCATCGCCCTGGCTATTTTGTGCTGGCTGCTGGCCATGATCACGCTGCCCATCGGCATAATTGGACTGATGTCCAACTTTGAGGGATAAACTGTGGAAAAGAAGAATGCACAAATTGGTTATCACAAAAGTCTAGAAAACCGGAACTTGAGGAACATACCTGACATTCGGGGCATTTTGCGTCAAGGCTTTGAAGAATATGGTCTGACGGATATCATCGACCCTTGGGCCCTCCAAAATTTAGACTGTTACAGTCAAATGCTCTTGGAAAAGAATCAGGTGATGAACCTCACCGCCATCCGGGAGCCGGAGGGGGTGGCCCGGCTGCATATGCTGGACTGCGCCGCCCTACTCAAGTTCTGCGACTTTCAGAACAAAACGCTCATTGACGTAGGTACTGGAGCGGGCTTTCCGGGGATGGTGCTGAAGATACTGGTCCCATCCTTGGATGTCACTCTGCTGGACTCCTTGAACAAGCGGCTGGACTGGCTGCTGGAAAGCTGCGGTTTCCTCAGCCTTTCAAACATCCGCACCGTCCATGCCCGGGCGGAAGAGCAGGCCCTGGTAAAAGGCTATCGGGACAGCTTCGATTTTGTAACCGCTCGAGCGGTGGCCGATCTGCGCCTGCTGTGTGAACTATGTCTGCCCTATGTGAAGGTAGGGGGCAAATTCCTGGCTATGAAGAGCGTGGACAGCACTTCAGAACTGGAGGAAGCCACCTCTGCCATTCAGCTGCTTGGCGGGAGCGTTCAAGGCATTCACGACTATATCATTCCGGGCACCGACGTGACCCACCGGCTTATCATCATCGAAAAATTGGCCCCAACCCGGAAAGGCTACCCACGGCGATGGGCAAAAATGCAAAAAGAACCGCTGATAATGGAACAATCTCCCGAAAGTAACAGCAAAATGTAAATTTTTTCTAAAATGTTGCAAGAAAACGGTTGACGTATGGCAGATTTGTGATATATTTAAAGCTATATAATAGGAGGTAAGTTCCATGGGCACCGTAATCGCCGTTACATCCGGAAAGGGCGGCACCGGAAAGACCTCCATTACCGGCGGCGTGGCCGCCTCCCTCTCCCTCATGGGACGCAGCGTCTTGTGCATCGACATGGATATCGGCCTGCGAAATCTGGACATCACCCTTGGACTCAATGACCGGGCACTGATGGACTTTTCCGACGTTGCCTTGGGGCGCTGTCCTCTGGCCCGGGCCGCAGTCGATCACCCAGAGATAAAAGGTCTGGCCCTGCTCACTGCCCCGATGTCCCTTCCAGCCAGCCTCACTGCCGAAAAGGTTCGGGCTCTTCTGGATACCGCCCGGACCATATACGATTACATTCTAATCGACTCCCCTGCCGGTCTGGGCGTCGGTTTTCGGCTGGCCATCTGCGGAGCCGACCGGGCGGTGGTGGTCTCTACTAACGACGCGTCCTCTCTGCGGGACGCCCAGCGAACCGTGGTAGAGATGGACCATCTGCGGCAGGTCCATCTGGTAATGAACCGTATTCAGACCAAACTGCTGCGCAAGCTGCGCACTACCATTGACGACGCTATGAACGCTGCCGGACTGCCCCTCATCGGGGTAGTGCCGGAAGACCATCAGGTTATTCTCTGTGCCAACCTGGGTCAGCCCATCACCTCCCGGGGCAAAAAGGGCGCCGCTCTGGCCTGCTGGAACATTGCCCAGCGGCTGGAAGGACAGAAAGTGCCCATTATGCGCATCCGGTAATCGCGCTTTCACCAAAATTTCCAAGGAGGTATTGATGCCATGAACATCGCCATTATGAGCCATACCAAAAAGCAGGATCTGATGGTACAGTTCTGCACCGCATACTGCGGGGTTCTGTCCAAGCATTCCGTCTGCGGCACCAACGCCACTGGACGCATGGTAGCCGAAGCCACCGGCCTGCCTGTCAGCCTGTTCCTCTCCCATGAGCACGGCGGAATTGAGCAAATCGGCCAGCGCATCATCTACAATGAGATCGACATGGTTCTCTTCTTCAACTCACCCCAGGACAACGAGATGGACAAAGATGTCCTGTATATCACCCGTCTGTGCGACCAGCATTCCGTCCCGGTTGCCACCAACGTGGCCACCGCTGAGCTTCTGATCCACGGATTGGCTCGGGGCGATTTGGATTGGCGCGAGGGCATGAACCCAAACCGAGTGCCTTTCGCTCTGTAACAGACGGCGCTTTTGGAAGAAGTGTGCGCTCCCGTCCCGATCTCGTGGATGGGAGCGTTCCGCTTTTGCGGGGCTTTTGTTCCTTTTCTTGAAAAACTTCGCTCCCCCCTTATCTCAGCCTTTATAAAGGACCTGTTGGAAAACAGGGAAACTTTTTTCTTTTGGTTCTTTTCTTTTTGGAAAAAGAAAAGAACCACCAATGTGTGTAATTGAAACAGAAAGGAAATGTGACTTATGGCTAAGGTACAACCCAGAACTCTCTCCGGTTTTATGGAGCTTCTCCCTGCGCGACAAATTCAATTTGACCGCATGGCCGCCATCATTCGGGAGTCCTTCTCTCTGTATGCCTACACCCCCCTGGACACTCCGCTTATTGAGGCCAGTGAAGTGCTGCTGGCCAAAGGCGGCGGCGAAACAGAAAAGCAGATCTACCGCTTTACCAAAGGGGACTCCGACCTGTCCCTGCGCTTTGACCTCACCGTCCCTCTGGCCAAATATGTAGCGCTGAACTACGCGAAGCTGGCTTTCCCCTTCCGCCGTTTTCAGGTAGGCAAAGTGTATCGGGGAGAACGGGCTCAGCGGGGCCGGTTCCGGGAGTTCTATCAGGCGGACATTGACGTGATTGGCGACGGCCAGCTGGACATCTCCAACGACGCAGAGATTCCCGCCATCATTTACCGCACCTTCACCTCGCTGGGCCTCCAGCGCTTCCAGATTCGGGTGAATAACCGAAAGATCCTCAACGGTTTCTATGCCATACTGGGACTGACTGCCCAGGCCGGAGCCATTATGCGCACGGTGGACAAACTGGAGAAAATTGGTGAGAAGTCTGTCCGGGATCTGCTTACCGCCCCGGATATCGGCCTGACCAATGAACAGGCGGCGGAAATTCTCAAATTCATTGCCATCCGAGGCAGCAACACAGAGGTCCTCACAGCCCTGGAAAACTACCGCGGCCGGGATGCCAAATTTGACGAAGGTCTGGATGAGTTGGGGGCTGTGGCCAAAAACCTGACCGCCTTTGGTGTGCCCGAGACCCATTTTGTCTTAGACCTGACCATCGCCCGAGGCCTGGACTACTACACCGGCACCGTCTATGAGACCACCATGCTGGATCACCCGGAGATTGGTTCCATCTGCTCCGGCGGCCGGTACGATAACTTAGCGGAATATTATACGGATAAACAACTTCCTGGCGTTGGCATTTCCATTGGTCTGACCCGTTTGTTCTTTGTGCTGGAGGACCAGGGCTATCTCAATGACAAGTTAAACACTGCTCCCGCTGATGTGCTTATCCTCCCCATGACCGAGGACATGGGGCCTGCCATTGCCCTGTCCACCCAGCTGCGCACCGCCGGAGTTCGCACCCAGATTTACGGCGAACAGAAGAAGTTCAAGCAGAAGATGAACTACGCCGACAAGCTGGGGGTGCCTTATGTCATCTTCCTGGGGGAAGACGAGATCAAGCAGGATAAGGTGTCTTTAAAAAACATGCGCTCCGGCGAACAGGAACTGCTGCCCACTGGGGAGGCTGTGGAAAAAATTGTAACCTCCATAGGCGCCAACGATGCCGAAACCCCTGTTTTGGACAAGGGAGAGTAATACGCCCCTCTGCCGCAGAATGGAGGGTATTATGAAAAAGAAACTGCGGATTCCACTGTTTGCCGCTGCCTGTCTGCTGGTGTTTTGCTTGAGCTTTCTTCTGGCAGGCATGACCATCCCCCGTTCCTTCGGCCAACTGCCTCGAACGCACAGCATCACCTCCCCTGCACAGGCGTCGGAGTCCATCACACTTGTCTATGAGGGCACCTACCCTGGCTTTTCCGATACCCCGGTCAGCGCAGAACGTGCCGCACCTAGCCGGAGAGTCCTGTACGCACTGAACCAACAGAAATACACCTGGGCATTCCCCCTTCTCCAGCCCAGGGACGGCGGCCTTTCCATCTATGAGCTAATAGGCTGTACCCCCGAATGTGTCGCCTATTGGGACGGCAGGTATCTCTGGCTGCCAAAAGGCTATGAGGGACCGTGGGCCGGTTACGCCCCCACCTCTCCAGAAGAACTGGACCAGGCTCTGCACACCGCAGACAGATAAGAAGAATAATTGATGAAAATAATACAAACAGGAGTTGATTTTAATGGGTGAGACAAGCACCTTTTACCGCACCCACACCTGCGGCGAGCTGCGCATGGAGCAGGTGGGGCAGACGGTTACCTTGGCCGGCTGGATGGAGAATGTCCGCGTTGTATCCAGCAATCTGGCCTTTCTGATTCTCCGAGACTTCTACGGCACCACTCAGGTGGTCTTGGAGACGGAAGAGGCCATCCAAACCGTGAAAGAGCTGAACAAAGAGACGGTGATCTCGGTTACCGGAACGGTTCGGGAACGGGACAGCAAAAATCCCAAACTGCCCACTGGCGACATTGAGCTGCTCCCCGCCAAGATCGAGGTGTTGGGCAAGTGCCGCCACAACGAACTGCCCTTCCCCATCAACCGCAGCCGGGAGGCGGACGAGTCCGCCCGGCTGAAGTACCGCTATTTGGACCTGCGCAACCCAGAGGTGAAAAACAACATTGTCCTGCGCAGTCAAGTTGTATCCGCTCTGCGCGCCGCCATGACCGACCACGGCTTTTTGGAGATCACCACCCCCATTCTCACCGCCTCCTCCCCGGAGGGGGCGCGAGACTATCTGGTGCCCTCTCGGAAGCACCCCGGAAAATTCTATGCCTTGCCCCAGGCACCACAGCAGTTCAAGCAGCTGCTGATGGCCTCTGGCTTTGACAAGTACTTTCAGATTGCCCCCTGCTTCCGGGACGAGGACGCCCGGGGGGACCGCTCCCCAGGAGAATTTTATCAGCTGGACATGGAGATGGCCTTTGCCAGCCAGGAGGATGTGTTCTCTGTGCTGGAAGATGTGCTGCCCCCCATCTTCGCCAAATACGGAACGTATAATACTGCCTCAAAAGCACCATTTGTACGCATTCCTTACCTGGAGGCCATGGAGAAGTATGGCACCGACAAACCCGACCTGCGCATTGACCTGACCATCACCGATGCCACCAACCTGCTGGCCGGATGCGGCTTCCCCCCCTTTGAAGGCCAGATGGTGAAGGCGGTGGTGGTATCCGAGTTTGAGGGCACCCGAAAGCAGATTGACAAGCTGTGCGCCGACGTGGAGGTTCAAAGCGGCAATAAGGCATACTGGTTCCGCTATGACGAAACCGGTGAGATCGTAGGCGGTATCGCAAAATTTGTCCAGCCCATCAAAGACCAAGTGGTGGAGGCATTAAAACTGGAGAAAGGCTGCTTTGTGGGCCTGTCCGCTGGAGCCAAGGGCGCGGCCCAAAAGACGGCAGGCGTTCTGGTGAAGATGTTGGGCGCTTTCTGCCCCAAGCACATGGACAAGGAGCGGTATGAGTTCTGTTGGATTGTGGACTTTCCCATGTACGAGATCGGCGAGGAGTCTGGCGAGCTGGAGTTCTGCCACAACCCCTTCTCTATGCCCTCCGGCGGACTGGAAACGGTAGAGAAGGCCATCGCGGGGGAGATCGACCCGCTGAGCATCACTGCTGACCAGTACGACCTGGTGTGCAACGGCGTGGAACTCAGCTCCGGCGCGGTGCGCAACCACGACCCGGAGATTATGATAAAGGCCTTCTGGATGGTGGGCCTGGAGGAAGAGGATGTGCGGAAAAAGTTCCCCGCCATGTACAACGCTTTTACCTACGGCGCGCCCCCTCATGCCGGCATCGCCCCCGGTGTGGACCGGATGGTAATGCTCCTGTCCGGCGAGGAGTCCATCCGGGAAGTGATCCCTTTCCCCATGAACAAAAACGCCCAGGATCTGATGATGGGCGCCCCCAGCGTGGTGGAACAAAACCAACTAGAGGAATTAAACATCATCATCACCAAGACAGAGGAATAGAGAATTGGAACGACAGGGCGGGGGCTTGCCCCCGCCTCCGCTTTATACAGGAGGTTCCTTATGAAACAGTTCCTTTTGCTGCTCTCTCTACTTTTTCTGATTGGCTGTTCCACCGTCAACACCCCCCCGGAGGAACGTGCCAGTTCCCTTTCCCCCTCCGGTTCAGGAGAGGAGGCAATCCCCAGCGCTTGCCTTCCAGACCCGTATCCAGAGCCGGCCCCCGACGACCGTCAGATGGTCATCAACGCGATTTTCTCTGCGATGACAGAGGAAGAAAAGGTGGGACAGCTCTTTTTTGCCCGGTGCCCCGCCAAAAATGGGGCTGCTTTGGCAGCGGAATACCATCTGGGGGGATACATCCTCTTTGGCCGGGACTTCAAGGGCGCTATCGGCAATTGGCTGACCGAAGAACAGTTTATCAAAACCGTTCAGAGCTATCAGGATGCAGTTTCCATTCCCATGCTCATCGGGGTGGACGAGGAGGGGGGGACGGTGGTCCGAGCCAGCCGGAACCCCAACCTTTTTGATGAGCCCTGCAAATCCCCTCAGTGGCTAGACAAGCACCAATCCACAGAGTATGATGTCTTCGCCAGCGATATCTGGGAGAAAAATAACAATTTACAGCGTTTTGGCATCAACGTCAATTTTGCCCCTGTATGTGACGTCTCCACTGATCCAAACAGCTTTATCTATGACCGCACCCTTGGCAAGAACGCCGCCGCGACGGCGGAATATGTTGCCGCTGTGATCAAGGGCAGCAACGGCGCGCAAATTGGCATAGGCACTGTCATGAAACACTTCCCAGGGTATGGAGACAACGCCGACACCCACGTTGGAATTGCCATAGATGAACGGCCCATTGAGACCTTCCGCACCAGCGATTTTCTCCCCTTCCAGGCGGGGATTGAGGTCAGCGACGGAACCACCGCCGTGCTCGTCTCCCACAACACCGTCCTGTGCATGGACTCGGACCGCCCAGCCTCCCTCTCCCCTGCCGTATATCAGATCTTGCGGGAGGAACTGGACTTTGATGGTCCCGCCCTTACCGACGACCTAGCCATGGAGGCCATTGTGCTGTACGCTAAGAGTCAGAAGCAGTCCCCGGCTGTCCTGGCTCTGGCGGCGGGATGCGACATGGTGGTAACCACCGACTTCCAGACCCAGGTGGCTCAAGTGCTCTCCGCCCTGGAGAGCGGAACCCTTTCCCAAGAACGGGTGGACGAGGCTGTGCGCCGGGTACTGGGCTGGAAATATGATCTGGGCCTGCTGAAATAATCAATATCCCCCGGTATAGCCAGGGATGTTTACTTGTAAAAAAACAGGAGCGCCCTATGGGACGCTCCTGTTGCTCTTATTGATTGGCCTCCGCCATAACAGCGGCTTGCAGAGATGAAACCTTGTCCCAGAAAGCGCCCACATCCAGCTTGTCCAGCACAGCGGACTCTTTTTGCACACCAAGGCGCTCCCGCTCCTGTTCCACAGACCGCTGGAACAGGGCGTTGGTGCAGGAGAGGCGGAACTCGTCCGGGTCCATGGGCAGACGGAGGATAATGTGATAGCCGAAGTCGCTCTCCACCACATCGCTGATCTCGCCGGTCTTGAGGGCCAAAGCCGCCTCCTCGAAGGGGGCCACCATTTCCCCTTTGGAGGTGGTGTAGCCCTCTGGATTGGCAGCCAAACCGGAGTCCTCACTGTATTCGTTCATCAACTGGTCAAAGAGGGCAATGGGATCCTCGGCGGCCCGAAGCTGGGCAAGCAGGTCGTCTATGGTGGCCTTCTTTTGGGTGATGGTCTCCTCATCCAAGGGCTCGCGAGTAGAAAGGTCGATGGTGGTCAGCAGGATGTGTTTGGCCCGGTACTGGCCGGTCTCCTCCAGCCAGGCGTTTACCTCGGCATCGGTGGGGGCGTGACCGCTGTCTTCGCCAAAATTCTGCTGTAGGAGTTGGTTGTAGAGACTGCTGTTTTCGCTGAGAGCAAGCAGCAGGTCGCGTGTGAGCAGGTTGGCCCAGAGGGTGTGGACGACCCGCTCTTCATCACCCTCCGCCTGAAGGATCATGTCGGTGTACTGCTTGTCCAAGTCAGAGGCAATAGAGGGGTCGGGAGTGATGTCCATTTGACGGGCCATCTCCCGCAGGGTGCGGTAGTAGGTGGTTACCTCCATAGCCTCATCCATCACATACTGGCCGAAGGTCTGCCCTTCCGTCATCTCGGCGTCCCAGGGTAGGGTTGCCGTCTGTCCGCCCATCTGTTCAAGGTAATTTTCAATGACCCGGCTCAGCCAGTAGAGGTACTCGCCGGCGGTAATCTCCGCCGTTCCCATGGTGGCCACCACCTCGTCTCCGGCCAGCCCGGAGACGGCCAGATAGGGGTCGGTCACTTGGGACAGGTCCATGGGGGAAATTTGGGAGACATCTCTGGAACTGGAGCCGCTGCCCGACCCGGAGGAGGAACCGCTGGTGGAGCTGGGATCTTTGCTTCCGCAGCCCGTCAAGGCGGAGAGGGCCAGTGTGAGAACCAGCATTAAGACGCCAAATCGTTTCATAGCTTTCATATTCGTTTCCTTTCTTGCGGTGAGAATCGTCGGGCACTATCATACCACAGTTTGAGTCCCAGGGCAAGTCTGATTCTGAATTGCAATTCCCAGGGCGCTATGGTAAAATATCCAAAAACGAGAGGAGCGATTTTATGCCGCTGTTTGGAAATCTATTTGGAAAAAAGTCTGTCCCTCAGGAAAACCCCGCTCCCCAGGCCGGGCCGGGCGCGCCGGTGGGATTTTTCCCCGAAGGGACGGACCTGTCCGACTGGGACCAGGTATTCTCCGCATGTCTGGGGAAGATGTACACCGTCCAAACCAGGCTGGCAGAGTTGGTAAAGGACGAGCCGGATTGGCATATAGACTTTGAAGCCGGAGTCCTCCGGCTGGGCCAGTATCAGTTTCGCACCCAGTTCCTGGGCAGCGAGTCCTATGTGTCCAACTCCTGGCTGTGGGGCTGGGAAAATGTCAACAACTTTCCCGGCGATTTGCTGGGCCAGGTCCATATTGCTCAGACCTACGGTCAATCTTGGGGACTGGAGCCCCTGATGTACGCCCAGTGTGAGCTGAACGACACCTTTAATGGCCACAACTTCTCTATGGTGGTGTGCGGAGCTCTGGCGGAGGACCGGTGCTACTACCGCTGTCCCACGGCCTCCGGTCAAGGCGCTGCCTTCGTGGTCCTGTGTGACCCGCCCAAGGAGATTTTCCGGCCGGTGGATGGGATTACCTTTGTCAATTCCGTCACCCAGTGCATCCAGCAGTTCTATCTGGACCACAAAATCTTTGTGGAATCCTTCCTGCGGTGGAACAAAACTTCTTTCCACTGGAGCGGGGACAGTCTCATTGCCCACTTTGACACCAATGTGACGGTGGAATTTGAGCAGGCCGGGGAGAATTACCGGATCAAGAATCTGAAACAATAAGGCAGAGCGGCCACCCAATGGGCGGCCGTATCTGTTATCTTGAAATTGATAACGGATTGGAGGCAGGAAGCGATGGACAAAGAATTTCAGTGCAGAGGCGGTGTTTTGAAAAAGTACACCGGGCCCGGCGGGCGGGTAATCCTGCCGGAAGGAATCACCGGGATTGGGAACGATGTTTTTGAATACCGCAAGGATATCACAGATGTGGTTCTTCCGGCGGGGCTGACAAGGATTGGGACATATGCCTTCTCGGGCTGCGGCCTGACCCAGCTGACCATTCCGGAGGGAGTGGTGGAGATCGCCTCCAAGGCGTTTTGCAACTGTTCCAGTCTGATTCGGGTGAAGCTCCCGGACAGCCTGACCCAACTGGGAAAATGGGCATTTTTTGGATGCAGCAGCCTGTTGGATATCGACCTCCCGGACGGCATTTCAAAGATCGGAGACTCTACCTTTTACCAATGTACCAACCTAAGGCGGATCACCCTCCCGGCCAGCTTAACCTGTATCGAGGCCCGGGCCTTTTATCTGTGCAGGAGCTTGCAGCGGATAACACTCCCAGCGCTGGTGACCCAGGTGAAGTCAGGCGCCTTTCTGGAGTGTACCGCTTTGGAGGAGGTAATTGTACTGGGAGAGATGACCACCATCGGCAGGACCGCTTTCTACGGCTGTCCCCTGGTAACCATACGCTGAGAGAGGCGGCTAACCGGCCTCCAGCGCTTTGGCGTAGTCCTCCACCATATGGCGGGCGGTGCGCAGAGGGTCCTCGTGTTTGGCCAGCCGGAGGGAAAACCGGGGTACCTCCCCGGGCATGAGGAGAAGCCGTTTTTGATACTTCTCCTGGGCGCATAGAGCGGAGAAGGGCTCCAGATGGAACTCGTCTAATGTAAAGACCAGCTTATCCCCCTTTTGTCCGATGTCGCTGATGCGGCACCGGGCGGCGTCAGCCCGGAGAAGCGCCACCGAGAGCAGATTGTTTACTGGACGAGGGGGCTCGCCATAGCGGTCAATAAGCTCATCCACCAGTTCGTCCGCCTCCGCTTCGCTGCGGACAGCGGCAATCCGGCGGTACAAGTCCATTCGCTGTTCGGGAGAGGGGACGTATTTGTCCGGTATGGCGGCGGAGACACTCAAATTTGCGGCGCACTCTGTTCGGGTGGGCAGGGGCTGCCCCTGCTCCAGCAGGACGGCCTCCTCCAGTAATTTAAGGTACATATCATAGCCCACCGACAGCAGAAATCCGCTCTGCTCCGGGCCCAGGACATTGCCTGCCCCGCGAATTTCCAGATCCCGCATGGCAATTTTGAAGCCGGAGCCAAACTCAGCAAACTCCCGAATAGCCTCCAGCCGTTTGGAGGCCACTTCGGAGAGAACCTTGCCCCGACGGTAGGTGAGGTAGGCAAAGGCCCGGCGGTTGGACCGGCCCACCCTCCCCCGAATCTGGTGAAGCTGTGCTAAGCCTAGCTTATCTGCGTCCTCCATAATGAGGGTATTCACGTTGGGCAGATCAATGCCCGTTTCAATGATGGTGGTGCAGACCAGCACATTTAGCTCCCCGTCAGTCATCCGGGCCATTACATCGTCGATGGCCTCCTGGGTCATCCGTCCGTGGGCCACGCCAATGGCGGCGTCCTCCCCCAGCAGCATCTGAATCCGGGCGGCGCAACGGTCGATGGTCTCGACACGATTGTGAAGGTAAAATACTTGCCCCCCACGCTCCAGTTCCCGGCGCATAGCGTCGGAAATCAGGTTCCAGTCATGCTCCAGCACATAGGTCTGCACTGGCTGGCGGTCCGCAGGGGGCTCCTCCAGAGTGGACATGTCCCGGATGCCGGACAGGGCCATATTCAAGGTCCGTGGAATGGGGGTGGCGGACAGGGTGAGGACATCCACCTGCTGAAAGGTCTCCTTTAACTTTTCTTTATGCTGAACGCCGAAGCGCTGCTCTTCGTCCACCACCAGCAGTCCCAGGTCTTTAAAGCGTACATCCTTATTAAAAAGGCGGTGGGTGCCAATGAGGATGTCCACCTGCCCCTCCTCCACCTTCCGCAGAGTCTCCTTCATCTGGGCGGGGGTACGAAAACGAGAGACCACATCAATGCTGACCGGGTATTTGGCGAAACGGCGCAGAGCGGTGAGGTAGTGCTGCCGGGCCAGAACGGTGGTGGGCACCAAAATAGCCGCTTGTTTGCCGTCCAAGACACACTTCATCATGGCCCGGAAAGCCACCTCAGTTTTGCCGTAGCCCACGTCGCCGCAAAGCAGCCGGTCCATAGGGGTGGGGCGCTCCATGTCCCCCTTGATTTCCCCGATACACCGCAGCTGGTCGTCGGTCTCGGTGTACTCGAACTGCTCCTCAAACTCCCGCTGCCAGGGGGAGTCCGGGGAAAAGGCGTAGCCCGGCTGGCGCTGGCGCTGGGCGTAGAGCTGGATTAGGCCTTTGGCCAAGTCCTGGACCGCCTTTTTTGCCTTCCGCTTGGCTTTCTCCCACTCCTGGCCTCCCAGGCGGTTCAGCTTTTTGGTCTCGTTGGCGTCCTCGCCCCCGCCGATATATTTGCTCACCAGGTCTAGCTGGGTAGCGGGAACATAGAGCACATCGGTGCCGGCGTAGGCAATTTTTACATAGTCCTGCTCAATGCCCTCCACCGGCATTTTCACCATGCCCACATAGCGGCCAATCCCGTGGTGCTCGTGGACCACCAAGTCCCCAGGGGTGAGATCGGCATAGGATTTTAGCTTTTGACGGTTGGTGGCGCCGTTCCGCGTCCGGGGCTTTTTTGTGGCCGCCTTCTCCCCTTCGGTAAGCACCGCCAGTTTTAATTCCGGATACTCGAGGCCGCTGGACAGTCCCCCCACTGTGAGGATAATTTCACCGGGCTGAGGGATGATATCCCGTTGAAAATTCACAGCGGACTTGATTTTTTGCTCCCGCAGGAGCGTCTGGAGGTCGATGGCCCGCTGTTCCCCGGACACCAGCACCAAAGAGGCAAAGCCGCTGTTTTGGTAGTGGGCTAGGTCCTGCACCGCCGTCTCCAGGCTGGCCAGGAAGGGAGGCAGCTGCTTGGCGGTGATGGACAGCAGCTCTTTTGGGGGAACGGGATAGCTGGCGGTTGTAAAGGAGTCCAGGTAGACCACCGGGAAGTCCTCCAGCCGCTGGAGAAGCTGCGGAAAGGTGAGGGCCAGCTCGCCGCAGGAACCGTCCAGCTCCCCCTGTTCCAGAAGGGTCTTCACATCCTCCTCCAGCTGCCACTGGTAGGATTTTGCCCGGTCGGCAATGCGGGGACTTTGATCAAAGATGACACAGGCGTCGGGCGGCAAATAGTCCGCTGCCCCGGCCAGTTTGGGGTAGATAAGGGGGAGATAGCGGTCCAGGGCCGGGAAGGTTCGTCCTTGGGCAATGGCCTCGCGGTCCTGCTCCAAAGTTTCGGCCAGAGCTTTGCTCCCGGTTTGCAGAGCTTTGGCTGCCAGCTGAGAGAGGTGTTTTGACAGCCCCATTGTCCCGCCCGGCGCCAGCTGAGGCAGAACCTCGGCGGCAGGGAGAAGAAGGGCCTGTTCAATGTTCTCTGTCCGACGCTGGGTCGCGGGGTCAAAGCCCCCCATGGCGTCCACCTCATCCCCAAAGAACTCCGCCCGAAGAGGCTGGTCCATCCCAGGGGAGAATACATCCAGAATTCCTCCCCGCAGAGCAAACTGCCCCACTCCCTCCACCTGTTCGCACCGGACATAGCCAGCGGCGGACAGGTCTTCAGCCAGTTGGTTTAGATCATAGGCACCGCCAAGGTTCAGCGTCCGGCAACAGTCCTTCAAACAGGCGGGGGGGATGGTGCGCTGAAGGAGCCCTTCAATGGTGGCAACCAGAAAAGGGAAGCTGCCATTCATAAGTCCCCGCATCAGGGCCAGCCGCCGGTGCTCCCACTGGCGGGAGAGAGCGGCAGCATTGTGAAAGGTGAAGTCCCGGGGACCCAGAACCGGGACAGACACCCCGGCAAAGGAGGCCAAGTCCCGAGCCAGCCGTTGGCCTTCCCCTTCATCCGCGCAGACCACCACAACAGGCCGCTGTGTAATCAGTCCAATTCCGGCAGCAATATGACAGCGGTGGATGGCTGCTGCTCCGGACAGCGCAACAGGGGAGCGGCCTCCATCCAGAGCAGAAAGCAGCTGTTGAAATTCCGGCAGACGGCTGAGGACGGCAGTAAGCAGTTTCACGAAGAACACCTCAAATTGAAAAAGTTAAGCGGAGACGCGGCAACGCCCCTGCCCCCAGAAGGGGGAGGGGTGCATGGTCGTGTTCTTAGTATACCTGTGGGAACAGGGGACAGTCAAGGGGAATTTTGGCAAAAGGGGGGCCGGCAAACCGCCGGCCCCTTGTCCATTATGTAATCTCATAATCGCGCCCAAAGTGATCTTGGAGTTTGCCGAAGTCGATGCGGCTGGAGCGGACGGGCGAACCGCTGTCCTCTTCTTCTTCCTCCGCCCCGTCGTCGTCATCGTGGGCGGACTCCTTGGGTGGAACAGGAGCGCCGGGGGTAAACTCGGCGGTGTCCGAGAGGTCCTTCTTCTCCTCGGCTGCTTTGGCACGCAGATTTTCTGCGGTGGCGGCCTGCATAGCCTGATTCAAAAGCCGCTGAACGTTGTCGTCGATTTCGGCAGCCTTCTCTTCCACCGGGTCTACCACCGGTTTTGTCTCAGGGGGATAGAGCTCCTCCAACTGGGAGAGGTATTCCGCCTCTTCCAGCTGAAGGGCGCGAACCTTGTCCACAAAGCTGGCGGTGGCCTGCTGGGCCTGCCGAAGACGAAATTCCTCCGCCTCCAGCTCTCGCGCCAGTTCTGCTTTGCGGGCACGGGCGTCCGCCTCGGCTTTGGAGAGCAGCTCCGCCTTTTTCCGCTCCGCTTCCTTTACCAGATCGTCCGCCATCCGCTGGGCGGCCATCAGAGCCTTTCGCATAGCGTCCTCTGTGGAGCGGTACTCCTCCACTTTGTCCACCAGCACCTTCATCTTGTTTTTCAACACCGCGTTCTCATTGAACAGCGCAGAGTAATCTCCAGTGAGAATGTCCAAAAATTCATCCACCTGGGCCATATTATAGCCGCCGAAGGACGCCTTGGTGAAAGCGCGTTCGGATACTTCCTGTGGTGTGAGCATTGTAAAGCCTCCCTGCTCAAATATTTATCCTCTAACCCCAGTCATAGCGCTGGTCCAGCACAGCCGCAGCGCTGTCCTCCGGAATGGACAGAAGGGCCGGCCCCCCGTCCTGCCAGGCCACAGCATATATGTCAAGTACTCTGGAGAGGCCGTCAAACCACAGGACCAGGATGGGCCTGCCGGATTGGTCCTGGTCCCAGCGGCGCCCGGTTCGCTCCTGATCCCAGTATATGGGGAGAAGAGGCGGCTCGCGGTTGTCCTCCCGGCCCAAGGGCAGTTCCCAGACCCGCTCCCCTTGTGTGACCACCAAGGTATAGGGATGCATCCCATCCCCTTCGAACCAAGTTTCCGGCTCAATTTCGTTGCCAAAGTAGCCCTTTTCCGCCCGCAGCTCCACCAGCTCGTCGATACTGTCCCCGTCCATGTCCACCTGCCAGCTCTCCACCGCCATGGGATAGGGGGAGTCGGGGTTGTCCTCCAAAATAGGAGCCTGAGGCATGTCCGGTTCCGGAGTGAAGTGCGCGGCGGACTGCTCCGGCAGTTGGGGCTGCTCCGGCGGAGAGAGCACCTCACCCCTGGCGGTACACCCCGCCAGCAGGGCGGCAAGGAGAATCAAACAAGACAGCTTTTTTCCCATTGGTAATACTCCTCCTTAGAAATACAGCCCGTTGTTTTCCTGTTGGTAATACTCCTCCTTAAAAATACAGCCCGTTGTTTTCCAATTCGTCAATCAGGTCGCCCAGAATGTCCACATTGTAAGGGGTGATGATATAGGTGGACACGGCCACCCGCTTAATCTTGCCCTCCTGGGCATAGGAGACACCCGCTAAAAAGTCCAGAAGACGGCGGGCAATCTCCTTGTTCGTGGATTCCAGATTGAGTACCACAGTGCGCTTCTCCCGCAGGTGGTCTGCGATGGAGGAGGCGTCCTCAAAGTGTTCAGGCTTTACCAGCACCACTTGCAGCTGGGTGGCGGCCCGGATATTGACCACCTTATTCCCCCGGCGCTCCTCATCCATGGGGGCGCTGCTGTATGTGTTGTCGCTGCGGACAGGGCGGTCAGAGCGGTCCCGCTCCCGGCGCTCTATCGGACGGGGAGATAGGTCGAAATCATCATAATCATCTTCGTCTTCATCCTCATAGGGACGGGCCAAGCGCTTAAACTCGTCAAAAATTCCCATACGTAATCCTCTTTTCTCAGCAGTATAAATAGGTCAGACGTCCGTCAGCGGGGAGTACCCATGGGGGGACGGGGGCCGAACAGAGCGGTGCCCACCCGGACCAAGGTTGCGCCCTCGGCGATGGCGTCCTCAAAATCGGCGCTCATGCCCATAGATAGACAATCCATAACACTTTGATTATCCGACATTTTACTCATTATGTCAACATAAAGATTTCGCATTTTGGAAAAATATTTTTTGTTGTCCCCCGGAAGGGCGGCGATGGGCGGAATGGCCATCAGTCCCCGCAGCCGGACATGGGAGCAGTCCGCCGCCAGTTCTGCCAGGGCGGGCAGCTCCGCCGGAGCGATGCCCCCCTTGTTCACCTCCCCGGCAATGTTTACTTCCAATAGGATATCCTGAACAATGCCCAGCTTGTCCGCCTGAAGGTCAATGGCTTGGAGCAGGCGCGGAGAGTCCACCGAGTGGATCAGGTCTGCCTGGCCCACCACCTGCTTCACCTTGTTGGTCTGGAGGTGGCCGATAAAATGGACCGCCGCCCCGGCGTAAGCGTCCGCCGCCAAATGGGCGGTGAGCTCCTGGACCCGGTTTTCGCCGCAGACCCGGATACCGGCGGCAATGGCGGCACGGATGGTCTCGTCCGTCTGCACTTTAGTGGCAGCGCACAGTGTAATTTCGGATGGGTCCCGCCCAGCAGCCCAGGCAGCGGCGGATATTTTCTCCTGCACAGCAGTTACATTTTGGGACAGATCCATGTCGATTCCTTCTCTCTATACAATGTAAAACCGTTTCTCTCTGCGGAACCTCCCTTGGTCCGCTACCCCTCCAGCAGCAGACCCTCTTGAAGGCCGGTGGCCTCGGTAATGATGGTGTCCCCGGCCCGGAGAACTTTTTTTCCGGTGCCGACCGGGCGGACCACATAGTAGTCGCTCCCCTCCATCACGATGGACAGCTCGTGGAGCTCGGTGCGGCCGTTAACCAGGGCGTAGACCCCCAGCTTCCGGACCTGGGTGGACTCTCCGGTTGCCGCATCTTCCACCGTCTCATCCACCAGACGGAGTGCCTCTTTGGGAATGCGCAGGCCGGACCAGCTCTCAAAGATCAGTTCCGCGGTCTGAGAGCGCAGCAGGGTGGTATAAGTCAGGTAGCGGTTGGAGGAAAAGATGGTCAGAGTTTTTCCATGTTCGGTGGGGCCAAGCCGGTCCACCTTCATAGTTACATCCCGGTTCAAATCACCGGAAAAACGCAGGGTGGCGCTGCCTCCCTCCCGCAGCCGCGCCGCCGACTCTTGGGGGAGGTTGGCAGCAAAATACCAGGTGTCAGAGGTAATCAGCTTGCCGAGGGACGTGGTATCCTCCCCCACCGGGTTGTCGATCAGCTCCTGTAGGGAGGTGGGGGTGAGCTGAAGCATTGTGCTTGGGGTGAGCAGAGACTCATAGCCGTCCACCAGATTGGAGAACACGCCAGGCGCCGGGGCTGAGACCCGGGTGGTTGCCTGGGCGGATTGGCGGGTGAGGACGGCCAGTTCCTCCCGGAGCTTACGCAGCCGGGTGGACAGGTCGGCGGAGGTCAGTCCCTCGCCGTAGGTGTAGCCGCGCTTAAGTACGCTGCTCTTCACACCCATCACCTGCTGGCGCAGCTGGGTGTGGTCCCCCAGAGCATAGGAGGCACGCAGGTCCACCACCGCCTGAAGGATATCTTCATCCAGCCGGGCGGCGGATTCCAAGTCGCCGGACTGAGCAATGGCCCCCTCCAACAGTTCAATATCCATCTCCAGTTCCTCAATCTGGGCCTGGCTTGCCTGGGCCTGGCTGTCGCGGTAGACTAGGGCGATCTGTTGGCCCTTGCCCACCTTCTCCCCCTCAGCCCGGGTGACCTCCAGGATTCCGGAGGGAGCGGAGAGCACCAGGGCCTCCCGCGCCACCAGGCCCTGGGCCAATACGCTGTCGTTGGCGGTGTAGGCATAGACCTGGGTGGTTTGGTAGGGTTCCTCCATAGATTCAAAGACATAGAAGGCCAAATAGATGGAGACAACGGCCGCCAGCAACAAAATGACAAAAGTAATCAGGGGTTTTCCGTCTTTCATGGGGTTCTCTCTTTCTGAAATATAGCCGCTCTGCGGCTGGAGGACAATGGGTGTTTGTTATTCCGCCTCTCCCTCGCTCAGCGGCAGCGGCCGCTCGGGCACAATGGTGGAGATGGCATGTTTATAGATGATCTGCTGTTTGCCGTCGCTGGTGAGGACGACGATGAAGGCGTCAAAGCCGGAGATATATCCCCGCATCTGAAAGCCGTTCATCAGGAACATGGTGACCGGCCGGCGTTCCCGGCGGGCTTGGGTGAGAAAAATGTCCTGGAGATTGTTTGTCATTCTTGGCATATGTAGCACACTCCTTATTTCTATTCGGCAGGGCTTCCTGCCGGAGTGCCACTATTATATACCAAAATTTTCCATATATACTGTCGAACGGTGCAGCGCATTTGCAAAATCCGGGACAGGCCCCCAAAGCAGCGGCATTGCCGCCTGATTGCGCCGGAACCAAGTGCGCTGGCGCTTGGCATACTGCCGGGAGCGCAGCTTAATCTCTTCTGCGGCGGCGGAGAGCGGCCCGCCTGTCCGTAGAGCGGCGGCCATCTCCTTATAGCCGATGGCCTGCATAGCGGTACACCGAGGCGAAAGACCACTGTCCAGCAGAGCACGAACCTCCTCTACCAGCCCGTCCTCCATCATCCGGTCCACCCGGCGGTCGATCCGTGCCCACATGTCCACCCGGCGTTCAAAGTCCAAGGTAAGGGTGAGGGCGTTGTACCGGGGGGGCAGCGCCTGAGTCTCGCGGTTATGCTGTGTGATGGTCTTTCCTGTGGTCATCCATACTTCCAGGGCCCGAATGACCCGTTTGGCGTCGTTGGGGTGGAGGCGGGCGGCGGATTCCGGGTCAGCTTTGGACAGTTCATTCAAGAGGGCCTGTCCCCCCTCCCGGGCATACCGCTGCTCCAGTTTGTTCCGCAGGGGACTGTCCCCGTCATAGGCGGCAAAGGTCCGTCCGGAGAGCAGGGAGTCGATATATAACCCCGTTCCTCCGGCTATAATGGGCAGGTTCCCCCGGGAGAGAATGTCTTCAACACAGCGAGAGGCCATGTCCACATAGCGGGCCACAGAAAAATCCTCCTCCGGATCGGCCACGTCCAGCATGTGGTGAGAAACGCCTTGCCGCTCTTCTAAAGTGGGTTTGGCAGTACCGATGTCCATACGGCGGTAAATCTGCATGGAGTCGGCGGATACCACTTCACCGCTTCGGAGCTTTGCCAGTTCCACCGCCAGGGCGGTCTTGCCTGAGGCGGTTGGGCCGGTGATGACTAAGATTTTGGGGGGAATAGGAACCGCCTCCTTGCAGATAGTGTCGAAATATGTTTCAATTGCAATGCCGCTTTTGTCCCTTTTCCGCATTAATGGGGAGGAGGTGAGGCCTGATGGACTGGTATATCAACTTGATCGTGTCCATGTCCGCAAATGTGATCGGTTTTTACATTTGCAGATGAAGTGACAGACACAACAGAAGGCGGTAGGTACGAAACCCCCCGGAGAGTTGCAGCTCTCCGGGGGGTTGTCTGTGAAACCCGTGGACTGGTTGCTGTGATCAGTTGAGTATATTATAGCACAGCAGACACAGATCAGGCAAGAGGTCTGGAGAGATTTTGTATTTTGTTTTTCTCCTGCTTATAGGGTCTGGGTACGTCGGTAAGGCCCAACAGCCGGTTGGCGGAGACTATCATACTGCCCCGGAGCGGGATAAAGGCAACAGGCATTGGACAACTCCCAATTTTCATTTGTGTTTATAACGCTTATTTCCAAGATTGGGGGTGTATACTTACTTCAATTTCCCTTTCGTGTTAATAAAGGCCGATAAACTGAAGGTTATCAGTTTGTCCGCAACCAAAATGCTGGACGGATACAGCAATCCGTTTCTTCTACACCCCGTGCGGCCCGCTCAACATATCCATCAAAATTGACACAGCTGATATAATCATAGTTTCCGTCCACTCTTTCCCGAAAGTCTCC
Organism: uncultured Bacillota bacterium; assembly: GCA_947172355.1. Lineage (GTDB taxonomy): Bacteria > Bacillota > Clostridia > Oscillospirales > Oscillospiraceae > Lawsonibacter. The sequence continues at coordinate 20,246 of CAMWBA010000038.1, forward strand.
ATAATATCGTAGCCACCAAGTGCCTTTATTCCCATCTTCGCCGTCCTCGTCAGAAACCATGCTCCCTGTGCTCGTGCATACTCAGTCGTCACTGCCCCGCGTTCTTCACAAACTCGGTGTTTCTGCCAGGCAGGCTTTTGTCTGGGGGCCGGCGGATGGCGGCGGTCCTCACATCGGCCACTGAGTAACAGCATGATAGACCGCCCGGGTCAAATCCAGGAAATGTTCCAGCCGGGGGAAGAATTTCTCTTCCACCCGCCGGGCCTCCTGCTCCCGTTCCTCCTCCGAGCCATAGAAGGTCATATAGTCCTCGCCGTTTCCCAGATACCAGTCCCCACCACCGCCGCCAAACATAGCGCCGTCGATAGCGGCGTCGGTGATGACGGTAATCAGGTGCAGCCCATCCTCTCCAGGGCCGGAGCGGACCTCCACCCGTTCTCCCGGGCAGGCCAGCAGGGCATTGCGGAAGTCCAGGCTGCCCAGCACCAGCTTGGTGAAGTTGTAGTTGTCCGAGCGGATGAGCCGCTTTTTGGTGACCTCGGGAAAGCCGAAGTCCGCTGGGAGGAGGTTGCCTCCGGGCAGGCCGGGCACCGCCCGCAGGACGGTGTTCACCCCGCCGGACAGCTTCTTCTCCGCCCCCACGGTCAGCCGGTAGGGCTTGGCCAAGGTGACAGGGATACGGGCCTGGACATAATGGACGCTTCTGCCCCGCCCGTCGTCCGCATGGGACAAGGTTACCACCAGGGGCCGGTCCTTAAAGGGGAGCACCAGCAGACCGTCGTCTATCTCCCCTGCCAGAAACTGACCGCCGTATTTTTTGTGGTATTGATATAGATATTGGTTCCAGGACATAAGACCGTTCCTTTCATGCCCGCTTAAACTGCTTTTCCAATTCCTTCTTGGTCAGCTCAATGGCCACCGGCCGCCCGTGGGGACAGTACCTCACCTGGCCGGACATAACAGCCTTTGCCACCTGTTCCAGCTCCTGAGGAGCGCTGTGCCAGCCTCCCTTAATGGCCGCCTTGCAGGCCATGGTGTGGAGCAGCTCATCCCGGGCGGCAGCGGGGTCAGCAGAGCCGGTGGTGAGCAGTTTTTGTGCCAGTTCCTCCAGGGCGGCAGGGATGTCTGCCGGGTCCACATCAAAGGGTGCCTGGCGTACCGCCAAGTCGGCACCCAGCTCGTCCACCTCAAAGCCGAACTCCTCCAGCAGTGCCCGGTGGGCCAGCAGGACCTCACGTTCCTGGGGGGCCATTCGGCACACCGCCGGAGTGAGCAGGGTTTGGGCCATGGGATCATAGCCCTCCGCTTTCATCCGGTCAAAATTCATCCGCTCATGGGCGGCGTGCTTGTCGATGAAGGTTACCGTCTCCCCCTGCTCCACAATAATGTAGGTGTTCAATACCTCTCCGGCCACCCGCCAGGGCTTCCCTTCCGGCTCTCTTGTCCCGCAGGGAGATGATAACGGCTCCGCTGGAACCGAGCTGGTAGCGGCGGAGACCGAGTCGCACAGTTGACGGTTCGGTGGACTGTGTGGAATGGGCGCAGGGCGCGGTTTAGGTTCTTGCTCGTTTGCCGCCTCACGGCAGGCATCCTTGTCGGGGAGGACGGCACTCCGTGCTAAAGGAGGTTTTTTGTTCTGTGGGGGGACGGGAGGGGTATAAGCGCTGTCGTGCACCCGGACAACGGTGGGAAGGGGTGGTGTACCGGCCCCGGTGGGGGCGATGGGACG
>CAMWBA010000039.1 GCA_947172355.1 uncultured Bacillota bacterium
CCCGCCCGCCGAGGGTATGCTCCGCGAGGTCATGGCCCGGGGCGTGGACCGCGCCATTCTGGTGTCCGCCCGTGAGTTCGGCGGCTCCGATACCTACGCCACCTCCCAGATCCTGGCCGCTGCCATCGACACCATCGGCGTGGACAAGGACGACATCGTGATGTGCGGCCGTCAGGCCATCGACGGCGACACCGCCCAGGTGGGCCCCCAGATCGCCGAGAAGCTGGGCCTGCCCCAGGTGTCCTACGCCGCCGACATCCACAAGGACGGGGAAAACATCACCGTCAAGCGGATGCTGGAGGACGGCTACATGACCATCAAGGTCAAGACCCCCTGCCTCATCACCTGCATCAAGGAGCTGAACACCCCCCGCTACATGAGCGTGGGCGGCGTCTTCGAGTGCTATGAGAAGCCCTATGAGATCTTCGACTACAACACCCTGAAGGATCATCCCTTCATCGACAAGGACACCATCGGCCTGAGCGGCTCCCCCACCAACATCCTGACCTCCTTCACGCCTCCCCAGAAGGGCGCCGGCATGATGCTGGAGGGTGCCGACAAGGCCACCTGCGAGAAGCTGGCCGGCATTCTGGCCGCCAAGCACATGATCTGAGAAGGGAGAGTATAAATTATGTCTAACTTTGATAGCTCCGCCATCCAGGAATTCAAGGGTGGCGTCTGGGTATTCTGCGAGCAGCGCCAGGGCAGCATGATGCCCACCTCCTTCGAGCTCATCTCCGAGGGCCGCAAGCTGGCCGACGAGCTGGGTACCAAGCTGTACGGCATCCTGCTGGGCGAGGGCATTGAGGGCATCGCCAAGGAGCTGGGCGGCTATGGCGCCGACGGCGTGTACGTCTGCGACCACCCCCTGCTGAAGAACTACACCACCGACGGCTACACCAAGGTCATCTGCGACGTGATCGAGGAGTACAAGCCCGAGATCATGCTCATCGGCGCCACCAACATCGGCCGTGACCTGGGCCCCCGGTGCGCTGCCCGCCTGCACACCGGCCTGTGCGCCGACTGCACCCATCTGGACGTGGACATGGGCATCTACAAGGACTTCCTGAAGGAGAACTCCACCCTGGCTCCCGAGCGCATCGACGCCACCAGCCACGCCATGGTGCTGGGCCAGAAGCACGACGTGTCCCGGGACCTGAAGATGACCCGTCCCGCCTTCGGCGGCCACCTGATGGCCTCCATCATCTGCCCCCGGTTCCGTCCCGCCATGGCTACCGTCCGTCCCGGCGTCATGAAGAAGGCCGCCTTCGACCAGGCCAAGGCCGATGCCTGCGAGATCATCAAGCCCAGCTTTACCCTCACCGCTGACGACATGCAGACCGAGGTCGTTGAGGTGGTAAAGGCCGCCAAGAAACTGGTGGACCTGATCGGCGCTGACGTGGTTGTCTCCGTGGGCCGCGGCATCTCCAAGGACGTGGAGGGCGGCATCAAGCTGGCCGAGGAGCTGGCTGAGGTTCTCGGCGGCGTCGTGGGCGGCTCCCGTGCCACCATCGACTCCGGCTGGCTGTCCGCCGACCACCAGGTGGGCCAGACCGGCAAGACCGTCCACCCCAAGATCTATGTCGCTCTGGGCATCTCCGGCGCCATCCAGCACAAGGCCGGTATGCAGGACTCCGAGTGCATCATCGCCGTCAACAAGAACGACACCGCCCCCATCTTCGAGATCGCCGACTACGGTATCTGCGGCGACCTGTTCAAAGTCACCCCGCTGCTTATCGAGGCCATTAAGGCAGCGAAGGCAGCGAAGTAAAGGGAATTTCCCGCACATGCAAGAGCGCCTGTCCCTAAATAGGGCAGGCGCTCTTTTGGACTGACAGTTCTTTGTTTAAAGCGAGCTATCTTTGCTTTGTATAGATTCCCCCGTTTTTTGGAATTTTCTATTTTGGGGGTTTGCATAGGTTAATAGTAACCCAAATCCTATCACATAAATTATACAAAATAGAAGTATCATAGATTTCAATCCGCTTATTTCTATGAATACGGAGAAGGAACTGTGCAGCCAATCTACTTTTTGAATAAAGTTAGAAAATGCACAAAATAACAGTGATACTAATCCGGTTAAACCCGTGATTACAACTGTCAAAGATATAATTACACGATGTATATAACACGTTGCAGAGTTATTCATAATAAGCCCCCCGGGTTCTGTTCAATCCATAAATACAAATCTTTTTGATTTGAAAAACGCTTTGTAGATTGATGTTGTATTCTATTTGCGTAAGTTGGAACTCCTATAGAAGTCAGGAATGTATAATCCACAGCAGATGTAGATTTCGGTCCAATATAATAATCAGACACACGTTCGCCCGATGCTAGTGTATAGATAGACTCACTTTAATCATCAGAATCCCCCCCTTCCCTAAATTTTATCGGCTAAAATTTACAAAAATTAATAGGATAGCCCAACAATTTTTGTCTATAAAACCCAACAAGCGCCCGCCTCCTTCGTGGAGCGGGCGCTTTCCTTTTGATTAAAATAAATTCAAACCGCTTGCGCTGTATCCTGCTTTGGAGTAAAATGGAGGTGCATGAAATAGAGAGCGGGTTTCGCCTGCTTGAAGTCAGCCAAGGGAGGACAAGACGGCAATGCCCTGGGCTGTGCCTGCCGATGAAGTCCACCGCAGGCAAATCTGGAGGTGCGGTGACAATAAAACAGGCTCCGGTAAACAACCGGGAGCCATAGAAAATGGATTTTACAATCAGGAGGTATTGGTATGGAGGAAAAAATTCCCGGGCTGATCCGGCACAGCTGGGGCAAATGCATGCAGTGCGGCACGATCAGCGAGATCGAGGAGTACCACGGACTGGACCTGACCCGAAATCCGGAGGGGAAGGAGAAACTGCTGAAGGGCGAGTTCTTCCAGTGGAGCTGCCCCAAGTGCGGGATGGGCATGAAGATGGATACCGCATGGCCCTGCTGGTACTTGGATCCGGAGGCGAAGCTGGGGATTTCGCTGGTTCCAGGCATCGACTCCTCTGAGGCAGAAGGGGAACTCCAGATAATGAACCAAAATCTGGAGGGTTTGGTCCAACCTGACATAAAGCGAAGGGCGGCGGGAAATTTTTACGCCATGCAGGAGATTGTCCGGGCCCATGACGCCGGCCTGGACGACCGGGTGGTCCAGCTGGTCAAGCCCTTGATCATCGGCCAGCTCCAATCCCAGGGCGAGGTGGTTTGGAACGGCTTTTTCCAGGGGGTGTCCACTCCGGACCCGGAGGAAGAGCCCGTTCATGCGGTCCTCTACGCCTCTCTGGACCCGGATGGGATACCGGCTTATGGCCAGCCCATCTATTGGTATGACATCCATCTGACTGACCGGAAGGTGGTACATAGCGGGGTCAACGAGGTGCTCTTTCAAATGTGCCAGCAGATGCTGGAGCAGAGCGGAGCCCAGCCCGATGACGGGAGATTCCACCTGTATGACCTGAACTGGGCCATCCGTTTCCACGACCGGATGCAGCAGCGGTAAGGAGGAAAGATCATGTTTGGATTTTTAAAGAAAAAAGAAAATCGAGACAACGGAAGAGCGGTCCAGCCAATGGCAGAGCCGGCACGTCAAAGCCCCTGGGAGCAGGCTGCGGTCCTAATGGACCAGGGCAAGGCGGCCGAGGCGCTGGATCAGTTTGCCCACACGGTCATCCAGACCCGAGATCTGTCCCGGATGGACCTGGCGGAGCGGTGGCTGAGCGACCAGAAGCTGCTGGACCGGGCGGGGGAGGCGGCGGTGTGCCGCTTCGTAGCCATCCTCACCCAAGTGCTGGACCCCATGGAGTCCGGCCAGCGGGACCGGATGTGGAACCTCTGTCTTAAGGTGCTGCGGGACCTGGGGGATAACACCGAGCCCAGACAGGATACCACCAACCGCTATACCGCCGAATGCATCCTCCTGCGCCACATGGGCCGGATGGAGGAGGCGCTGAAGGCGGCCCAGGAGGGCATTTCCCGCCACAAGGCGGCCTCCTGCTACACCTTTGCCGGCCTGTGCTGTCTGGACGTGGACGACACCGAGGGGGCGGAGGAGTATGTCAGGGAGGGGCTGGAGCGGGACCCGCAAAATCTGGCCCCCTGCAACGATTTGGCCGACTACTTCCTGGACCATCGCCTTCTGGACAAGGCCATGGAATACTATGCCATGGTGGTGGACCGGGGGGATCAGCGGGACGCGGAGTGGGCGGAGCCCTCCCTGATCTTCTGCCGTTGGCTGGACAGCGGCGACCCCGCCGAGCTGGAGCGGCTGGTGCTGTGCGCCGCCGCTAAACCCCGGAACCAGCGGGGAAGCCAGCTGTGCGAGCAGGCCCGGGAGGAGCAGCTAATCCCCTATGTGGAGCGGTTTTTCCCCAGCTGGGACGCCACCGTGAAGATGATCCCCAACTTTACCGCCAAGGGCACCGGCGGAGAGGTCAAGCTGGTGCTTAGCTGCGAGGAAGCGGCCAGCGCCGCCAATGCCGTCCGACTGGCCATTACCGAGTATGGAAAGAAGTCCGGCGGGATCCATCTTGTTGTCAACGCCGTCTCCGACCCGCCTCTGGACAGCAGCTTGATTCCCGACGGAGTGCGGCTATGGAACTACAGTCCAGACCACAACGCCGCTCCGGCGGTGGAGCCGCCCAGCGCCCTGGTCTGGGATCGGGTCAAGGAGCTGGTCCAGCGTCCCTTCCACCTGGGGGAGTGGTATGCCCGGGCGGAGAAGCTGTGCGAGGGTCTGACCTTTGAGGACCTGTACGGCTGCATGGTCCATCCCCCAGAGCCGGACGATGGACGCATTCCAGCAGATCAGTGGCTGCTGCGGGTACAGTTTGGGGCGGTTTGTCTGCTGGCCCAGCTGGGTAGAGACGAGAGCCGGATGCCCTCCCCTGAGCTGATGATCTACGCCGGCAAACTTCCTTCTCAGGAGCTGGTCCGCATCTGTTTGGGCCAGCTGGACTGGCCGGTGATTCCCGCACTGACGTTGCTGGCCTGGCAGGCGAAAGAGGGGGTGGCTGACCGGGATCAGGTCCTGATGGTACTGTCCCTGCTGAAGACCCGGGTGCCGGAGCACGACTACTGCTTCTTCGAGCACGCCCTGGCCTGCGCCATGTCCTGGTTCCCTGGCGAGGATGAGGAGTTCCACCAACGGATGCACCACTGGCGTCGGATGTTGGAGCAATAACCTTCTATAACGAGGGGGCCCGGTAATATACCGGGCCCCTTTCCTGTCAAACCGTTTCCAAAGCCTGAAATATCCGCCGGGAGCCCAGAGCGACCAGGGCGGACAGTGCCGCCGCCCCCAGCAGGACGGTCCAGGGGGGCAGGCGCTCGAAGAGGACACCGTAGGCCGCCTGTCCTAAGGGAGAGGCACAGTTGGCCACCGCCTGGATGCAGGCGATTACCTTGCCCAGCAGCTGCCCGGGCACCTGGGCCTGGACCAGAGAGAGGAGGACAACCGTGAACAGCATAGCGGCGGACATAGCCAGCAGAGCGGCAGCGGTGATGACCCGGTAGCTGAGGGCGGCGGGCACTCCGGGTAGGACCGCCAGCCCCATCCCCGCGGCCAGAAGGGAGCAGACCAGCAGGCAGAAAGGACCGTGGCGGGGGGACAGCCGTGCTCCGAAGGCTCCGGCCAGCAGACCGCCCAACAGTCCCCCAAGCCCCATGGCCGCCTGGGTCAGTCCCATGTGGGCGTCGCTCATGTTCAGCACCTGGGCCACAATGGCGGGGATGCCCACAATCATTACGGCGGACAGGAGCAGATTAAAGGCGGACAGCACCAAGGTTACCCACAGAAACACAGGCCGCTCTTGGGTGATATATTGCCAGCTCTCGCCCAGATCCCCTTTCACCGTGGCCAGCACGCCGGCGGTGCGGGGACGTTTGACCTGGGGAATGCGGATGAAAAGTTCCATCACCGCCGAGCAGAAGAAGCATGCCCCGCCCACAGCCAGGATGGGGGACAGTCCCCACAGGCCGAAGATCACCCCTCCCAGGGCGGGGCCCAGCAGATTGGCCAAGGTGGACACCATGTTAATCACCGCGTTGCCCTGGGTCAGCCGGTCAGGCGAGAGGAGCAGAGGCAGACTGGCCTGGACGGCCGGCTGATAGGCTCCGGCGATGGCATAGAGGAGCATGAGGGTGACAATCACCAGGGGGACCAGGGGGGCTTTGCCCCACAGCAGGGCGTAGCATACCGTCAGTCCGGCGGTGAGAAAGTCCAGCCCTACCATGATGCGGCCTTTGTTCACCCGGTCGGCCGCCGTCCCGCCGATGGGGCCCATGAGAATCATGGGCAGGAAGGAACAGGCGTTTACCGCACCAAAGAGGGCGATGGAACCTGTCTCCCGCAGGAGGTACAGGGGCAGGGCGAAGTGGAGGATGGCGTTTCCAAAGAGGGAGATGATCTGCCCAATGACGACCAAGGTAAAATCCCGGGTGAACAGGGCGCTTTTTTGGGTTTCCATAACAAGACTCCTTTCAATTTAAAACCGACCGTCGGTTTGTATAACCCCTAAATAAAACTGCCCCTCGGGCAGCTTTATTTAGGACCGGCAAAAGTCCGCCATTGCGTCGATGATATCGCTGTCCAGCAGCTCGAAGCCGTACTGCCGGGTGAACTGGTTGAAGAAGGCACACCGGGCCCGAACCTGCTCCGGCGTGCTGGGCCGGAGGATAGGGTGGAGCCACAGGTCGGACAGGATTAGCAGTGCCTCAGACAGTTCCTCCGGGTGGTCGGTGTGGATGGAGCCGTCAGCAATGCCCTCTTTCAGAATGGGAAGGATATAATCCGGGGCGGCTTCCCCCAGAATGCTCTGCATCTGGAGGGCCATAAACTTGGGATTCTCAAGGAGGAAGGGCAGCATGTGGAGAATCTTCCCCTGGAAGGACAGATGCATAGAGGTGCGGAACAGCTGCCGCAGCTTCTCCGCCCCGGTGAGCCCCTTTTTGTCACGGATTTCCGCCAAGACGGTGATGTTGAAGTCTCCAATCCGGTCTACCACGGCGATGAGGATGGCCTCCTTGGAGGCAAAGTGGTGGTAGAGGGCCCCCTTGGACAGCTTGGTGGCGTTGATAATGTCCTGGAGGGTGGTATGCTCATAGCCCTTCTGGAAGAAAAGGCGGGAGGAGGTGTCCAAAATCAGCTGGACAGTCTGTTCCGGGTGCTTGTTCCGGGCCATTCGGGGCACTCCCTTCCGATACAGACTAACGGTCCGTATAATGATAGCATAGCCGCCGCAGGCTGTCAAGGGTCAGAAATTGAACTGCGGACAGCTCTGGTAGGGTTCCGGCAGCGGCTGGTCAAATTCGATCCAACCCAGATTTTTCACCAACACGGAAGGTTGGTCCGGAAAGACCCACTGGTTGAGATAGTCGATGAAATCCGCCTCGTTGTAGTATAGGACACCGTTGACCCGGTAGCGCTGGGCGTGGGGGCTGTCGGGCAGCCAGTGACAGCAGAACTCCATGCAGTAGTCCTCCAGCCGGTCGGCCACCGCGTCTGGGACCGAGTAGACCATCCGGTCCCCGTCGGCACTGAGTACGATGTTTTTCATGTGGATCCCCCTCTTTTACGTCAGGCTGGCCACAAACTGCCGCGCCACCCGGGGGGTGCGTCCGGCGTGGCGGATCTCCCAGGTCATAGCCTGAGCATGGAGGGTCTCGGCGTCCATCTGGATCCCCGCCTGGGCGGCCAGGTGGTCCACCAGGGCCAGGTAGCCCGCCTTGTTCATGGTCAGGTAGGGGATGCGCAAGCCGAAGCGCTCGGCCAGGGCGGTCTTTTCCGAGATGGTCTCAAAGGTGTCCACCTCCTCCCCGGCACGCTCAGTGAAGGTCTGGCGCACCAGGTGCCGGCGGTTGGAGGTGGCGTAGATGGCGACGTTGCTAGGCCGTTTCTCCAAAGAGCCCTCCAGGATGGTCTTCAAGGCGGAGTAGGTCTTATCGTCCTGGTCGAAGGCTAGATCGTCGATGAATAGGATGAACTTCTGCCGCCGGCCGGCCAGGGAGCGGATCAGGCCGGGCATCCCGGTGAGGTTCTCCTTTTCCACTTCGATGAGGCGCAGGTCCTCCATGCCGGGCAGGTAGAGCATGGACTTCACCGTGGCCGATTTTCCGGTGCCGCCGTCGCCGAAGAGAAGGACGTTGTTGGCCTGACGGCCCGCCAGCATGAGCCGGGTGTTCTGTTCCACCATGCCCCGCTGGTGCTCGTAGCCCAGCAGGTCCTCCGGCTTGGGACAGTCCGGGTCGGCCACCGGCACCAGATTGCCGTCCTCCCACAGAAAGGCCCGGTATTTGGCGAACTGGCCCGCGCCGTGGTCCCGGTAAAACTGGGTGAGGGAGTCGAAGTCAAAGGGGGCCGCCGCCCGCCACCGGGGCAGTCCGGCCAGTACCGGGGCGTACTCGTCGCCCAGCAGGGGCTTCATGGCGTCGATGTACCGGTCGCAGTCGGTTTCGGCCAGCAGGACCAGGGTGTCGATGTCCCGCCGGGCGGTGTTTTCCAGGGCAGGGTCGGACTTGCCTTGGCCGATGAGCCGGGAGTATGGGGTCTCGTTGTATCGCAGCCAGTCCCACAGCCAGTCGCCCAGACCCTCGTAGCCGTCCGAGCGCAGGACGTAGAACCGGGAGACGTACTCCTCCAGGGCCTCCTCCCCGTTTTTTTGGTACAGGGCGTCCAGCATCATCCAAATGCCGCCAAGGACGGTGGTGTTGGTTACCTCCAGGTAGGCGGATATGCCCCGCAGGGAGGCGCGTAACGCGTTTAATTCCATAACAGTCGCTCCTAATTGAGTTTTTTTCATTTTACCGGGTGAAAGCGGCCTTGTCAACAGGAAAAGGACATGATACAATGGGGAAAACTTTTTTGGAGAGGTAACTATGGTCACCATCGGAGGAATCGAGATCGAGACGCCCCTGGCCCTAGGCCCCATGGCCGGGGTGACGGACATGGCCTTCCGCACCATCTGCCGGGAGCAGGGGGCGGGGCTGACCTGCACCGAGATGGTCAGCGCCAAGGCCCTGTGCTACCAGGACAAAAAGTCCATCCCTCTTTTGAAGATGGGGGAGAACGAGACCCCTGCTGCCGCCCAGATTTTTGGCAGCGACCCCAAGTGCATGGAGGAGGGAGCCGCCATTGCCCATGAGGTCTCCGGGGCGGACATCATCGACATCAACATGGGCTGTCCGGTTCCGAAGGTCGCCAACTCCGGGGACGGCTCCGGGCTGATGAGACACCCGGACCTGGCCGTGAAGGTGGCGGAAGCCGTTATAAAAGGGGCAAACTGTCCGGTGACGGTAAAATTCCGCCTGGGCTGGGACAAGGGATCCATCAACTGCGTGGAGTTTGCCAAGGCCATGGAGGAGGCCGGTGTGGCGGCGGTGGCGGTCCACGGCCGGACCAAGGTGCAGATGTACTCCGGGACCGCCAATTGGGATTGGATTCGGGAGGTGAAAAAGGCGGTAAATATCCCGGTTATCGCCAATGGGGACGTGTTCAAGGGGACCGATGCCCCACGCATTCTGAAATACACCGGGGCAGACATGGCCATGATTGGGCGGGGAGTGTTTGGAAATCCCTGGCTGTTTGCCCAGTGCAAAGCTGCCTTGAATGGCGAGCCCATCCCGGCGCTTCCTCCGCTCTCAGAGCGGTGCGACACCGCCGTGCGCCAATTTGAGCTGGCTGCCGCCAACAAGGGGGAGAAAATTGCCTGTCTGGAGGCCCGGAAGCAGTACGCCTGGTATCTCAAGGGGGTCCCCTATGCGGGGTATTACAAGGAACAGATTGTAAAGATCACCACCCTGGAGGATGTCTACCGGGTGACGGCGGGCATCAAGCGGGATTTGTGTTAGGAGGTGAACCGCCGTGACCGATCTGGAACAAAGGGCAAAGGGAGGAGACCAGTGCGCCTTTGAGCAGCTGGTGATGGACAATCAGAATAAGGTGTACTCTCTGGCCCTGCGGCTGGTGGGTGACCGGGAGGCGGCGGCAGACCTGGCCCAAGAGGCTTTTGTGAAGGCTTGGCAAGGACTGTCCGCATTTCAGGGGGAGAGCAGCTTTGCCACCTGGGTGTACCGGCTGACCACCAATGTGTGCATCGACCACCTGCGCAAGAAGAAGCGGCGGGAAGGGGTGGAGCCCTCGGTGTCGCTGGACGATGCAGACAGCAGCTGGGCCGAGCCCGCCGACTGGGAGCAGGATCCACAGCGGCTGCTGGAGCGGTCTGAGCAGAGCCGCGCCTTGGCCCAGGGCTTGAAGCAGCTGCCGGACTGGCAAAGGCAGGTACTGGTACTGCGGGAGCTGTCTGGGCTGAGCTACCAGGAAATCAGCGGCGCACTGGATCTGGACCTGGGGACGGTGAAGTCCCGCATTGCCCGGGCCCGGCTCTCTCTGCGAAAAATTTTGTTGGAGGATGGGAACTTTTTCGGGTATGGGCCGTCTAACCCATCGAAGGACAAAACAAAGGGGGGGGAGGCCCGTGGACTGTGACAAATACTTGGAGCTGCTTGCTCTCCGGCTGGACGACGGGTTGACGGCAGAGGAGCAGAAGGAATTGGAGGAACATCTGACCCGCTGCCCGGGCTGCCGGGCAGCGGGAGCGCAGCTGGCTACGCTCCAATCCGCTTTCGATGAATGGGAGGAGGCAGAGGCCCCCGAGGGCTTTGCCCAGGGCGTGATGGAGCGCATTCGGAGGCTGGAGAAGAAACCGGTCATCCCCCTGTTCAAGCGCCCCCAGGTCCGGGTCCTGGCCGGGCTGGCCGCCTGTCTGGTGCTGGCGGTGGGGCTGTATGGCGGCGGACACCTCCGGTGGAAAACGGCGGATTGGGAAGGGATGGTCCGCAGCTTTAGCCGGAATGCTGCGGAGGATTTCGCAGATGTCTCCACCCAGGAGCCCCTGGACAGGGATGGGGACAGCCCCCGGGTGAATGCCACCCTGGTCGGCCCGGAGGCGGAAGACGCCCCCCAGATTGCTGCCTACGCCGCGCCGGAGACGGATACGTCCGCAGGGACGGCGGGAATGGAGCGCGATTCCACGGCGGACGGTCTGGAGGACAACAGACAGAAGGTTGTCCCGGATATGGCCTATGCGGAGTTCGTCCTGACCCTGGACCGCATGCCCGAGGGGGGCTGGGAGCTGATTCCCCCGGAGACGCCCGTCTCACCGGACGGCCTGACAGTTTCAGTGGATCTGATGGAGCAGCTGGAACAGCTGGCTCTCGCACAGGGGATCAATGTGTTTCGGGAGTCCGGCCCAGAGGCCAACAATCACTGCTTGATTGTTATTTTGGACGTAGCGAAGTAGGGGCCGCCGCCCTTTGCGGCCCGCTCTGTCCACCGACCACACCGATATTTCGCGGGCCGCCCAGGGGGGCGGCCCCTACTTTTTTATTGGAACCAAAATCCCTCAAAAAAACAGTTGTCAGAATGGAACCTTTCGTGTATAATAACCAATAGCGTGTAACGCCCATTTTTGTTCCGTTGTTCAGGGCGATACTCAAACGATAAGGAGTGGAACCAACTATGAGCTATTCTGTACAAAACATCCGCAATGTGGCCCTCATCGGACATGGCGGCAGCGGCAAGACCGCCCTGGCGGAGAGCCTGCTGTACATGACTAAGGCCATTGACCGCATGGGCAAGGCCGCCGACGGCAACACCGTATGCGATTACGACCCCGAGGAGGTCAAACGCCAGATTTCCATCTCCCTTGCCGTGGCCCCTGTGGAGTTTAAGGGCTGCAAGATTAACGTGCTGGACACCCCGGGCGGGTTTGACTTCTCCGGTGAGGTGATGGAGGCCCTCCGGGCCGCCGATGCTGCCATTATCGTCTGCTCCGCCAAGGACGGTATTTCTGTGGGACTGGAGAAGGCGTGGAAGTACTGCGAAGAGCGGAATATGCCCCGCTTTATCTACATCTCCAAGACCGACGAGGACAATTCCGACTATAATGCCACCTTTGAGGCCCTGCGGGCCAAGTATGGCAACAAAATTGCCCCGCTGGTGGTGCCCATCTGGGACGATAACAAAAAGGTTACCGGCATCATTGATGTGCTCAACAAGCGGGCCTATGAGATGCAGAAGCTCCAGCGGGTGGAGATCCAGCTGCCCGAGAGCAAAGAGGGCGTGATTGACGAGTTCTATGAGGCATTGAAGGAGTCGGTGGCTGAGACCAGCGAGGAATTTATGAACAAATTCTTCGACGGGGAGGACTTTACCTATCCTGAGATGATCCAGGGTCTGCGGCAAGGTGTGCGGGAGCTGTCCATGTTCCCCGTGCTGTGCGGCTCTGCCGTCAGCTGCATGGGCTCCCTGATGCTGATGGACTATATCGTAGAGCTGCTGCCCACCCCCATGGAGGGCAACTACCACAAGGCCACCAAGTCCGACGGCGAGGCGGAGGAGTTTGTGGTTTCGCCCGGCGGCGTACCCACTGCCTTTGTCTTTAAAACTGTGTCCGACCAGTATGGAAAGTACTCCTTTGTCAAGGTTATGTCCGGCCACATCACCTCCGATCTCACTCTGGTCAACGCCCGCACCGGCGCCAGCGAAAAGCTGGGCCGGCTGTATGTGATGAAGGGCAAGCGGGCCGAGGAGGTCAAGGACCTGAGCTGCGGCGACATCGGAGCTATCGGCAAAATGGACAAGGTAAAAACCGGTGATACCCTTTGCGACAGCCGCAAGGTGGTGGCGCTGAAGCAGATTCCCTTTGCGGAGCCCTGCTACTCGGTAGCCATTGCCCCCAAGACCCGGGGTCAGGAGGACAAGGTGGCCCAGGGCTTGCAGCGCCTCAACGAAGAGGACCCATCCTTCACTTTGGTGAACAACGGCGAGACCCATCAGATGGTCCTCACCGGTTCTGGCGACATTCAGGTGGATGTGCTGGTGGCAAAGCTGAAAAGCCGTTTCAACGTGGAAGCGGTGCTCAGCGAAACCCGTGTGCCCTATCGGGAGAAGATCCGCAAGACCGTCCAGAAGCAGGGGCGGCATAAGAAGCAGACCGGCGGCTCCGGCCAGTTCGGTGACGTGTGGATTCGTTTTGAACCCAACCTGGAGGAAGAGCAGATGGTCTTTGCCGAGGAGGTGTTCGGCGGCTCCGTGCCCAAGAACTTTTTCCCGGCTGTGGAAAAGGGACTGCGTGAGGCATGTGTCCATGGACCTCTGGCTGGCTACCCGGTGGTCAACCTGAAAGCGGTCCTGTACGACGGAAGCTACCATCCGGTGGACTCCTCCGAAATTGCCTTCAAGACTGCCGCGCAATTGGCCTACAAGGCCGCTATGCCTGAGGCCAACCCTGTCCTGCTGGAGCCGGTAGGTGAGCTGAAGGTCACGGTGCCCGATAGCTATATGGGCGATGTGATCGGCGATTTGAACAAGCGTCGGGGCCGCGTTATGGGTATGAACCCCACCGGTGACGGAGACCAGGTGATCGAGGCGGAGGTCCCCATGGCTGAGATGACCAGCTACGCCATCGACCTGCGGGCTATGACGCAATCCCGGGGTTCCTACACCTTCCACTTTGTCCGCTACGAGGACTGCCCCCCTGCTGCCCAAGAGAAAGCTATCGCTGCTGCAAAGGCTATGGCAGAGGAATAAAGTTTTGTAATGCAAGGGCAGTCCGAGTGAGCGCTCCGGCGCTTTTGCGCCGTAAATTTGAAGCGAAGCGAAGAATTTTCGCAGGGCGGGCTTTGCCCGCCCGGAGAGAAATAAAGAGGGTACCCATCCGGCCTGTGGGCCGGATGGGAGAGACTGCCCCCCTGCTGCCCAAGAGAAAGCTATCGCTGCTGCAAAGGCTATGGCAGAGGAATAAAACCAGTGCCGCAGGGTCTGCTCCCGTTGGAGCAGGCCCTGCTTTTTTACAGGGATAAGGCGGCTGTTTTGAGGGGAATTTGGAAAATAAGGGGAAAATATCGAAAGATTATCGGAGAAGATTGTGGATACCGTTTTAGAGAAATGTGCTATAATGAAAATTCAACAGATGTATCTGTATCCTACATAAAAGGAAGGCTGCATACGATGAAACTTTGTGAATTGTTTGGACAGGGCAGAACGGTCTTTTCCTGCGAGGTATTTCCCCCGAAAAAGACCGCACCGGTGGACAGCATCTATCAGACACTGGACGGCTTGAAGGATATCCGGCCCGATTTTATCAGCGTCACTTTCGGAGCAGGGGGCTCTCAGGTGAACCAGACCACCCGGGAAATTGCCGCTCTCATTGAAAATCAGTACCATATTCCTGCTATGGCCCACTTGACCTGTGTGGCCGCCGGGAAGGAGGATGTGGACCGGCTGCTGAGCGAGCTGAAAGAGGACGGGGTGGAGAACATTCTGGCTCTGCGGGGGGACGTGAACCCGGCCTATCCACCTAAGACGGACTTCAAATATGCCGGTGAGCTGGTGCGTTATATCCGGGAGCAGGGGGATTTTGGCGTGTCTGCCGCCTGTTACCCCGAGGGGCATTTGGAAAGCCCCGACCCGGTGAGCGATATCCGCCACCTCAAAGAGAAGGTGGATGCTGGGGCCCAGCACTTGGTCAGCCAACTGTTTTTTGACAATGATGACTTTTTCCGCTTTTTGGAGCGGGTCCGTATTGCTGGAATCAATGTGCCCATCGAAGCGGGCATTATGCCGGTGCTGTCGGAAAGTTCCATTCAGCGTATGGTGTCAATGTGCGGTGCCAGCCTGCCCAGCAAACTTACCCGTATCTTGGCTCGGTACGGCGACCACCCGGAGGCTCTGCGTGAGGCGGGCATCGCCTATGCAATTGACCAGATCTCGGACCTCATTGCCGGCGGTGTAGAGGGCATTCATTTGTATACCATGAACAATCCCGATGTGGCCAAACAGATTGCCGGAAGCATTGCATCCATCCGGAAGGTTTGACACATACGCCCCGGCGGAAACAACAATCCCTCCCCTTACCGCTGTCTGCAACAGTCTCCTGATTTTCCGGCGAAAGACACCCCATCCTTTTGCTGCAAAAAGCCGCCAGTCCTTGTGGGATTGGCGGCTTTTTGAGTGGGAGTCCCGGGGCGCAGAGGCACGCCGGCGGGCCTGTCCGCCTGGAACGCCGGATGCTGGTGTTCCAGTGCTTTGTCTAGGAAGACATCCTTGCTTCGAGGGGCAATAAATTTGTCATGCTCCGCAGACTGATGCCCAAAGTGGACAGATTATGCAGCGTAGCCGATGTGGCAGGCGGCAGAACGCCCAGCGCCCCCAGTGCAATCAGACTGCTGTTGAACCCGATGACGAACCGATAATTGGATTGGATACGGCCCATCAGAGCCATGGCGATCCGCCGCAGAGTGACCAGCTCGAACAGGGTGTCTGCGGCAATGGTAATGTCTGCAATCTCGCGGGCAATCGCTGCCCCGTCGCTGATGGCGATGCCGACATCCGCCTTGGACAAAGCCGGAGAATCGTTGATACCGTCCCCAATCATGATGACCGTATGGCCTTTTTCCCGCTCGGCCTCCACGAAACGGGCTTTGTCCTCGGGCAGAACTTCGGCATGGTACTCGTCTACCCCCACCTGGGCGGCAATGGCGGTCGCGGTGCGTTCACTATCTCCGGTAAGCATTGCAAACCGCCGGATCCCAAGACTGCGCAGATCCTGTATCACCGAACTGGCCCCTTCCCGCAGTGGGTCAGAAATGCAAATCACCGCCGCCAGCATACCGCCAATGGCCAAATACAGGTGGGAATACCGTTCCGGCAGGGCATCATAACGCGGCCGTTCCTCCGCTGGAACGGCACACCCCTCATCCTCGAATACAAAGTGGGCACTGCCGATTACAACCCGTTTGCCGTCGATCATGCTGGCAATGCCATGGGCTACGATATACTCCACCTCAGAGTGCATCTCCTCGTGGGACAGCCCATGCTCCCGGGCGGCCTGGACCACAGCGTTGGCCATGGAGTGGGGAAAGTGTTCCTCCAGACAGGCGGCTATCCGGAGCACATCCGCCTCATTCTGTCCGCCGAAGGGGATCACCTGCGCCACCACCGGGCAGGCGTAGGTCAGGGTGCCGGTTTTGTCAAAGACGACGGTATCCGCCAGGGCGACAGCTTCCAGATATTTGCCGCCTTTTACGGTGATATGGGATCCGCTGGCCTCACGAATGGCGGAGAGAACGGCCAGGGGCATTGCCAGCTTTAAGGCACAGGAGAAATCCACCATGAGCACAGACAGGGCGCGGGTGGCCGTTCGGGTGAGCAAATAAGCGGCCAAACTGCCGGTCAAGGTGTAGGGCACCAGGCGGTCTGCGAGATTGGCCGCCCGGCTTTCCGCCGCAGATTTTAGGGACTCTGAGTGTTCAATCATCGCTGCGATTTTATCATACCGGCTGCTGCCGGACTGGCTGGTCACCTGAAGGGTACATTCCCCCTCCTCTACCACCGTTCCGGCGTAAACGGTCATGCCCGGCCCCTTAGGGACCGGTACGGACTCTCCGGTGAGGGATGCCTGGTTGACCATGACCTCCCCCGCCGCAATCACACCGTCCAGCGGGATCATGCCGCCCATCCGGACCCGTATTGGGTCGCCGGCCTGGATCTGAGAGAGTGGGGTTAGCACATCGCCCTGGGGCGTACTCAGCCAGACCCGGTCGATATTCAGAGACATACACTGTGCCAGGTCACTGACCGATTTTTTATGGGTCCACTCCTCCAGCAGCTCGCCCAGCCCCAGGAGGAACCGTACGGAGGAGGCGGTAGCAAAATCGCCCCGGATCAGGGAAATTCCGATGGACAGCCCATCCAGCACCTCTACATACATCCGTCCCCGCAGCAGGCACCGTATTCCCCGAACGAGGTAGGGCACCGATTTCCAAATGGTATAGGCGATCTGGAGGGGAGCAGGAAAAAAGAGTATGCTGGCGGCCTTTATTATCACCATGCCCACCAGCTTTTCCTCATAGAGCCGGTTCAGTTTCCGGCTGCTGGGAGAAGGGACCAGACCTTCCGGTTGGTAAAAAAACCGGCGCAGAGCTTGAAGGATATCTTCTTTCCGGCCGCGATACTCCACAATGGCACAGCGGGTCCGCTCGTGGACCACCGCCCGGGTGACCGCCTCCTGCCTCTGGAGATATTGCTCCAGAAGATCGGCCTGTTCCAGCGTCATCTGCGGCTGAAGCATCTGAACCCGGATGCGCCCGCAGCTTTGATGCTTGATGATAAATTTCATGTTGACCTCCATAACCGGAAAACAGGGGGCCGCTGGTGCGGTCCCCTGTTGTGTGATTTAAGATTCCTCTGTCTGTTCAGAGGAATCCTCGGTTTCCTGCTCCGCACGCTGGGCGTTGATATCTTTCGCCGAAGCTAAAATGTCGGCGGCATTTTCCTGCACGGCAGTCACGGTTTCCATGACCGACTCCTTCATACGCAGCGCGGCGGCGGCGGCATGGGTATACGCCTTTTTCGCGTCCCGGCTGGACAGCAGCCTCAGTCCGGCGGAGCCAAACAATACGCCGCCAGCAAATACAGCCAGGTTTTTACAGCACTTATCATAATCCATAGATGATCCTCCTCATGATGTACCGGTGCTTATTTGTGGTTGTATCCTGTGATCATCACCATGACCATACAGAAAACGGCGGCCCAAGCCCAGAACCGATGCTGTTTCATGAAAACCACCTCCATTGGACGGGAAACCGTCGTTTTTGCAGGGTATGTGATATTTGTTGGAATGGTATGGATTATATCCTGCCGGAATCCAGGGAGTCAAGACAAACCGTTCGTGCTGTCTTGTTTTTCTTGCCCGGTGCCAGGTTCCGGCGGTTTCATTGGGTGGTTTAGTGCCTGTATCAGCTTATGGAAACTCTCCTCGCTAATCGTATGTTCCATGCGGCAGGCGTCTCGCTCGGCGATCTCTGGATCGACGCCTGCGCTCACCAGCCATTGGGTAAAGAAACAGTGCCTGGCATACACGTTTTCAGCCATGTTCCGGCCCAGTTCCGTCAGGTTTAGATAGCCCTCTGAATCTCTGGTAAGAAAACCGCCTTGGCGCAGGAGCCCCAGACCATGGCTGACACTGGTCTTGGCAAACCCTAAATAGTTGGACACGTCAATGGCGCGTACGTGCTCCAGGCGTTGGCTGAGGATCAAAACGGCTTCCAGATAATCCTCGCCGGACGCTCGTAATTCCATATCATATGCCTCCTCCGGTCTCGATGGAAAGGTGGTCCCCGCAGGGCGGGAAGCTATGCGGCGGCCTGTCGGGATGATTCTTTGCAGGGGGTATAGCCAGTGGTTCAATGGAAAGTTCCAGCTTACATGGCGGATGGATAAATCCAATGACATCGCGAAGCGGATATCCCGAGAACACAGCGGGCCTCTGAAAAAACTCCAAAATAGTTAGCTACTACTAACTTGTGGCGGAATAAAAATCCCTTGCGGGCGAACTTCAGGGAGGAGAGGAAGGATGGATTGTGCTCCGCCAACAGTTAGCAGAGACTAACTATAGATACACAATATCATAGAATGAGGGTGTTGTCAAGAAGAAAAAACTTTTTTCGGCATTGGGATGCAAAGTGCCCGGACCAACGGGCATAGCCCGCCGGTCCGGGGCGGTTAAAATTGTTTTAGCAGGCACAGTATAAGCCCATAGATGACGCTGGTGCTGATGCCGAATACCAATACCGGTCCGGCAACAGTGAACAGTTTGGCCGCTGTGCCGGTGATAAGTCCCTCGCTTTTAAATTCCAAAGCGGGAGATACCATGGCATTGGCAAAACCGGTGATGGGCACCAGCGTGCCGGCCCCTGCCCGTTTGGCCAATTTGTCGAACACACCCAGCCCGGTGAGCAGAGCGGCGGCCAGAATCAAGGTGACCGAGGTGGCCGTTCCAGCCTGTTCCTTGTCCAGCCCGTAGCTCTGATATAAGCTGGTCAGCCCTTGACCGATGGTGCAGATTGCTCCCCCCACCAGAAAGGCCCAGACAAGATTTTTTCCCATCGGGGAGGGACGGGAACGCTGATTGACCAGCTTGCCGTAGTCCTGATTTGTCATACTGTCTCTCCTTCCGCATGATCTCCATGGTTCCTGGTTCAACCCGGCGGGGACGGAAAATTTTCCGTCCAGGAAGGCACAGGGATCATTTTTTCTAGCATCTCCAGGGGGAAGAAAATTATGTGCCTGCGTATGAAACAGCCTGTCTGTGCATAGGTTGTATTCGGAAGGAGTGAGAGCGGTGTACTATTCCAAGCGACAGTTAATTTTGACCTGGATTGCCGCGCTGCTGGCAGGCTGTACCCTCCATTTTTTATATGAGTGGCTTCCCAATGCCGTGACTGCGCTGTTTTCCCCGGTCAATGAGAGCCTTTGGGAACATGTCAAATTGATATTCTGGCCCTATCTGGGGGCGGCGCTGGTCTTGAACCAGGACCGCCCGGGCGGGGTGCGTCCTTGGCTGCTGATGCTGCCCCCCATGTGTGCCCTAATGCTGGCGCTGGGATGGATGTACCATGTCATGCTGGGGGGAGAGGCCATGTGGGTGGATGTAGCCATCTTCGTGCTGGTGATGACCCTGGGCTTTTGGCTGGCCACCCGGTTTTCCGGTCCGTTCCAAGGGATCATGTGGATTCTGCCCATTGCTGCGGTCATCGCGCTGGCCGCTTTGATTGGCTGGTTTACCCTCTATCCTCCGGAGGGGCTGCTGTTCCGGGACCTGGCTGCAGTTGGCTCCTGGCTGCCGCTGCCTTGTTGATGGAACATGGCTTGTCCCTGCCGCTTTTTTGTGCTACAATGGCGTAAAAGGGCGGGTCTCGGCCCGGGTATACAGAGGTTTTTTATGGTTATCTATGGCGCAAAGGAGATTACCGCCCGGGCGCAGGCCCGGGACCTGTTGGCCCAGGCAGCCCGGGAGGTCTGGGGGCTGAGCGAACTGCCGGAAATTGCCCGGCAGGGAGGAGGCAAACCCTTTTTCCCAGCATATGAAGAATTGCAGTTCAACCTCTCCCACAGCGGAGAGCTGGCGCTGTGCGTGCTGGACCACACTCCGGTGGGAGTGGATATTCAAATTGTGAAGGAGTGGCGGGCCTCGCTGCCCCAGCGGGTATGCTCGGCCCAAGAGATGGCCTGGCTGGAGGAACAGCCCTGCCGTTGGCCCGCCTTTACCCAGCTGTGGGCGCTCAAGGAGTGCCGGGTCAAGGAGAGCGGGACGGGCTTGACCGGTCTGATTCGTGGGATTTCAGTGCCCCTTCCGGCAGAAACATCCGTCCGGCTGGATGGATTGTGGTTTCGGAGCTATACCGGACCGGGGTGGGCGGCGGCGGTGTGTGGACGCAGCCAGCCCCCTGAGGGGATTATCTGGCGAGACCTATGAATGTGGGACGGCCATAGGCCGTCCCACATTCGTCATGTATTCTGAAAAAAGGCCACCGCGATGGCGCCGGGGCCGACATGGGTTCCGATGGTGCCTCCCACCGTGCCCAGGGGGAGCGCATCGACATGTTCCGACCAGAGCGTTTGGCTGTCTGTGATGTATTTGCGCAGAAGTCCGTCGTCCAGACCGGTGTAGCCCAGGCGATAGGGGCGGCTGAAGTCCACGCCGCCGGTCTTTTGAATCTCCTGGACCAGCAAATTATTGCCGTTTTTGGACCCCCGGGCCTTGCCCAAGACCATCACCTCGCCGTCCTGAACGGCCACCACCGGCTTGATGGCCAGCAGGCCGCCCACCAGGGCCACCGAAGCGGACACCCGGCCGCCCCGTTTCAGATACTCCAAGGTGTCCAGCAGAGCCACCAGGCGGATGTCGGCTTTTTCCTCCTCCAGCCGGGCGGCAATGGCAGCGGCGTCCAGCCCCTGGGTCATCAGCTCCACCGCCCGCTCCACCAGGACAAGCTCTCCGATGGTGGCGTTGGCGCTGTCCACCACAAAGACCTGGCCGGGGAACTCCTCCGCGGCGATGCAGGCGCTCTGGTAGGTGCCGGACAGCTTGGCGGATAGGACCACAGCCACCACCGTCTCGCCGGCTTCTACGGCTTGGCGGAAGGCGTCTTCAAACCGGGCGGGGGATATTTGGCTGGTGGTGGGCAGCTCCTCTCCTTCGATGAGCTTTTCGTAGAACTGATGATGGCTCAGGTTCACCCCGTCCTGAAATGTCTCCCCGCCGAAGGTGATGTCCATGGGCAGGACGGTCACTTCGGGCCGGTGGGGCGGCAGCAGGTCAGAGGCGGAATCGGTCATAATGCGAATCTTCATATCGTCCCTCATTTCTCTCCCTGCGTTGTGCAAGGTTGTCCGATTCTACCACGGCCCGCGTTGGAATACAAGGGTAAAAATGACGAAGAATCCGAAGCGTTTTCCGGAATCGCCCATCCGTCCTGTTTTTACGGCCGCGTCCCTCCCGGGCAGATGACCAGCTGCTTTTGAAACGCCTGGTCGGCGTTGGAGAGATAGTCCCAAATGGCATGAAACGCGCCGGTGTACTCACTCCCCATCCAGGCCAAGGACCATCACTGAATTGACGATAGTCCGTCAGAGATGCGCTGTGCGGCTTCTTCCAATTCCAACAGATTGCTTTCGATATCCATAACAATCTCCTTGCTTATCGCCAGGAGCTGTGGCATAATCGGATTTGCCATTCCTCCTTGGTTTGGCAAGCAGAGTGTTGGGTTGCTATCGAGGCTGGCCAACACTCTATTTTTTATTTAGGCTTTCCCGTACCAATTTGATCCCTTTGACAATAACCTCGGTTCTCGTAGTCTCTAAAGAATCGGCACATTCCCGAATAAAATCCGCCTCCTCTCTGGTCAAACGGAGGTGAATGCCTACATTACGGGGGTTTTCTTTCGGGGGGCGTCCCATTTGCAAGCTCATTCCACCACCGTCTTTCTGCCCTCGTATTTAGCATGGATTAGCGAGCGCAAAAGTCAAGAAAATTTTTGCGCGTAAAAAGCCCGGAGCAGAAAAGCTCCGGGCTTTGGATTGGTAAGGCTTAATACATGCCCATATCGG
>CAMWBA010000040.1 GCA_947172355.1 uncultured Bacillota bacterium
CCACCGCGATGGAAGCGGCCTTGACCTCCAGAGGCTGCTTGGCCCCGGGGGTGAGCACCACCTCCCCCTTGACGATGAGGGCGGCCCCTACGTTCTGGCCGGCAATCTCCTTATAATTGTCCAAAAGGCCGGCGTCCATAACCACTTGAAGGTTTTTAAAGCAGGAGCCGTCGTTCAATTCGATAAAGCCGAAGGTTTTCATGTCGCGGATGGTCCGGGCCCAGCCCATCACGGTGACGGCCTGCCCGCCCAGACTTTCCTGGTCGGCAAAAATGGCGGCAATGGTGGTGCGTTGCATAAAATCCTCTCCATATCGTTTCAAGAATCGGATGTCTTTTCCGGTATGCCGAAAAAAGACAAGGTACACGTTAAGTCTTCCCTATTATAATGCCTTTTTTCCCGCTTGGCAAGTGTTTGAGCGGGCTTTCTGCAAAGCACATCGTCTTTTTATCCGCGTTGCCGCCGGATTTGCAACAAAAAAATGGAAGCGGGGCGGGCGGAAGATGGAAAAGTTTATCAAAATAGACAGGCAGAAGTTGTCTTTACAAGGGGAAGTTGATATGTTATAATATATTCTGCTCTACTGTCTGCCACTATTCCTATTAACAAGGATGGAGACAGAGCATACACGGTCTGGAGAAGAAAAATACAGACTGGATTTCTTGAATGGATTGGGCCGCAGCGCGGCGGCTGGAACGGCCGGACAGGGCATAGAGGAGGAGTGAATACTATGCGGCACAGCAAAGGGCACGGCGCGCTTACCAACTGGAGCAGCTGGCGTATCCTTTGGATTTTGGGCTTTTTTGTGGTGGCGGCGGCGGCTGGAATGCTGGTCAGCCAGCAGCTGCTTTTGGACAACGCACGGACAATGGGAAAAAACCTGGTGGCAAGCTATTCCAACGATGAGGGAAGCCAGCTCAGTGAGTATGACCGTGTTCTCACCATGGCCATGTATTATATGGAGGACATGGACCGTCAGGGGGTGGATACGGCCGAGTCTGAGGAATGGCTGGCCGACTACTTTCAGAAGAGCAGCAGGCTGCTCAATGCCCGCAACCTGGACCTCTATGGCGTACTGAACGGACAGCTGATTTCCGCCACCAACCGGCGGGATTGGGACCAGGACTACATGAGTCTGGCGTGGTACCGGCAGGCCCAGGCGGAAAAGGGCAGGGTGATCTTTACAGACGCCTATGCCAGTGATGCGTACCAGGGCCGGCAGGTGGTGACCATTGCCATTTCCGCCGCCGGCAGCGACAACGCGGTTGCGCTGGACGTGCCGCTGGAGTATTTTCGGGCCGCCCACACCGTGCAGGATCTGCCGGCAGGCGGCGCCTATTATGTGTGTGACAACGAAGGAAACCTGCTGTATTACAACATTCCCTTCCAGGCGGAGGAGGAGGAGCTGGAGGCATATGTGCAGGACCTGTTTGAGCGGGTCAACCGGGGGGAGCTGGACGGCAAGAACAACGCGATCATCGGAATGCAGAAACTCCAGCGGGGGCTTTATTACCAGCACACTGAAAACGGCTGGCTGTGCATCCTTACCGTCCCCTATGAGACCTTGCTCCAGGGGGTGCAGAGCATCCTGGTATGGTATGGCGGAGGACTTGGGCTGTTTCTGCTGATTGCCGTTGGCATGTGGCTGCGGGACCGCCGGATCAGCCGGACGGCCAAGCGCAGCGCGGAGACGGTGCAGGTTCTGGGCAACATGTATTACGCCATCTACCGCATCAATATGGAGACGGGCGTCTATGAGATGACAAAGGGCTCTGATTTTGTCATTCAAGAGCTGGGCGACGGACAGGGCGACTATAACGAACTGCTGCGGGTGAGTGCCTCCAACATGGACGAGTGGACCGGCGAGGAGTTCTCAAACAGCTTCTCTCTGGAGAACATCCGAAAGCTGGTGGACCAGCAGGTACAGGACTACGGCGGCGAATTTCTCCGCCAATTCGGGGAGGAGCGGCGCTGGATCAGTGTGCGGCTGCTTACCGACCCAAAGCAGATTCCCAACGAGGCGGTCCTCTGTTTCCGAGATGTGGAGAAGGAGAAGGAGGAGCAGCAGCAGCAGGTGCGGCTGCTGAAGGGGGCGCTGTCCGCGGCGGAGCAGAGCGAAAAGTCCCAAAAGCAGTTCTTCTCCATTATGAGTCACGACATGCGCACTCCGCTGAATATCATCATCGGTATGGCCGGGCTGGCATTGCAGGAGGATTGCAGCCGGGAGAAAATGGTGGGATATCTGGACAAGATCGGCGCCGCCAGCCAGCAGCTGTTGGCCTTGATTAACGATATTTTAGAAATTTCCCGACTGGAACAGGGAAATGTTTCGATGGAAATTAAGCCCTTTGATCTGTGCCAGACGCTGGATACCTGTATCTCTCCCTTCCAAGCCCAGGCCAAGGTCCAACAGAAGGAGTTCCATCTGGCGGTGGATGTGAAAAACAAAATGGTCAAGGGCGACCCCGCCCGGTTGGGCCAGATTCTGAACAATCTGATATCCAACGCCATGAAGTTTACCGGCGAGGGGGACCGGGTTTCCGTCTCTCTGCGGCAGATGGATGAGGGGAAGCGAAACAATTACCTCTTTGTGGTGGAGGATACCGGAACTGGAATGTCGAAAGAATTTCTGCCCAAACTCTTCGACCCGTATGAGCGGGAAATCCGCTTTGGCGCCAAGGATGTGATGGGCACCGGTCTGGGGATGCCCATTGTGAAGAACCTGGTGACCCGCATGGGCGGACAGATTGCCGTCAGCAGTACCTTGGGACAGGGGACCTCTTTCTCGGTCATCATCCCCTTCGACGCCAGCGAAGCGCCTCTGCCCGAGCCGGTACACCCCAAAAAACTGATTCAGTTGGAGGGCCGGCAGATTCTTTTGGCGGAGGACAACCTGCTGAATATGGAGATTGCCACCGAACTGCTGAAGATGCGGGGAGCCGAGGTGACTCAGGCGGAAAACGGCAGGGAGGCGGTGGATGCCTTCCAGGCGGCGCCGCTCCATTTCTTCGATGCTGTTTTGATGGATATGCAGATGCCGGAGATGGATGGCTGTCAGGCGACCGAGGCTATCCGGGCGCTCCAACGGCCGGATGCCAAGACCACCCCCATCATCGCGCTGACGGCCAACGCCTTTGCGGAGGATATCAGCCGCACCGCCCAGGCTGGAATGGACGCCCACCTGGCAAAACCCATCAATATCGAGCTGCTGTGCAGCACACTGACCAAACTGATGTCCGAGCGTGACGGCGCCGCGGATAAAAAGCCAATGGAGGAGGACTAAACGGTATGTCCACAAATAAAGAACAGCGGTACACAATTCTGGTTGCTGACGACTCGGATATGAACCGGGAGATCCTGCGCTCTATGCTGGAGGAGTCCTATAATATTGTTGAGGCGGAGGATGGCCTTCAAGCAGTGGCGATTCTTCAACAGATAGAGCAGGAAATTTCTCTGGTACTGCTGGACATCGTGATGCCAAATTTAGACGGCTTTGCTGTTCTGTCCGCCATGAACAAGTATAACTGGATTGACAGCGTGCCTGTCATTATGATTTCGGCGGAGAGCACTCACTCCTTTATTGAGCGGGCCTATGACATGGGGGTTACCGATTACATCAGCCGCCCCTTTGACATGATGGTGGTGCGCCGGCGGGTGATCAATACCATCATGCTCTATGCCAAGCAGCGCCGGCTGACAGCTATGGTGAACGAGCAGATCTATCAAAAGGAGCGAATCAACAATCTGATGATCTCCATTCTCAGCCACATTGTGGAGTTTCGCAATGAGGAGAGCGGACTGCACGTGCTCCATATCCAGACGATGACGGAGATTCTTCTGAAAAGTCTGATGCATAAAACCGATAAATACAAGTTGGACCGGGAGACCATCAACCTAATCAGCAACGCCTCCACCCTGCATGACGTGGGAAAAATTTGTATTCCCACCGAGGTGCTCAACAAGCCAGGGAAATTTACCCCCGAGGAATTTGCCATTATGAAGGAGCACTCCCGGATGGGGGCGGAAATGATGCAGGAGGTCCCTTTCCAGGAGGAGCCGCTGGTGAAGTATGCCTATGAGATCTGCCGGTGGCACCATGAGCGGTATGACGGCCGGGGCTATCCGGATGGGCTGGTGGGGGAGGAAATCCCCATCTCTGCCCAGGTGGTCTCCTTGGCGGATGTGTACGATGCACTGACCAGTGAGCGGGTCTACAAACCGGCCCACTCCCATGAGAAAGCGCTGGCCATGATTTTAAACAGCGAGTGCGGTACATTCCAGCCCCTGCTGCTGGAATGCCTGGTAGAGAGCAGCGATGTGATTCAAAAGGAGATGGCGGTAGACAGCGTGGTCCGGGGCGACCAGCGGGTGATGGAGAATACTGCGGCAGAGATTGCGCAGTTTGAAGAGGCGGCTTCCGCCGACCGTACCTTGCGTATGCTGGAGCAGGAGCGGGCCATTCACCGGTTCTTCCTGTCGATGTCGCAGCTGGTTTTGTTTGAGTACACGTCAACACCGCCTATGCTCACGCTCTCTCCAGTGGGGGCGCGGCGTCTGGGACTGGAGGAGGTCACCGTGGACCCCTATCACAATGAGCAGGTGAAGAGTACGATTGATTTGGACCTGCTGGCGCAGTTGGCGCAGCTGCTTCAAGACACTACACCAGAGGCGCCTGATGTAGAGTTTGACTGCGAGATCCAGTTGGAGGGCCGCTTTCAGCCGGTACATATTACCTGCCGCGCCATGTGGACCTCGGACGAACCGCCGCAGTACACCGGCGCGATCGGAATGGTGACAGAATATCAGGGGGAGGAGAAACGATGACCATTCAACAGTGCTATGCTGCCCTGGAGGGCGACTGTGAGGAGGTTATGGGCCGGCTCTACAGCGAAGCCCTGGTACGAAAATTTGTGGGGAAGTTCCTGACCGACCCGTCCTTCCAGCTGCTGGAGGACTCCATCAAGGCGGGCAGCCGGGAAGAGGCGTTCCGCGCTGCCCATACCTTAAAAGGGGTCAGCCAAAATCTTAGCTTTACCAAGTTGTATCAGTCCAGCCGGGACATTACCGAGGCGCTGCGGACAGAGAATTTTGAATTGGCAGTCCAGCTGCTCCCCAGAGTGGAGGCAGACTATGCCCAGACGGTTGCCGCCATCCGGATGCTGCAAGACGGATGATGCCGCCCTGTGTCCAAAACCGCAGACGCTCTGGCGCAAAACATAGAACCCCCCGGGTCCTGAAAGGGACCGGGGGGTTTAACTTTTGCAATCAGCCCTTCAAGCTCTCTGCCCAGGCGGCGTACCGTTCCACCTTGGCATCGCAGCTCTCCTTGGTTTCGCCGTTGGCCAGGATATACACCTTTACCTTGGGTTCGGTGCCGGAGGGACGGACAATCAGACTGGTGCAGTCGGCCATCTCATAGCGCAGGACGTTGGAGCCGGACAGCTCCATGGCGGATTTGGTGCCGTTGGACACGGTGACCACGCTGCCGTCCTGATAGTCCTTCTGCTCCTTAACCGCCACACCGGCGATCTCCACCGGGGGTTTCTCCCGCAGGTTGGCCATCAGCTCGGCCATCTTTTTCAGGCCGTCCAGCCCAGGCATAACCAGGTTCATGGTCCGTTCACTGTAGTAGCCGTACTTCGCATACAGGGCCAAAAGGGCGTCGTAGAGGGTCATACCTTGGCCGGCATAGTAAGCAGCCATCTCAGTCATGGCCACGGCGGCGGTGACCGCATCCTTATCCCGGACGAAGGAGCCCAGCATATAGCCATAGCTCTCCTCGTAGGACATAATTACATTCCCCTCGCCGGAACTCTCCAGCTGGTCCTTCTTTTGGGCCAGGAACTTAAAGCCGGTGAAGGTATCAAAGCACTTCAAGCCGTTGACCTCAGCAACTTTGCGGGCCATCTCGGTGGTGACGATGGTCTTTAGGGCCACCGGGTTTTCGGGCAGCTTTCCGGTGCGCTTCATGGCGCCAATGAGATAGTCCAGCAGCAGTACGCCGGTCTGATTGCCGGTAAGCACCTTAAATTCGCCTGTTCCGGTGTTCACCATCAGGCCCACCCGGTCGGCGTCGGGGTCGGAGCCCAGAATGAAGTCGGCACCGTTCTCCTTTGCCAGCTTCACGGCCAGTTCGAAGCCCTCGGGGTTCTCCGGGTTGGGGGAGACCACGGTGGGGAAGTTGCCGTCAATGACCATCTGCTCCGGGACGCAGATGACATGCTTCATACCCAGCCGCTTCAGGGCCTCGGGGATCAGCCTGTATCCGGTGCCGTGGAAGGGGGTGTATACCATCTTAAAGCTGTCGGCCACCTTCTCCACTGCCGCCCTGTCATTGACCTGGGCCATCACGTTGGCCAGGAATTTCTCGTCGGTCTCCTCCCCCATCATGGTAATAGGGGCGGGGGCGGGACAGCTGAGCTTGGGGCCGGCAAAGACGTCCATCTCCTTCATGATCCTTGCCACCTGATCGGCGTGATTGGGGGGCAGCTGTGCTCCGTCCTCCCAGTAGACCTTGTAGCCATTGTACTCCTTGGGGTTGTGGCTGGCGGTGACATTGATGCCCGCGATACAGCCGTACTCCCGAATGGCGAAAGACAACTCGGGAGTGGGGCGCAGTGCGTCGAACAGGCGCACGGGGATGCCGTTGTTGGACAGAATAAGGGCAGCTGCCCGGGCAAACTCCGAGGAATTGTTCCGGCAGTCGTAGCACACAGCCACTCCCCGCTTCACCGCCTCGGGTCCCTCAGCCAGAATGACCTGGGCAAAAGCCTGGGTGGCATGGCTGACGGTGTAGATATTCATGCGGTAAGTCCCCATCCCCATGGTGCCCCGAAGACCGGCGGTGCCAAACTCCAGCTGGGAGAAGAAGCGGGACTCGATCTCCTTCTCATCATTTTTGATGGCCTCCAGCTCGGCCTTCTCCTCAGCGGTCAGGGCGGGACTGGCAAGCCAGGCTTCATAAGTATCACGATAGGACATAATCACATTACCTCCTGCGGCTAAAAATTTACATTTACCATTGTACCACAAGAGAGGCCGGATTACCAGAGCTTTTTTGTCAGAATTTACAGCTTCAGTCCGGCCATATCCTCCGGCAGCGGAACGGCGAATTGCAGCTTCTCTCTGGTGAGAGGGTGGAGAAAGGAGAGATACCCCGAGTGGAGCGCGGGCCGGGGGATAAGCGCCCGGTCCTCCGTGCCATAGAGAAAATCCCCGGTGAGGGGGTGGCCGATGTGGGCCATGTGGACCCGGATCTGGTGGGTGCGGCCGGTCTCCAGCTCCAGGTGTACCAAGGAACGCACTCCCCAGCGGCGCAATACTCCGTATCTGGTCCGGGCGGGCTTTCCGTCCGGGCGGACCATCTGTTCCATCAGAGAGCCGGGCTTGGGGCCCAGAGGAGCGTCAATCACTCCGTGCATGGGCTCCGGCACACCCTCGCACACCGCCAGATAGACCCGGCGAAAGTGTTCCGTGTGAAGCTGACGCTTCAAAAGCTCCTGGGCATGGGGGTGCTTGGCGGATACCAGCAGCCCGGAAGTCCCCCGGTCCAGCCGGTGGACGGGGTGAAAATCCGCCTCCTGCCCCGAATTTTCGTAATAATGAACCAAAAAATTACCTAACGTATCCTCAAAGTGGCCCGGACCAGGATGGACCGATACCCCCGCCGCCTTGTTTAGAACGATCAGGTCCTCATCCTCATAGACGATATCCAGCGGCCCGGGGGCGGGGACAATGCCGCTGTTTCGGACCGGGTCGGACAGCCGCACCGACAGCACCTGCCCCGCCGCCGGACAGAACCGGGTGTTCACCCGGACCCCGTCCACCAGAATGCCGTCCTCCAGCCATTTCACTCGCCGGACCACCGTCCCGGACAGACCCAGGCGCTTTTTCAACAGGGTGTCCACCTTGACCCCCGCCAGCTCGGGGGTGACCGCCAGTTCCAGCCGGCGGCTCACAGCCTTTTGGACAGCCACAGGCTGGACAGGAAAAAGACGGCGGCGTAGAAGAATACGACCCCCATCAGGGCGTAGTAGGCATCTATGTTCAGGGGCAGGACGATGAACAGGGACAGCACCACCCCGAAAATGGTGAGTCCCCCCGCCATTTGTGCGGCGGTGCGTATGATGTGCATCTCCCGTTCGTCCGTCTCTTTGATCTTGGCCTTCCGCTGGGCCTGGGGATGGGTGAGCAGGTATTGTGTGCGGATAAAAAGAATCAGAGCCCCGGAGGTGATGCCGCTGGCCGCGCCCAGATAAAAGCTCTGGGCGTGCTCGGACAGGTGGCTTTCCGGCACCAGCAGGAACCAGCAGGCAAAGCCCACCAGCCCGATGCACAGCATCCCAACCGCCGCCCACCGGCGCTGCTTCAGGGATTTTCCGTAGTCCCCGTTGCCTGTTAATATTGCTTTTACCAACATGTTATCCTCTCCTTGTAGGGCGCGACGACTCGGCGCGCCTTTGTTATTCTGATGCTGATTTGTGTAGGGCGGGCCGGGTCGTCCCGCCCTACACACGGTTTACTCACATTTTCTTGTTCCAGCGGTGGATATTGACCATATAGAAGGCGCAGTGCAGGACGATCACCACCGACACCGCCACGCCCCACAGCCCGCCTACGAAAATCTGGATGACCATAAACGCCGCCCACAGCATGTACAGCGTCCAGTACCAGGAGGACATGGCCGCCTTCTCCCGGATGGCCACGTTGCGCTCGTCGTGTTCCCCCCGCTCATACTCCTTCTGCTGTTCCGGGGACATCCGGATGCGGCTCAGCGCGATTCCCACCGCGCCAAAGCCCAAAAGGACCCCGCCCAGCGTAAACAGAACAATGCTGAGCTGCTCCGCGATCCGCTCCCCCAGCAGGAACGTGGCCAGAATCAGAACCCAGGCCGCCGCGAGCATCACATAGGGGGCCGCATTTTTACAAAATTTTTTCATATCAAACACCTCACAGTTTTAATATTTTCGGTTCAGCCACCACCGGATAGCAAAGAACAGGCAGAGCCGAAGCACCAGAACCCAATAAAGCACATAGCCGATCTCACGCCGGTCCAGAATTAGCACGAATAGCGTAAACAGCAGAAGGAGGCCCCAGTCCTCCGCCTTGTGGCAGAGCAAGGCCGCTTTAGACTGAATCATCAGACTGCGCTCGTCCCGGCTCTCCCGCGCCAGGTCCCGCTGCTCTTCTAGAGACATATTGCGGCGCTGCTGTTCCTGCGCCAAACTGACCAGCAGCAGAACGACAAGAAGTATGAACAGGGCAGGGTGAAGGATGTTTTCAATCGCTTCTGGAATGAAAGGCGAATAGCTGATCAATCCGATAGCCAGCAGGCATAGGCATTGAAGCAGATCGTCCTTCAGCGGTCTGTTTTTTCCCATCATAATGTCTCCTCCTCAAACAAAAATACTTCCTCGATGGTCATCCCGAAATATTTGGCAATCTTGTGAGCCAGCAGCAGGGAGGCGTTGTACCGGCCGCTCTCCAGGGAGATGATGGTCTGCCGGGTGACATCCACCCCGTCGGCCAGCTCGGCCTGGGAGATATGCCGTTCCTTGCGCAGCTGAGCAATTTTGTTGGTCACCGGATCAGCTCCTTTCGGATGTCCCATCCAGAGGGGGATAGATTTGAAATGTAAAGTTCGCTTTACTATTTGGAGTATACCACGCTTCCCACTGTATGTCAAGGGCGCTTTACATTTTGGATATAAATTGTTGGGACAAACCAAGACACGCCCCAGCAGGCGTGTCCCAGGATAGAACAACGCCTCCCGATTTGAGGGAGGCGTTGTTGATTTATTCCGAGGGCTGATCCGGATTCAAGGCGTCGATGTGCTCTTTGGACTCCCGTCCCTGGCGCAGCATCTCCTCCACCTGGCTGGCATCGCCGGCCTTGATGGCTTCCCGCAGCTCGGTCATATGGCGGATGAGCAGGTCGATCTCCGGAATGAGGGCGTCCTTGTTCAAAAGGAACAGTTCCTGCCAGACCCTTTCGTTGAGGCAGGCAATTCGGGTCATATCCTTATAGCTTCCTCCGGTAAAGCCCACATACTGGGAGGAAACCGGGCTTTTTACATAGCAGTTGGATACCACATGGGCCAGCTGGGAGGTATGGGCGATCATGCGGTCGTGGGTCTGAGGGTCACAGATCTTGATGCGCTGGAATCCGGCCTGGCGGAACAGCGCGCTGAGCTCCGCCACATCGCCCTCCGCCGTGGCGGGAGTGGGTACCAGGATCATGCTGGCCCCTTTGAACAGATCAGCGAACGACCGGTGGTATCCCCCTTTGGCCAGGCCAGCCATGGGGTGGCCGCCGGTGTAGCGGATGCCATGGGCCAGAGCCACCGGGGTCACCGCCTCTACAACGGCGGTCTTGACCCCCACTAGGTCTACCACCTGGGCGCCCCGCTTCATCCGGGGGATAACCCGCTGCAAAAAGGCAATAGTGGCCTGCGGATAGAGCACCGGAATCAGCAAGTCGCACCGGGATAGAATCTCATCGTCGGCGATGCCGTCGATGGCTCCGTCAGAGAGGGCCTGCTGTGCCACCGAGGCCGTCCGGTTCCAGCCGTAGACGGTACAGCCGGTATACTGCTTCAGGGCCTTGGCCATGGAGCCCCCCTCCAGCCCCAGGCCCGCCACCACAACCAGCTTGTCCATCCCCTTCTCGCTCAGTTGGATGAGCTCAAACTCGGTGGCGTTTTCTGCATCGTCCTCCAGATTTTCCTGGAGAAGATACAGCCCCAACGCCTCTCCGGCCTCTTTGCGGCACAGCACCCCGGCGTCTGCCGGCAAGACGCCCTCTGCCAGATGACGGGCGGCCATAGCGGTGTCCTCGTCCTCCTGCCACACGGCCTCCGGATACTCCCGGGCTAAGGTCCCTCTGCATTGCTTCAGCGCCTGGATGTGAGATGCGACCAGAGTGATTTTTTTCACGGAGCTGTCTTTCACAAACAGACAGTGGTGGATGGGGATGCAGTCCAGAGCCAGCATCCGGTAGTTGAGCCCCCGGAGGGCGGCTTCGGTCTCCAGCACCACCCCGGCCACATGGTTCATGGTGGCCATCACGCCGTAGTCCACTGTGCCCGCCCGCAGAGCGTCCACCACCCCTTTGGAGTTGATGAGGGGGACATATTCCACATCCGTCCAGCCCAGACGGCCTGCCATATTTCGGGCAGAGGCCAGAGAGTTGCAGCCTTCAATGCCCTGATAACCGATTTTCATATGGTTCCTCCTTTATTTAGCCATAGAGCCGTCATACTCGCCGATGCTCTTGGCGATTATTAGGTTCGCCGCCACGTCGCCCTCCACGTTGATGGTGGTGAACGCCATGTCCAGCAGACGGTAGAAGCCGCTGATGGGGCCCATCAAATCAATGGGCAGTCCCAGAATGGACAGGAAGGAGGCGCCCAGCACCACGCCGCCGCCAGGGATGCCGGGGGCAGCCATATTGATGAGGGTGGCCACCAGTACCAGGAATACAATGGTGCCCAGGGGCAGGTTGATGCTGTAGAAGTCGGACACAAACACTGCCAGACAGCAGAAGGAGCAGGCCCCGCCGCACATGTTGATGGTGCAGCCCAGAGGGAGGGTAAACTTGGATACCCCTTCGGGGGCGCCCAGGTCGTCCACGCTGACATTGATGGTAGTGGGCAGGGTAGCGGCAGAGGAGGTGGTGGACAGGGTGACCAGAGCCACCTTGCCGCAGCCCTTGATAAACTTCATGGGGCTGATTTTGGTGTACAGGCACACCGGAAGGACCATAGCTGCAAAGAACACCACAATGCAGCACAGCCAGCAGGTGCCGATGTACTTGGCCAAGGCGGAGAAGATGCCGGCTCCGTACTGGGCCACCGAAAAGGCCATCAGAGACAGCACACCGATGGGGGAGAGCTCCATAAAGTACCCCAGCATCTTAAAAAACGCATCGGACAGGCTGTTCATAAAGGCCAGCACAGGGCCGCCCTTCTCACCGATGGACAGGATGGCCACCGCAAAGACAATGGTAAACAGGATCACCGGCAAGGTACTGCCGTCAGCGGCGGCTTGAATGATGTTGGTGGGCACAATGGTCATCAGAAAGCTGGTGATGGTGGGGCTGGTGATATTGCCCTCATAGACGGGGGCGTTGTCAAATACGGTGCCCAGGCCGGGCCGGATGGCCCAGGCGATGGCCAGAGAGATGACCGCACAGAGAATAAACATAAGCACATAGAGAATTACCGTGCGCACACCGATGCGGCGCAGCAGATTTCCGTCTTTGATGTTGGCAATGCCGCAGAAGACGGCGCATACCACAATAGGAATGATCATCAGCTTAATCAGGTTGAGATAGAGGTCGCCCACCACCTTGGTGGCGATGGAAAATCCCGGTGCAGCCAGGCCAAGGACGACGCCCAGAAGAAAGCCGATGGCTACGCGGAGAAATAAGTTTTCTTTTTTTAACAGCACATTCATACAGGTCTCTCCTAACTTCAATGGTTTGTGGCGCTAAAGTGTCTCTATTATAGTGAAGCACCCTGCGTTTGTCAAGCATATTTTTTGGGGAGTGCCTGCGGCGGGAGAGGCGTGCCGCCAACCGCGGTTCCGGACACTTTCACACACTGGTGCAAGTGATTATACATCCCAGGCAGGACAAATTTCAATGGCGAGACCGCCCAAATTCCCTTTACTTTTGTCGGCTTCTCAGATATAATAAGCTGAATCCATATCATCAAGAAAGTGTGGGAAGCACATGCTCCAATTTGACGAGTATAAAGTAAAGCTGAACAACCTGGCTCCTGCGCTGAAGGAGCTGGCCCAGGCCCTGGACCTGGATGGGGCAGAGCGGGAGCTGGATATGCTCCAGGCCGAGTCCGCCGCTGACGGCTTTTGGGACAACCTGTCCAAAGCGCAGAAGGTGCAGCAGCGCATCAAGAATCTCCAGGACAAGGTGGACAGCCAGAAGAAGCGCCAACGGCAGTGGGACGACCTGATGGCCCTGTGCGAGATGGGCAACGAGTTTGAGGACGAGAGCCTTATCCCCGAGCTGGAGGAGGGCTTCGCCGCCTTGGAGGCCAACATGGAGAACGCCCGGTTGGAGACCCTGCTCACCGGGGAGTATGACCGCTCCAACGTGATTTTGACCATCCACCCCGGAGCCGGCGGCACCGAGGCCCAGGACTGGGCCCAGATGCTCTACCGGATGTACACCCGCTGGACCGAGCGCCGGGGCTTCACCTACCAGATTATGGACTACCAGGAGGGGGACGAGGCGGGCATCAAGTCGGCCACCATCATGATCGAGGGGGAGAACGCCTACGGCTACCTCCGGGGGGAGCACGGCGTACACCGGCTGGTGCGGGTGTCCCCCTTCGACGCCAACGCCCGGCGGCAGACCTCCTTCGCCTCAGTGGAGGTCATGCCCGACTTGCCCGAGGACGTGGAGGTGGAGATCCGTCCGGAAGACATCGAGATGCAGGTCTACCGGGCCTCCGGGGCCGGCGGCCAGCACGTCAACAAGACCTCCTCCGCCGTCCGGCTGATCCACAAGCCCACCGGCGTGGTGGTGGCCTCCCAACAGGAGCGCTCCCAGTTCCAGAACAAGGACAACTGCATGAAGATGCTCCGGGCCAAGCTGGTGGAACTGCAAATGCAGGAGAAGGCGGAGAAAATCTCCGACTTGAAGGGGGTCCAGCTGAAAATCGAGTGGGGCAGCCAGATCCGTTCCTACGTCTTTATGCCCTACCAGATGGTGAAGGACAACCGCACCGCCTTTGAGACCAGCAACATAGGCGGCGTGATGGACGGCGACCTGGACGGTTTTGTCAACGCCTACCTCACCGCAGAGGCCACCGGGAATTGGGCGACAAAATAAGTGAAATGGTGCAGAAATAATATAAACCATAGATTCTGTTGGCTTTTCTATTTTATTGGCTGTATAATAAAAGTGCGGAGCCCCTTTAGGAAACAGCTGCAGTTGATTTTTGAGGACTACACCCAAAAAACAAGTGAGCCGTCTGTTGCAGCAGACGGCTCACTTCTTCTTATAGTCAAGTATATAGGTAACAACCTGAAACATAACACCCAGGATACCAAACATATTGCCAATATATACCTAAAACACACTTGACTTTTGGCCAAAGCAATACTATGCTTAATGCAGGAGCAAAAAGTGAGGTGAGAATATGCAGTACAAAATCCAAGGCGAGCCCACCCCTGTTGTCATCTGCGACCTGAACGCCAACGAAACCATGATTACCGAGAAGGGCTCCATGGTGTGGATGAGCCCCAATATGGAGATGCAGACCTCTGCCGGAGGCATTGGGAAGGCGTTCGGACGGATGTTCTCCGGGGAATCCATGTTCCAGAATTTCTATACCGCCAAGGGCGGGCCGGGGATGATCGCCTTTGCCTCCAGCTTTCCGGGGGCCATCCTGCCGGTAGAGATCACCCCAGACAAGCCTATTGTGGCCCAGAAATCCGCCTTCCTGGCCTCGGAGCAGGGGGTGGAGCTGTCGGTGTTCTTCCAGAAGAAGATGGGGGCCGGATTCTTCGGCGGCGAGGGCTTCATCATGCAGAAGCTGTCCGGCCGGGGCATGGCCTTTTTGGAGATCGACGGCTATGGCGTAGAGTACATCCTGGCTCCGGGCCAGCAGATGATTGTGGACACCGGGAACCTGGCCATGATGGACGCCACCTGCACCATCGACATCCAGAGCGTCAAAGGGGTGAAGAATGTCCTGTTCGGCGGCGAGGGGATGTTCAACACGGTGGTGACCGGCCCGGGCCGCATTCTTTTGCAGACCATGCCTATGAGCGCATTTGCCGGGGCCATCGCCGCAGTCCTGCCCACCAAGGGATAATGGCTTGCCCGCCGCCTTCGGACGGCGGGTTTTTGTTGACTTTCTACAATTGATGTCGTATGATAAAAGGAGACGATTGGAGGGATTTGAGATGAACAAACGAGGATGGAGTATGCTTCTGCTCTCCGCCCTAACCCTGGCTTTGGCGGTCTCCTGCGGCGGGAAAAACCCGGGAGGCGCGTCCTCCTCCCAGCCGGGCAGTGCCTCCCAGTCCAATGAGCCCAGCGTTTCCGTCATTGCCCCGGTGACGGAACCCGACCCGGAGTACCCCTATGCCAACCCCCTTACCGGCGAGGGGCTGGAGGAGGACATCAGCGGAAAGCGGCCCATTGCGATTATGCTCAACAATCTGCGCAAAGCCTTGCCCCAGGTGGGCGTTGCCCATGCGGACGTGATCTATGAGATTGTGGCCGAGGGGGGGATCACCCGCATGATGGCGGTCTACCAGGACATTGAGGGTGTAGGCGACCTGGGAGCGGTCCGTTCCGCCCGGGACTACTATGTAAATCTGGCCCTGGGCCACGACGCTATCTTTATCCATGCCGGCGGCAGTCCCCAGGCGTACGACGCCTTTGACAACTGGCAGGTTCCCCACATCGACTTTGTGAATGGCCCATATGGCAATATGTGCTGGCGGGACCCGGACCGGCGCAAGACGGCCGGTTTGGAACACTCCCTGCTCACCTCCAGCGAGAAAATTTTGGAGCAGATGCCCAGCCGCTTCACCCGGGAGCACGACAGCAGCTATCAGGTGGGCTGGACCTTCACCAAGGAGGCGCCGGCGGGTGGACAGGCCGCCTCCCAGTTGGCCGTACCCTTTTCCAGCTATAAAACCGGACACTTTGCCTACGATGTCGGCCAGGGACGGTATCAGATTGTGCAGTACATCGACAAAACCGACGTCCCCTATGTGGACGGCGGCACCAACGAGGCGGTGACGGTGAGTAATGTGCTGGTGCTCTACACCGATGTAAGCCGGGTGAAGGGGGACGACAAGGGCCGTATGGAGGTGCGCACCACCGGAACGGGCGACGGTTTGCTTCTCCGGGACGGTCTGCTCTATGAGATCACCTGGCGGCGGGATGACCGGAAGGGCTGCTATTCCTTCCAGGACAAGTCGGGCCAGGACATCCCCCTGGCGGTGGGCCCCAGCTACATCAACATCGTGGGGACCTCCGCAGAGGTCACCTGGGAATAACCGGCGCGGCAGCCGGATTGGCCCCCCTGCGTCAAGGAGCGAGGGGCTCATGTACCGAGGGTAATCCATGGGTTCCCCCGCCGGAGGTGGGGGAACCCTGTCAATCGAGAGAAAAATTTCTTGATAAAAGGAAGCATCCCATGCTATAATAGCATAGGATGAAAGGAATCCGTAACTGTTCTGAGGAAAGGAAGTGGGACCTGGTATGAAAGGCCGAAGTCGCCATAGGGGCACAAAGGAAAGCTGCCACGAACGGAGGGCGGCGGTCCAGGGCCGGTCCAGGTCCCGGATCCGCCGCCGGTAGAACCGGGGGGACGGTTCCCCCTGTCCGTACATGTGCAGTCACAGGTGCGCCGTACCCCGACCGGGACGGCGGGCCTGCGGCTTTTTGTGCCCCGCGTTTTT
The DNA here is from genome assembly GCA_947172355.1 of uncultured Bacillota bacterium. Classification (GTDB taxonomy): domain Bacteria; phylum Bacillota; class Clostridia; order Oscillospirales; family Oscillospiraceae; genus Lawsonibacter. The sequence goes on from CAMWBA010000040.1 coordinate 16,446, forward strand.
CTAAAAACGAGAGGGGGAACACATCATGCACGACAACAACAACCTGGACCAGCTGATGGAACTGGTTCAAGCACGAAAATTCCGTGCTCTGCGGGAAATACTCAATGAGATGAACGAGGTGGATATTGCCGGGTTCTTGGATGAACTGGAGGTAAACCAGGAGATTCTGGTGTTTCGTCTGCTGCCCAAGGACACAGCTGCGGAGGTATTTGCCTATCTGGAGGAGGATCAGGAGAAGCTCATCAACGCCCTCACCGACAAAGAGCTGCGGGAGGTGCTGGACGAGCTATACCTGGACGACACGGTGGACCTGATCGAAGATCTGCCCGCCAACCTGGTGTCCCGTATCCTGCGCAACACCGACGCATCCACCCGCAGCCAGATCAATCAGCTGCTCAACTATCCCAAGGACTCCGCTGGCTCCCTGATGACCACGGAATTTGTCTACCTCCACCCTGACAACACGGTGGAGGAGTCCTTTGCCCGCATCCGGAAGGTGGGCTTAGACAAGGAGACCGTCTACACCTGCTACGTCACCGCCAACCGGGTGCTGGTGGGGGTGGTGACGGTAAAACGGCTGCTCATGTCCGCCTATGAGACCCGAGTGGGCGATATTATGGAGACCAATCTGCTGTCTGTCAAGACCCATGAGGACAAGGAGGACGTGGCCCAGATGTTCTCCAAATACGATTTGACCGCTCTGCCTGTGGTGGATGGGGAGGACCGGCTGGTGGGCATCATCACTGTGGACGACGCCATGGACGTGATGGAGGAGGAGGCCACCGAGGATATCGAAAAGATGGCCGCCATCCTCCCCACCGACAAACCCTACTTCCAGACCGGTGTGGTAGAGACCTGGAAGCACCGCATCCCCTGGCTGCTCTTGCTAATGATCTCCGCCACCTTTACGGGGACCATTCTGGGCTTTTTTGAGGAGGCTCTAGCCGCCAACGCAGCGCTCACCCTGTTTATCCCCATGCTGATGGATACCGGAGGGAACTCCGGCGGACAGGCGTCGGTGACCATCATCCGCGCCATGTCCCTGGGGGATGTGGAGTTTTCCGACTGCCTGCGGGTGATCTGGAAGGAACTGCGGGTGTCGTTTCTATGTGCCGCTACCCTAGAGGTGGTGGTGTTTGTCAAAGTAATGCTGGTGGACCGGAAAGACGCTGCTGTGGCGCTGGTGGTGGCACTGACCATCTTCGTTACCATCGTCATTGCCAAATTCATTGGCTGTACGCTGCCCATGCTGGCCAAGCGCCTGGGGTTTGATCCGGCGGTGATGGCCTCCCCCTTTATCACCACCGTGGTGGACGCCCTGTCCCTTCTGGTCTACTTTGCCATTGCCACCCGGATTCTTGGATTGTAAATGGAGGATAACCCGATGGGTTTGGCTTACTTTTTCCTGTTCCTGATGATCATTGGCGGAGCAGCGGGGGCGGTTGTGCTGCTGAAGATGGCGCGTGAAGTTTGGAGCGGGCCGCGTTGGCGTTGGCTGGCCATTGTCCCGCTGGGGCTTGGGCTGCTCTGTGCGGCGGCGGCCCTGTCTGTACTCTATATCGTCTGGCGGGAGCCTCCATGGTGCTTTAATTTTTAAGAAATCCTATTGTCGCAGCCCAGAGCGGTCAACGCGCTGGGCTGTGGTTTTCCGTCCTTTACAGGTTGTCCATATTCCGCAGATAAGCCTCCGCGCCATAACGCAGGCATCGCTGGAGCCGCCGTTCTCCCCGCTTAATGGTGCGGGAGACGGTGGATTTGTCGATGCCCATGCTCTCGCCAATCTCCCGCATATTTTTGCCCTCGGCATAGTACAGCAGCAGCATCTGCCGCTGTTTGGCGGTGACATCCTCCCGCAAGGCGCGAATCAGGTTGCGCTTGAGCCGGCTGATCTCCTGGCTGTTGTCTGCGGCCATCTGGCGGCTGTACATGGCCATGTCAGCTGCGTACAGCCCGCCCTTTCTATATCGTGTATTTGGCATTCCGGCGATACCCCCTGTCGTAGTAGCGTTCGGTAAGTACGGCCAGTTCATTGGCCTCCCGCAGCATGGTGGACAGCATCCGAATGCGGTCTTGGAGCTGACAGCGCTTGTCCGCGTTGGCGGTGCCCTCCAATTTATGTTCCAGCTGGCAGATCCGCAGCCTCAGCGCGTGGGCATGGGCGCGGTATTCCAGCGACAATTCAGCTAATGTCAATTCTATACCTCCTCTGATTGTGATACCCCTCCCTTGCGGCTCGCTTGGGGAAGGAGCCCGGCCCTGAAGGGAAAAGAAAATTTTTTTGTTTTTTGACTTGACAGACCTCCATTTCTTTGCTATAATATCGCTTGCTGTTGGACAGAAACAAAAGTGCTGGTGTAGCTCAGCCGGTAGAGCAGCTGATTTGTAATCAGCAGGTCGGGGGTTCGAATCCGTCCACCAGCTCCACATTGTCGAAGCAGCTGCATGAAGTTCCAACTTAGCAAGCCGCCTGGAGCGGTCGAGGGTGACAATTGAATATGGAGGAGTTCCCGAGTGGCCAAAGGGGGCAGACTGTAAATCTGTTGCGTTTCGCTTCGGTGGTTCGAATCCACCCTCCTCCACCACGCCGCCGCAAGCGCCATATCGCTTGCGGCGACTTTTTTTAAAGTCACCGCTCGCTCATTCTGCTGCGGCTCCTCTTCGGGCGGCTATGGCTGTGTACTGGAGACACTATGTCCAGCGGGGAACTGTGCAATATCTCCTGATGCGGCTGGAGCAAGCGCCACATCGCTGGCAACGGCTTTTTTACGTGAGCGCATACATATGTGCGGCCCTTCGGCGCCGCTGGAGCTCCATCTGTGAGACGCGCCGGAAGGATGAGCTGAGAAAAGTTCAGATATAGAACGTACGTTCTATATCTGTGTTAAGCATACGACGTTTTTCCCCTTCTGTCAACCGCTCTTTGGAACTATTTTCGTCGTTTCGGACCGGTTTATGGGACTTTTCCCGCGCCGTCCGAGGGTGCAGTTTCGTTGGAAATAGGGTAATTTCGGCAAAAAAATCTCCTCAGCATTAAGCTGAGGAGATTTTGGAAGCTCAAAAGTATTTCTTTACGCCGTCCGGAGCCAAAGACGCATCGTCGCTGATGGTAATGGTGAACTTGATATTGTGCCGCTCGGCAAACTTGTTCAGCCAGTCCAGGAATTTTTCCGTCTCGTGGTTGCATTCGCCGCCCACAATTTTGGTCAGACTGTCGATAAAGATGTGTGTGATGTCGTAGTTGCCGGCATACATGCCGCTGATAAAGCCCTTTAGGGCGGTGTAGTCGGCAATATCGTACTCGCTGGCTTCCACCAGGCGGATGTGGTAATGGATGTCGAAGGTCAGCTTGTTGCCTTTCTCGATACAGACCACGTTGCCGTGCTCGGTTTGGACTGCGTTGTTGATCATCTCGATCACGTTCTTGGTCTTACCGGAGCCCTTCTTGCCCATGATAACGCGAATCATGTGTATCACTCCTTACTGATTTCACATTGGGGTGAACGCCCTCTGTTTATCTATACTTTACCATACCCCGGCATTTATTTCAACTAAAATAATTGTGAATTTTTTGGGATGTGAAAAAGGGCGGTTTTCCTTCTGCCGGCGGGCCGAACCGGATCGGATTACAGCTTTGCTTCCAGCTCGGCTTTCAGGTCCTCATAGCCCGGCTTGCCCAGCAGGGCAAACATGTTTTTCTTATAGGCTTCCACGCCAGGCTGGTTGAAGGGGTTGACTTCCAGCAGGTGGCCGGACAGACCGCAGACATACTCGAAGAAGTAGATCAGATAGCCTACACTCTGGGCGCTGATCTTGGGCATCTCAATCAGTACATTGGGCACGCCGCCGTCCACATGGGCCAGAATGGTACCACGCATGGCCTGCTCCGCCACAAAGGCCAGGGGTTTGCCGGACAGGAAGTTCAGACCGTCCACATTGGCGGGATCGTTGGGAATGGTGTATGTGCCATCAGGCTCAAACTTTACCACGGTCTCAAACATCAAACGCTCGCCATCCTGAATATACTGTCCCATGGAATGCAGATCGGCGGTAAACTCCACACTGGCAGGGAACAGGCCCTTGCCGTCCTTGCCCTCGCTCTCGCCGTAGAGCTGCTTCCACCACTCCGCAAAGAAACGGAATTTAGGTTCGTAACCGGCCAGCACCTCAATGCTCTTGCCGGCTTGATACAGGCCATGGCGGGCGGCGGCATACTGCCAGGCGGGGTTGTCAGGGCCGCCCACGGACAGTTCGTCCATGGCCTGACGGGCACCGCTCATGAGGGCGTCGATATCCACGCCGGCCACAGCGATGGGCAGCAGCCCCACGGCGGTGAGGACCGAGTACCGGCCGCCAACATCGTCGGGCACCACAAATTCTTCATAACCCTCGGTGTCAGCCAGTCCCTTCAGCGCGCCGCGAGCCTTGTCGGTGGTGGCGTAGATGCGTTCCTTGGCCCCATCTTTGCCGTACTTTTGCTCCAGCAGCCCCTTGAAAATGCGGAAGGAGACGGCAGGCTCTGTGGTGGTGCCTGACTTGGAGATGACATTGACGGAGAAATCCCGGTCGCCAATGAGCTCAATGAGCTCCAGCAGGGCGTCGGTGGACAGACCGTTGCCGGCGAAGAAGATGTCAGGCGTGTCCTTCTTTTTCAGGTTGTAGTTGTTGGACAGCAATACCTCGATCACCGCCCGAGCCCCTAGATAGGAGCCGCCGATGCCGATGACCACCAGCACCTGGGATTGCTTCTGGATTTTTTTGGCGGCTGCCTGGATGCGGGCGAACTCCTCTTTATCATAGTCGCGGGGCAGTGTAACCCAGCCAGTGAAATCGCCGCCGGGACCGCTGTGGCTGGACAGCATCTCGGCCGCCTTTGCCAGTCTGTCCTGCCGGCTGGCGAAACAGTCCTCCGGGACAAAGCCGCTGAGTTTGGAAAGATCAAGTTTTAGCATGGAACATTCCTCCTCTGAAAGAATGGGGTATCCTTCTTCATTATAACACATTCTCCAGCGTTTTACAGGGAAAATTTCTTCGATCCCGTAAAGATTGGATTTTTTAGTTAAACCATAAAAAAATGAAATAGGCTATTGACAAATGCGCCCAGACAGAGTATACTAATCTACGCTGTCTGGACGATTAGCTCAGCTGGTAGAGCATCCGCTTGACGTGCGGGAGGTCACAGGTT
>CAMWBA010000041.1 GCA_947172355.1 uncultured Bacillota bacterium
GAGGTAGACCTCCCGTTTCTTGAAATCCACACAGTCGGAAAAGGCTTCTTCCAGCCGGGTCAGGGACAGAGGCCCGGGGATCCGGGGTTCCTTCCGGGGGTGGGGCGCGTTGGCCGCACTCTGCTCAGACATAAAAACGCCCTCCTTTTGGCTTAGTGTGCCAAAACGGAGGGGATTTATACCCGTCGAAAAAATTCTCTCAGCCCTTGTGTCCCAAGGCTGCAACCGGCTGCTGACAAAAAGAACCCGGCAGCCGGCTGCCAAAATCAGGCTGCCGGGGGTAGAGCAGCCCGTCCTCACGCCCACATTCCGAATATATCCCGGCAGCAGAGGAACCTGCTGACGGGGATGGGTGCGGTCCTAGTCATTCTATCCGTCCTGACCGAAATGCGGAGTGCCAGGTCAGCGGTATTGAGCTAGGGCTACTCTGGTACGAGGGGACCCAGGACCTGACTCTGACCGCAATTCAGGTGGAGTCCAACCTAGCTCCTGCTGCCGCAATTCCCAATTCCATCGCCCGCTCCCTTCCGGCCCCCAGGTTCAAGGGCGAAAACAGCGGACCGTTTCTTCAAACGGTCCGCTATTTTTGTATCCGGTTCAGCCGTTCCAGCAGCGCCTGCGCAGAAATGCCGGTAAACAGTCCGGCCATGACGGCGGCAATGACCAGATAGGGGAGGTAGGCCATCACCCCCCAGGAACGCAGGACGGCAGCGGCGGCCAGCAGCTGACCGATATTATGAAACACAGCGGCGACGGGACTGGCCAGCCAAATTTGCCTCTGGGTAAGCAGCCGTTTCAAGATACACAGCACGCACCAGCTCAGCAGCCCCCCGGCGGCGCTGTAAATCAAGGTCATCGGCTGGCCGGAGAACACCGCCCCCAGAAACACCCGGGCAGACAGCACCAGCAGGGCGTCCGTCGGCCCCAGGACGAACATGACGTAGACCGTAACAATGTTAGCCAACCCCAGCTTGACGCCTGGAACGGCGGTCAGGGCAGGAATCTGGGCTTCTACCAAAAAGATTGTCAAGGCGATGGCGGTAAGCAGGGCCAGCTGGGTGACCCGTCCTGCCCCTTTAACCGGCCCCGCCATCCAAGCCGCTCTTGTGCCCCACAATTTCAATGATGAGCTTGTGGGGCAGACAGACAATGGGCACCGTCCCATCCGAAATGTATCCCTGATTGACGCAGATTTGGTCCGGACAGTCGGCCTCTGAAATCCGGATGCGGCCCTGTTCCACCAAAACCGTGTTACTGCCCCGTTCGTCCTGCAAAAGCAGGGAGTAGGGCTCCATGACTTGTTCCAGGTCAATCTCCTCCAGCAATACGCCGTCCCGGGTGATGCGGGCAGACGGGGAGGAGATCGCTCTGTCCCGGAGCAAGAGGAGCGCCGCCGACGCAGCCACCGCCGACGCCAGAAGCAGCAAAATTATCTTGGTCCTCATTCCAGCACAGTCACCTCCCGGTCTTCATAGCCATTCGCCAGGGAAAACCGGCCTTCCAGGCCGGCTGTACGGCAGATTTTTCCGTCCTCTGTTACAAAAATGGCCTCAAACTCCAATTCCGGGTGGTCCCGCCAAAATTGAGTTCCCTCTTCCAGTCCCATTACAAACAGGGCGGTGGACAGGCCGTCACAAACCAGGGCAGAGGGGGAAACCACGGTTACCGAGGTCAGCCCGGACCGGGCAGGCGCAGCCGTCTCCGGGTCCAGAATGTGCCAGTATGTCACCCCGTCCTCCTCAAAATACCGCTGGTAACCCCCGGAGGTGCCCATTGCCATATCAGACAGCTCCACCACAGCGAAATAGTCCTCCCCCTCCGGGTCCCGGACACCGATGCGCCAGGGCTCCCCTCCCGGCTTGCTGCCTACGGCCACAATGGTGCTCTGGCCCAGGTCCAGCAGGGCGGAGGTAAGGCCGATCTGTCCCGCCAACACGTCCCCCACATATCCCTTGGCCACCGCCCCCAGGTCCAGCTCCATGCCGGCGGGGAGGGTTGCCACATTCCCCGCCAGCTTCACAGCGGTGCAGTCAATCTTCCCCGCCAGTTCCTCCAACTCGACAGGGGAGGGCACCCGATGCTCCCCTGTGGTAAACCCCCATGCCTTCACAGCGGGGTAGGCGGTGATATCCAAGGTCCCGCCGGTAACTGTGCACAGCTCCAGCGCCCGCTCCAGCAGCTGGGAGATGCCCACCTCCACCGGCTGCCCCTCCGCCTGATTCACCCGGAAGACATCGCTGTTCTCCCGGGTGGGGGACAGCGCAGCTTCATAGTCGCTGAGCGTCATGCCCACAATGCTGCGGGCGTTGGCACACTTTTCCTTATCTCCGTAGAGGGTGAAGCTCATCACGGTATCCATGGCAAAGGTGGTGAACTCCACCGGCTCCGGCTGTTTTTCACAGCCCGCTAAGAGGGATGCTCCCATCATCAGGGCCAAAGCGGCGGAAACAACCCGTTTTTTCATACAATTTCTTGGTACATGGCGGCGGCATCCGATTTGCCCACGTTGTCGGCCACCACCAGCACCTCCACCTTCACGGTGGATGCGCCAAAGCGCAGCTCAATTTTGTCGCCCACCTTCACGTCGTAGCTGGCCCGGACGGGTCGGCCGTTGACCGATACCCGCTCGTTGTCGCAGGCCTCGTTGGCCACGGTACGCCGCTTAATGAGGCGGGAGACCTTCAGCCATTTATCCAGTCGCATAGTATTCCTCCCAAAACGCCTGTGCTTCCGCCCCAGGGCTGAAACGGGCGCCATTTGTACGAAACACGAAGGGACGCCGCGGCGCGGCGCCCCTCCTCCTCTTTCCATCACCAATTGAATCAGCGGGCAACTGCGTCCTTCAGCGCCTTGCCGGCCTTAAATACAGGCGCCTTCGAGGCAGGGATGGGAATCGGCTCCTTGGTCCGGGGATTTCGGCCGGTGCGCTCCGCCCGATTCTTCACCTCAAACGACCCAAAGCCCACCAGCTGGACCTTCTCCCCCTGGCGCAAGGCTTCCGTAATTACGTCGATGGCTGCGGTAATGGCCGCTTCCGCATCCTTTTTAGACAGCTCGGACCTCTCAGCCACAGCCGCAATCAATTCCGTCTTGTTCATGTTTTCTCCTCCTGTGCATAGTTTGGGCGGTCCCTAACCGACCACCGTACATATATACTTAAGCCTCTTGGGCATTAAGTCTCTGTTCGCCCCTCTTCCTCTTTGGCCTGGCTCCAAAGTACTTCCAGCGCCGGGACGCCCAGCTTGTCCAGCGGTTCGCTGGCCAGCCTTTCCACCCGCCGAAACCGGCGGATAAACTTTTCACAGGCCCCCTGCAGGGCGGTCTCGCCGTCTGCCTGGACAAACCGGCCCACTTTGACGGCAGCAAAGAGCAGATCGCCCAATTCCTCCTCCACATTGGAGTTCTCTTGAACTGCGGTTTTCAGTTCTTCCAGCTCTTCTGACAGCTTGTCCAACGCAGGGGAGACACTCTCCCAGTCAAAGCCCGCTTTGGCCGCCTTGCTCTGGAGCTTGGCCGCCCGGGTCAGGGCAGGCAAAGCCCGTGCCACGCCGTTTAGCGCGTCGCTGGCGGTAGCCTGGCCCTTCTCCGTCCGCTTCTGGGCATCCCAGGTGGACAGAGCCCCCTCGGGGTCCGCCGCCTCCGCCGTTCCAAACACGTGGGGGTGGCGGTACACCAGTTTTCGGCATACCCCGTCCACCACATCGTCAAAGGTAAACACGCCGGCCTCTTGGGCGATACGGGCATGGAACACCACCTGGAGCAGCACATCTCCCAATTCTTCCTTCAAGTTGTCCATATCCATATGGTCGATGGCGTCGGCAGCCTCATAGGCCTCCTCCAGCATGTTGGCCCGGATGGATTGATGGGTCTGTGCCCGGTCCCAGGGGCAGCCGCCGGGGGCACGCAGCCGGCTCATAATATCCAGCAAATCTTTCACGGTATAGTGTTCCGCCACTTGAGAATTTACCACAACTTATCTCCCTTATCAAGTCTTTTTTCTTGTCTTTTTTGCTGGGAGCAAAAAATCTCACCCGCAGCCTTCATCATTTTCTATATTTTGGGAGTTATGTTACAATCCCAGCAGCCGGGCAATCCGCTCCCCCTTGGGCATCAGGGAAAGATCATCCCGGGTAATGGCCCGCAGCGCCACCACCAGGGCAAGGTAGATGACAACTGCCACGCCGATTGCCCCCAGGGTTGCCATTGCGTTCCCGGTACGGCTGAGAACCGCCTCTGTCTCCCCCTCGGGGACGGCGCTGAGCACCTTCTCGGCCAGTCCATACACCGCCCAGGCGGCGGCGCCCATAACGGCGGAGGCCAACAGCGGCTTGAAAAATACGTCTGCATACCGGGGCCGGCGGGGGATCACCCTGGAAATAAGCAGCAGGTCCAACGCCAAACATAGGCTGAAGCACAAAATATTGCCCACTGGCGCTCCATAGATACCCACCTTCGGCATCGCCACGACATGGTAATTGGCAAAAATCTTGATCCCGCCCCCCAGCAGCATCACCAATACAGGCAGGTTGACAAAGCCGTGGGCCTGTAAAATAGAGTTGCACACCATCATCATACAAACAAAGGTGGTGGCCAGCCCCAAGGTAGACAGCAGAGGACCGGCAATATCCCGCTCCAGCGCAGGATAAAGAAGGGTCATAATCGGTTTGCCCATGACAAACAATCCCACCCCCATAGGGCACACCAGCAGGGCGGTAATCCTCAGTGCGGAGGCGGATACCCGGCTAGCCCCCCGGCGATCCCGGCTGGCCAGCGCTCCGGAGACGGCAGGAATGACAGAGGCGGTAATCGCTGCCATTAAAGAGATGGGCAGGTTATAGATGTTCAGTGCGCCTCCGTAGTTTCCATAGAGGGAGCGGCTTACCGACTCCAGCAGGGTATACAGCTCCTGCGCGGCCTGCGGCACCGCTTCTCCGTCCACCTGGGCGCTGAGGGCGGCCATGGTGGCGGGAGCTTCTGCCGCCAAAGTCTCTTTCCAGGCGGCAATAGCGTTCTCCAGCGGGACAAAATCCACAAAGTCGGTATACAGCGCCCAACAGGCCGGGTCCTCCAGCAGTACCCGCTGGAGCTGTCCCTGGACCAGAGAGGAGTCAATCACCGTAACAATGCCCACCATCGAGGAGCTGAGGGTAATGGGAATGGCAATGCGCAAAATGTCCCGCACAATGTCGCCGGCGCGGTCGGGCACATCCCGGGTGAGCCGGGGTTCCTGGGTCCGGACGATAAAAAAGTGGATTACCATATAGGCCAGTGCCGCCACAGTTCCCACCGTCACCCCGGTGATGGCGCCGGCAGCGGCAATCTCCGGCGGCTGGCCCGCTGAGATCAGCCACCAGGCCAAGGACAGGCCAATCACCAGCTTGCACAGCGCCTCAATAATCTGAGAGACCGAGGTGGGTGTCATATTCAGATGGCCCTGGCTGTATCCCCGCAGGGCGGCCAGACAGCCCACACACACCACCGCCGGAGCCAGGGCCTGGATGCCGGGGGCGGCCTTGGTGTCATGCATCATGCCAGCCAGCAGGTCGGCTTGGAAGAACATCACCAAAAAGGATACCGCGCCCAGGGCCAAAAACATAATGAGAGACAGCTGAAAGGTCCGCTGTACCTGCCGCCGCCGCCCCTGGGCGTTCGCCTCGCTGACCAGCTTGGACACCGCTACCGGCAGTCCGGCGGTAGAGATGGACAGCAAAACAGCGTAGATATTGTAGGCGTTGGTAAAGTCGGTGTTCCCCTGGGCCCCGATGATGTTGACCAGGGGAATTTTGTAGAACATCCCAATCAGCTTGACCACCAGGATGCCCGCAGCCAGGATGGCCGCCCCGCCGAAGAAGGTGTTTTGTTTGGGTCCGCCGCTGCGGCGGGAGGGCGCGTTGTATCGGGCCATAGGCCGCCTCCTAAGATAAAAAGTGGGACATCACCCCGCAAAGCCCGGGGGAAGCATGTCAAGTTCCAGCAGGAGCAGCCCCGGCCGCCCCTGCGTGAGGGGGATGATCTGGGAGCCGTCGTCATAGGGGTGGCAGTCGGGCTCCACAATCACGAAGGGGGTGGCGTCGGGGGGCATCCCCTGGCGCAGCTCTGCCAGGCTGAGCGTGGGACCGTCCCCCTCCAACCCCGTCTGGATGGCCCGTACGGATGGAAACTGCCACAGCCCCTTGGCCAGCTCCAGCAGCTCTGCCGCCGCGTCCACCCGGAAGGTCAGGTTGCATTCCAGGACCTCGCTCTCCGGGACAATGATGAAATAGGTGAACACGCCTTTTCCCGGGTGCTGGTTCATCCAAAAGCCCCGGACCTCCTCATAATCCCCGAAGCGGTACAGCGTCTGCTTGTAGTCGTGGGAGCGGTGGGTCTTCATACCCAGGACAAAATCCTCATTCAGCTTTTTCTGGTTCCAGGCGGCGATCTCCGCCTGGGACAGCCCTTTGTCCTCCCAAAAGCCGGAGCGAAACCCCAGGCCGGCCCGTTCCAGGTGGGCATCAAAGTCCGCCATAAAGCTGGGGTACAGGTCCTCCCGCCGGAATTGCAGGGACATGTCAAAGTAGGCCGGCATTTACGTTCCTCCGAAGATGTGGGGCAGGGCGTATCGCTCCACCTCGGTCCGGATGCGGTCCAGGTCCAGGGTGAGGAACTCCCCATTCTCATATATGATTTTCCCCCGGGCCATATTCATCACCACGTTGGAGGGGGCGGCGGAGTACACCAGATGCTCCAGTATGTCGTGGCAGGGGAAGAGATTGGGGTGGGTAAAGTCCAGCAGAATCAGGTCGGCGATCTTTCCCGGCGCGATGACTCCGGTATCCCGGCCCAGGGCCCGGGCCCCGTCTACGGTGGCCATAGCCACAATATCCGCCGCCGGCAGCTGGCCATGGTCCTCGGCAAAGTGGTAGTTCTGTATCAGCGCGGCCGTTTTCATCTCCTCAAACATGTTGTGGCTGTTGTTGGAGGCCACCCCATCGGTGCCCAGGGCCACGTTCATCCCGCAGTCCCGCAGGAAGAACAGGGGAGCCACTCCCGACATCAGCTTCAGGTTGGACACTGGGTTGTGGACGGCGGTGACCCCCCGTTTGGCGAACAGCTCGGCATCCCCGCCGGAGAGCCAGACACAGTGGGCGGCGATGCCTCCGTTTTGCCACACGCCGTACTGGTCCAGCAGGGCGGCGGGGGTCTTGCCGTACTTCTCCAGGCACCTTTCATGCTCCGAATGGGTCTCAGAGACATGGACGTGCATCCGCAGATTGTGCTTCTGGGCAAAGTCTGCCACCCACTCCCACGCCGGGGGGCAGGAGGTGTACTCAGCGTGGATGGAGGCGTCCACCAGGATCTGCCCGTCCCCCGCGCCGTGCCAGTTCTCAAAGAGCCGGACATGGTTGCCGCAGTCATTGCAGGTCTCCGGGGAAAAATCCTCCGGCGCGCCGAAGTACACCGCTCCGCAGGACAGGTTGGCGGAGATGCCCGCCTCCAAGACCGTTTGGGCGATGGTCTCCGTCTTCATATACATGTCAGCGATGCAGGTGGTGCCCGATGCAATCATCTCCGCCAGCCCTAGGGCCGCCCCAGCGGCCACACACCACTCGTCCAGTTTGGCCTCAGCGGGAAAAATATAGTCATGGAGCCAGTGCTGCAAATCGCAGCCACCGCCATACCCCCGGAACAGTGCCATGGGCACATGGGTGTGGGCGTTGACCAAGCCGGGCATGAGCACCTTGCCGGTGCAGTCCATGATCCGCTCAAACTCCCCGGCGGGACGCTGGGTCCCCACCGAGGCGATCCTTGTCCCCTCCACCGCCACAAAGGCCTCTTTCAGCACCGGCCGGGCCGGGTCCATGGTGACAGCGGTGACATGTTCAAACAAAACAGCCATAATTCGCGCCCCCTCACGGTTCCATATTTCTTAGACAGGCCCGCACCAGCCCGGAGAATTTTTCCCGGGCGGCCGCAGCGGCGTCCAGCACCTCCTTCTCTGAGAGGGGCTGGTCCAGAATGCCGGCGGCCATGTTGGACAGCAGGGTCAGTCCCAGCACCTCCATGCCGCAGTGGCCGGCCACAATCACCTCGGGGGCGGTGGACATTCCCACCGCGTCGCCCCCCAGCGCACGGACCGCACGGACTTCCGCCGGCGTCTCATACTGGGGGCCGTAGCAGTAGAAGTAGACCCCTTCCCGCAGGGGAATCCCCTGTTTCTGAGCGGTCTCACGCGCCAGTTTTTGGAGGCGGGGGGTATACAGATGGGACGCGTCGGGGAAGCGCACCCCAAATTCGGGCAGATTCTCGCCGCGAAGGGGGGATTCTGAGAGCATCTTAATCTGGTCGGTAATCAGCATCAGATCCCCAGCCTTCCACTGGGTGTTGACACACCCGGCGGCATTGGTGACGATGAGGGTGTGGCACCCCAACAGCCGCAGCACCCGAACCGCATAGGCTACCGCCTCATAGGAGTAGCCCTCGTAGTGGTGCATCCGGCCCTGCATCACGGCTACCTTCTGGCCCTCCAGCTTTCCAAACACCAGCCGGCCTTTGTGTCCAGGGGCGGTGGAGACCTTGAAGTGGGGAATATCCCGGTATTCGATGGCAACAGCGTCCTCCACCTCGTCCCCCAGATAGCCCAGTCCGGAGCCCAGCACCATGGCTACGTCCGGAACAAAGCCATCCAGGCGGGCTTGGATTGCCTGGGCGCTGGCCCGGTACTGTTCCATTGTATATTCCATCGTGTCCTCCTTACAACTGGGTGCCGCAGGCGCGGCAGAACTTGTCTCCTTTTCCGCAGGGCACACCGCAGGCAGGGCAGGATTGTGCTTGCTTCAAGTCAGAAATGCGCCCCTTCAGCTCGGCAATCTTTCCCATCTTTTCGTCTGCCTGACCCAACAGCTTGGTCACCTCGTCGCTTTCCGGAACCTCGCCTTTGTGGGTGTTGTACATCACCTGGCCCAGCTGGCGCAGGATATCGTTATACTCCCCATTCAAGTCGAACAGCTGAACGTTCAGCTTGGCCACATCCACCATCTGGCCCGCTTTTTTGCCCGCTGCCCGGGCCCCGTCCGCCGCCGCGTCTGCGGCATAGTTGGCGGTCCCTTTTACGCGCTCCAGCAGAGCTTTTACCTTGTCGTCCATAACCATACTCCTCCATCTTAAAATTTGGTATCCATATTTTACACCAATTATTCCAAAATTGCAACCAGACCCCCGGCTCAGCAAAAATTTAATGAATGGCAGAGTCCGTTCCAAACAACTTGCAGCGGAGAACCGGTGCGGCAGCCTATGCAACTTTGTCCGCTGTATATTGCTATTTGGCCCAAGAAGTGGTAAAATAGTATGAATTGGCCTATGCGCAGTATGCCGGCATACCAAACATGGGCAAGCTAACCGGGTATATCCCAAGAGACAGAAGGGGGCTCTCCTTTATGCGCAAGCTGGTCATTGAAAAGGCCGCGGTCAAGCACAACCTGTCCGTCATCAAGGAGAAGGCGGCCGGGGCAGCAATTTATGGTGTTCTCACCGGTGACGGCGGGGGAGCCGGGGTTGTCCCCATGGCCAAGCTGCTCCGGGCGGAGGGCATCGGCCGCTTCGCGGTGTATGATCTACAGGAGGCGGATAAGCTGCGCCAGGCCGGCTTTGTGGACGAGGAAATTCTGATGCTCCGTTCCACCACCGACCGGGAGGAACTAGAGCGGCTGGTGGATCTGAATGTGGTATGCACCATCTCTTCGGTGGACACCGGGCTGGCCCTCAACGCCCTGGCGGAGAACCGGGCCACGGTGGCCTGCGCCCACATTCAAGTGGACACCGGAATGGGGTTTGGCGGCTTTTTGGTCAACGAACCGGAAAAGATCCTGCTTGCATACCGCTCGTTGCCCAATGTGGCGCTGGAGGGCATCTACACTCAGCTTCACGGTATGAAGCGCAACGCCCCAGAGGCCGCTCATCAGCTGGACCAGTTTCACAAGGTGCTGGACACCATCCACGCCGCGGGGTTTGAGACCGGGGTTGTCCATGCCGCTGGTTCCTTCGCCCTGCTCCATAACGACAGCGCCCGGCTGGACGGAGTGCGGGCCGGCTCCGCCATTCTGGGCCGGTGCCGCCGCACCAAGGACGACCGCCTGAAAACGGTGGGCTATGGCGAGGTTCCCATTGCCGAGGTACGCTGGCTGCCCAAGGGGCACTCCATTGGAACGGATAAACCCATCATCCTAAAAAAGCCCACTCGGGTGGCCGTCCTGCCTGTGGGTTATCAAAATGGTTTTGGGCTCTCCCGCCCCCGTGAGGCCGGCTTTTGGGCTATGCTGGCCCGGTGGTGCCGGGAGAAAAACCGCACGGTCCGTGTGAGTGGCCAGCGGGCCCGTTTTTTGGGCGCCGTTGGCTCCACCGAAACTCTGCTCAACGTTACCAGCATCAAATGTTCCGCCGGCGACCTGGCTGTCTTTGACATCGACCCATTGTTTGCCCGAGGGTTTGTACGGGAATTTCGATAATCTGCGGTGTGCCGGCAGCCATCCTGCGCACCCTTACAAACTATAAGAGAGGTCATTTTCCATGTCCAACCATCTTCCCTTTCAGCCGCTGGTCTTCGGCGGTGATATCAATGTATACAGTGTGGCCCGGGCTTTCCACGAGGCGTACGGTATCCGCACCATCGCCTACGGCATGTACCCATCCTTTCCCTGTTACAACAGCGCCATCCTCGACTACCGGGTGTGTCCGGACAACGAGGATATGGCTGCGTTCCGCCGTAATATCCAGGCCGTATCAGAGGAGTTTCCCGACAAGAAAATCATCCTGCTGGGCTGCGGGGACAACTACGTCCAGATGGCGGCCCACTGCCGGGACAGCCTGCCCTCCAACGTAACCGCCCCTTACATTGACGGAGCGCTGCTGGACACCCTTATCAACAAAGAAATGTTTTATGCGCTGTGCGACCAATACGGCATCGACCATCCGGCCACCTTTATCTATGACAAGTCTATGGGTCATAATTTTACCCTTCCTTGGGGGCCGCCCTACATCGCAAAACCCGCCGAAAGTGTCACCTATTGGGCCACCGGAGACCGGAGCTTGGCCAAGGTATACATCTGCCAGAGCTGGGAGGAACTGCTGGAAAGCCTGGACCATGTCTACGCCGCCGGCTATGAAAACCACATGATTTTGCAGGAATTTATCCCGGGGGACGACAGCTATATGCGGGTGCTCACCAGTTATTCCGACCAGAACGCCCGGGTGACCACCATGTGTCTGGGCCATGTCTTGCTGGAGGAGCACTCCCCCCACGGCATCGGCAATCACGCCGTCATCCTCACCGAGTGCTGCGAGGAGCTGGAACTGAACATCAAGAGACTGTTGGAAGCGCTGCATTTTGTGGGCTTTTCCAACTTCGACCTCAAGTATGACCGGCGGGACGGGAAGTACAAAGCGTTTGAGATCAACTGCCGGCAGGGCCGGAGCAACTACTATGTCACCGGCGCGGGACACAACATCGCAAAGCTGCTGGTGGAGGATCTGGTGGAGGGAAAGCAGCTGCCCTTCATGATGACCAAAAACCGCTCCTTGTGGCGGATGGTACCCAAGCGTGTGGCCTTCAAGTTCACCCCAAAGCGGTACCACCAAGAGATGCGGGAACTTATCAAAGCGGGGGCGGACCATCACTCCCTGGTTTACTCGGGCGACGCCTCTCTGTGGCGGCGTCTGCGCGTGTGCAAAAACCACCTGGGCAACATCAAGCGCTTCGACCGGTACAACAAAGTGCCGGAGGAGGATTGATACCCCTTGCCGGACAGGCGTTTCTTTCTTGCCCTCATAGGAGCATCAACCAGAATTTTGCTTTTCGTATGGATGTGATACCTTTTGAACTACCGTCTTGGCGTACTCGGCGGCATGGGCCCGCAAGCAACCAACACCTTTTACCAGTTTATCATTGACCGAACCGATGCTCAAAGCGACCAGGAGCATGTCAACGCCCTGATTTTGTCGGACAGCGGGATGCCTGACCGCACCGCCGCCATCCTCTCCGGCAGAAAGGAGCGGGAGGAGGTCTGGCGCCGCTTGCTGGACGATGCGAAACTGCTGGAACAGGCGGGATGCACCTGCATCGCCGTCCCCTGCAACACGTCCCATTTCTTCCTGGACCGGGTGCAGGAGTACATCGGCATCCCCATCCTTCACATGATTCGGGAGACCGCCCAGCTGCTGGCCTCCCAGGGGCTGAAGCGGCCCGGGATTTTAGCGACGGATGGGACAATCCAGACCGGTTTATACCAAAAGGAATTTTCTGCCGCCGGAATCCAGGCGGTAACCCCTTCGCCAGAGGCCCAAACGCTGGTTATGTCCCTTATCTATGACGACGTAAAGGCTGGACGGGACGGCGACCCCCAGAAGTTTGCCGCGATCCATCGGGATCTGCTCTCTCAGGGCTGCGACTGCGGTGTGCTGGCCTGTACCGAGCTGTCCGTCTTTGCTGACAAGCACCACCTGCCCCCCTTCTACACCGACGCCATGGCCGTTCTAGCCGAGCGGGCGGTGGAGGCCTGTCATAAGCCTCTGCGTCATATTTTTATCAAATAATACGAACAGGAGTGAGCTTATATGGATTCATCCTTTTTTGCCATCCGCTATCTGGACTTTGGCGGCAAGTACTATGCAGACAGCGCCATCACCCAAGAGGTGCTGGACGAGCTGATTCGGAAGGTCCGGAGGGGCAGCATTTCCTCCTTCCTGCTCTCGCTGGACGAGTACGGCGAAGAGGACTTTTTCCATGGGGACCTTGCAGACGGCTGGGCTGTCCTTAATTACAACACCTGGGACGAGGAGGGCGAGGCCCATATGCAGCTGCCCGTCAACCCGGACTATGCGGATTCCAAGGAGGATGCCCCTGTGGAAATTGGCGGGCAGACCTCCGTCCTCAAACGAAACGCTCTGGACAATCTGAATCTGGCGGCAGAGTGTGTTCTCCACTTTGCCCAAACTGGAGCGCTATACCCTGGCCTTCGGTGGGAAGAATTCTGAAACCTGAGGTGCTCTATGATACACACCCTAAACGACTACATCGCCCGGTTGGAGGAATCTGGCCTGCTGGCGGCAGCCATTCCGGAAGCGCTGGATCGGTCCGCCCCTGTCGCTTTGGTATCCTACGACTCCCGCGAGGTAATTCCCGGAACCCTGTTTCTCTGCAAGGGGGCCCATTTCCGGGCGGAATTTCTGGACATGGCCCGGGACAAGGGGGCCGTCGCCTATGTAAGTGAGCTTCCGTATCCCGCCTCCGGCCTGCCCTGCATCCAGGTGGCGGACATGCGCCGTTCCATCGCTCCGCTGGCCGACCTGTTTTATGACCACCCCTCGGGCAAGCTGAAGGTTATCGGCCTGACGGGAACCAAGGGGAAAACCACCACCGCCTATTATTTGAAATTCATGTTAGACGAATTTCTGGCGGAACAGGGCAAGCCGGACTGCGCCCTTATCTCCTCTATACAGACATGGGATGGTTTGGAACGCTTTGAGTCCCATATGACCACGCCGGAGCCTTTGGAGCTTCAGCGCCACTTTGCCCATGCCTTGGAAGCTGGAATGGAGTATCTGGTGATGGAGGTGTCCAGCCAGGCCCTAAAGTATCACCGCTCCCTGTGTGTGGACTTCGCCGCCGCCGCCTTCCTCAACATCGGCTATGACCATATCTCCCCCATTGAACACCCGGACTTTGCGGACTATTTCTCCTCAAAGCTGAGGCTCTTTGCTCAGGGGGCGGTGAACTGCGTCAACCTGGACTGCGACCACGCCCAACAGGTCCTGGAGGCGGCTCAGGCGGCAGGAAACCCTCTGCTCACCTTCTCCCAGCGGGACAAAACTGCGGACATTTTCGCCTCCCAGGTGCGCAAGGAGGGACAGGAGCTGCTGTTTCAAGTGTGCGCCCCCAACTTTACGCGGGAGTTCCGCCTGCCCATGCCAGGGCTGTTCAACGTGGAAAACGCTCTGGCCGCAATCTCCATCTGCCAGGGGCTGGATATTCCAGTGCGGCACATCTATGCCGGTCTGGCTCGGGCTCGGGTTCCCGGGCGGATGGAGGTGTACACCAGCGCCGATCAAAAGGTCACCGCCATCGTCGATTTCGCCCACAACGGCATGAGCTTTGAAAATCTGTGCCGCTCTGCCCAGGCGGAGTACCCCGGCCGCCGGCTGGTTGCCATCTTTGGCAGCGTGGGGGACAAGGCTCTGGACCGCCGGCAGGCCCTGGGGGAAGCAGCAGGCCGGTATGCTCACCTATCTGTCATCACCGAGGACGACAGCGGGGAGGAGGACACCCTGTCCATCTGCAAGGAGATTGCCGCCCATGTGGCCGCCCAGGGAGGGCAGTACACCATCAACCTCAACCGGGGCGAGGCCATCCGCCAGGCCATTTTAGACTGTCAGGTCCCCACCGTCCTGCTGATCGCCGGCAAGGGAACCGAGACCTACCAAAAACGGGGCCAGGAGTATGTACCCACCCCCACCGACGGGGAATACGCTCAGAGCTTTCTGCGGGAGTATGACATGCTCCACCGCTTGGACGGCCTGGAAAAAGCAGAGGTTCTGCTGTCCCTTCTGCCCGCGCTGATGCGGTATCGCGGAAAAACACTGGCGGCAGACGCCTCCGCCGCGCCGGAAGACCTGGCCGCTCTGAAAGCCGTGGGGGCTCAAATCCTGCCTCCAGAGGCCCAGGCAGATATTCGGATTCTCTTCGCCCCGCTGCCCGGTCGGTCCGCCCTGGAACGGATGGACCGCCGCCGGGCCGAGGAACTGCTGGAATCCGGCCAGATTTCCGGAGCACTGTCCGCTGCCGTCCGCACCTGCCTCCAATGGCTGGAGCAGGGCGGCGCGGAAGCCGCCGTTCTGGACCCCGCCGCCCCCCACGCCCTGCTGCTCTGCGCCCTGGATCAGCAGACACCGGGGCTGCTGATTATGCGATAGGATTTTCTTCCTTTTCTTGAAAGAAAAGGAAGCGAAAAGAACTTAAATGAAAAAGGATGGCTTATTCAGCCATCCTTTTTTCGTATTTCTTCAAGAGATCCTCCACCGCTTCGTCCAAAAGACGGGTTTTGGGAATCCTGGTTTTCCTCGACAATTCATCCAAAGGCTGCACCAGTTCATTTGCCAACGACGAGGAAAGTCTTGTTCGATTTACATACACCGGCTCAGCCAAACAGAACGCCTCCTATAAAGTTTCTAGGTGCTAATTATTATAGCAGAGAATCCATTTCCATCAACTAGACACTATATATTGACTTAATAACTGTTATGTAGTATAGTTAGTACGGGGGGATTCTATGAAAAGAGTTGAGAAACGAGTATCCGTTGGTCTGCCGCTTTGGCTCTATGACGCCTTGAAACAGCTCGCCGCAGAAAACAATCGTTCCCTCACCGGCTATATCCGGCGGGTCTTGTGGAAACACGTGGAGGAGCAGGAGGAACCGTGAAATTTTCATTTCCCCCTTGCATAGAACAAGTTGACTGTGGTATAATCAACTCAGCCGAAAAGTTCGCTAAAAGCAATACTTCCACCAAAAGCGGAACTCCGGAGAGCTGCCACTCTCCGGAGTTCTGTTTGTACTCAACTGCCCTTACTGTGCCGGTCGAGCCACTTGCAAATGCAATAGCCGATTACATTTGCTGAGACCGCCACGATGAAGTCCGCTAAAAACGTCATACCTCCACCTCCTCCCTGTTGCCAGTTTGGTTGTGGGCAGCGCTGTCATTATACCAAAAATCGACAAAACGCGCAAGCGGCGGGAGCCTTCCCGCCGCTTATATTATCCGTTGAATTTTCCCATCCCCCGGTCGATGCCCTCGGCCAAGATGCACTCGATGGCGTCGGCGGCCCGTTTGACCGCGGCGTCGATGGTCTTTTTATCCTCGCCTGTAAATTTTCCCAGCACCCAGTCGGCCATGTCGTAGTCGGGGTGGGGCTTTTCCCCCACGCCCACCCGCAGCCGGGGAAACTGGTCCGTCCCCAGATGCTGGATGATATTTTTCAGGCCGTTGTGGCCTCCAGCAGAGCCCTTCACCCGGATGCGCAGCCGGCCCAGGGCTAGGGCGGTATCGTCCGACACCACCAGCACGTGGTCCGGGGGGAGCTTGTAGAAATCCACCGCTTGGCGCACCGCCTCCCCGGACAGGTTCATATAGGTGATGGGTTTCATCACCAGCACCTTTTCTCCTGAAATGGTCAGCACATTGGTCAGTGCCTTAAATTTTAGCCGCTGGATCGGTTTCCCCTGCCGCTCTGCTGTCTCGTCAGCCACCATAAAGCCCACATTGTGCCGGGTGTTCTCATATTTGTCCCCCGGGTTTCCCAGGCAGACCAGCAGCCAGCTGACGCCGCCTGTATCCTTTTTAAAAAACATGGCCTTACCCCGCAGAAATTTCGCCGCCCGCAGGCGGCGAAATGAATTAAAGTCCGTTTTTGGGCAGCTTTTCCGTTCCAAAAACACTTCTCGGCCTCAAGTGTGCCCGAAGGGCGCGCAGTTGGCCGCAGCCCCCTCAAAAAAGCGGCTATGCCGCTTTTTTGATTAGAGGAACAGGGGAGACACAGAGGTCTCCATGTAGATGTGACTGATGGCCTCAGCAAAGAGGTGGGCCACCGAGATGTACCGAATCTTGTCGCACTGCACATCGGGTTTAGCCGGGATGGTGTTGAGGAAGACCACCTCGTCCAATACGCTCTCGTTAATGCGCCGGATTGCAGGACCGGAAAGCACGCCGTGACTGGCGCAGGCGGTAACATCCCTTGCTCCGCCGATCTCTACCAGAGCTTTGGCAGCGTGGCACAGAGAACCGCCGGTGTCCACCATATCGTCCAGCAGAATGACCCGCTTGTCCTTCACGTCGCCGATAATATTCATCACCTCGGAGGAATTGGCCTTCTGGCGCCGTTTGTCCACAATAGCCAGCGGCATATTCAGCTTCTGGGCAAAGGCCCGGGCCCGGGCCACCGAGCCCACGTCGGGGGAGACCACCATGGTGTCATCGGCGCAGTCCTTATACTTGCGCTTAAAGTAGTCCACAAAGATGGGAGAACCCAGCAGATTATCCACCGGGATATCAAAAAAGCCCTGGATCTGGTTGGCGTGGAGGTCCATGGTCAGCACCCGGTCCGCCCCGGCGGTGGTAATCAGGTTGGCCACCAGCTTGGCGGAGATGGGGTCACGAGGCTTGGTCTTGCGGTCCTGGCGGGCATAGCCAAAGTAGGGCATCACTGCCGTGATACGTCCGGCGGACGCCCGTTTCAGTGCGTCAATCATAATCAGCAGTTCCATCAGCGCGTCGTTGACCGTTCCTGACTTGCCGTCCTTCACAAAGGAACAGGTGGACTGCACGACGAAGACGTCGGAACCCCGCACCGTCTCATAGATGGAGGCGTAGTTTTCGCCGTCAGAGAAAGCACCCACCTCCGAGTTGCCCAGTGGAATGCCCAACTCCTTGCAGATGTCTTTAGCCAGTGCGGGGTTTGAGTTTCCTGTGATGATTTTGATGTCCTTCCCGTGTGCAATCATTTTCCTGTATCCTCCCATTTTATTGTACCGGCCGTGCCGGATTCCTCTCTTTTCCCGGTTGTAAAAGCGCTCACTTCTTCCCTTTCAGCCGCCGGTTCTCCGCAGCCCACCCCTCTTTGACCTCCTGACGGGCCCGGCCCACCGCCAAAGCGTCCGCCGGAATATCCTGCGTCACGGTGGTAGCGGCGGCGATAAAGGCCCCGTCTCCCACCGTCACCGGGGGGACAAAGTTGGTATTGCAGCCCACAAAGACATGGCTTCCGATGGTGGTACGGTGCTTTTTGAAGCCGTCGTAATTACAGGTGATGGTACCGCAGCCAAAATTGCACTCGTCGCCCACATCGCTGTCGCCCACATAGGTCAGGTGGGCCATCTTGGTCCCCCGGCCCAAATTGCAGTTTTTCAGCTGGACAAAGGCGCCAATTTTAGAGCCCTCTCCCACCACACAGCGGGGTCGGATGTGGGTGTAGGGGCCGATCTGGCAGTCTCTTTCAATGGTACTCTCCTCACACTGGGAGGCGTTAATGGTGCACCCATCCGCCACCACACAGTCGGTGAGCATCACCTGAGGGCCGATGCAGCAATTTTCTCCAATGACTGTCTTTCCCCGGAGGATGGTGCCTGGCAGGAGAAGCGTGCCTGCGCCCACCGCAACCCCCTCCTCCACATAGACAGCAGCGGGGTCCATCATCAGCACCCCAGCCTCCAGCAGTTGTTCTCGCTTGGCCTGAAGCGAGTTGGAATAGTCGTTCATAGCGTACCTCCTTCTTAAATGGCATACCAACTACAGGCATTATACCATACTATTTTCCATTTTTCCACCATTAGGAAATATTTTTCCTTGGAACAAAAACACAATATTTCCCATCTGGAATCGCCAAAATCGACAAAAACCGCCCATTCCAGTCTGGAACAGGCGGCATCTGTTTATACCGATGACGCAGGTATCAGCGGGCGCACCCCCAGCCGTTCCCGCAGGCGGGAGGGCCGGCAGATGCGTGACATCTCCAGCCCAGCACAGATGGTGTCCACCAGGTCCACCATCCACGCCTCCAGCGACCGGGGCAGGGCGCCCCCCAGCGGCCACATATGAGAGAGAATGATGTTCCGCTCTTTGGGTGTCAGCGGGGTGAGGGCGGCGGCATTCCGGGCAGCAAACCGGGGGTGGTCGAAGCATTGGTTGCCCGGATGAGCAGACTTGTCTTTGGAGTCATAGAGGTACAAATCGTGGAGCAGGGCGCCCCGGACGGCGGAGTGCACATCCATATGAAGCAGCCGGGCCATTCGATAGGTGCTGAAGGCCACAAACAAAGAGTGGTCCAGTGTGGTCACCGGCCCGTGGTGTTTCCACCGGCCCATCATCCGCACCTGGTCGGAGTCCAGCAGTTCCCGGGTCAGTTCCACAAATTCCCGCTCCCGCAGTTTACGGCTTGCAATACTCATGGAAATTCTTCCTTTCTTGTCCGGCTTGGGACAGCAAATGGTGTTCTGTCCACATCATACACCATCTCCAGAACCTTGTCATCTGAAAATTTTTGACAATTTTATCTGGTCTGCCCTCCGCCTTTTACAACAAATTTGAAACTGCACAGCTCCGCCAGCCCCAAAGGACCCCTTGCGTGCAATTTTTGGGTGGAAATTCCCATCTCACAGCCCAGGCCAAATTCTCCCCCGTCGGTAAAACGGGTGGAGGCGTTCCAGTAGACGGCGGCGCTGTCCACTCGGCCCAGGAAGGCATAAGCGTTGCGCTCGTCGCCGGTGACAATGCACTCCGAGTGGCCGGTGGAGTGAGCAGCGATGTGGTCGATGGCCTCCCTCTGGTGCTCCACCACCTTGACGGCCAGGATATAGTCCAAAAACTCGGTATCAAAGTCGTCCGGTCCGGCGGGGGTACCCTCAATGATCTCCGCCGCTCTGGGGTCCAGCCGCAGCTCCACCGGCGGCAGGCCCTGAGCGGCCCGCCGGTCCACCAGCCTCTTCTTTAGCATAGGCAGAAATTCCTCTGCGACCATCCGGTTCACCAGGCACACCTCGGCGGCGTTGCACACGCTGGGCCGGGAGCACTTGGCATTTTCGAGGATGTCCAGAGCCATATCCAGATCGGCGTAGGTGTCCACATAGATGTGGCAGATGCCGGTGCCCGTCTCCAGCACGGGGACGGCGGCGTTGTCCACACAGGCCCGGATGAGCCCCGCTCCTCCCCGGGGGATGAGCAGATCCACTAACCCCCGGGCAGCCATCAGCTCAGTGGCGGAGGCCCGGGTGGTGTCTTCCACCAGCTGGAGGGCATCGGCGGGCAGTCCGGCTGTGGACAGTCCCTCCTTCAGAGCGGCCACAATGGCGGCAGCGGATCGGTGAGCTTCCTTGCCGCAGCGCAGAACGCAGGCGGAGCCCGCCTTCAACGCCAGGGCGGCGGCATCGGAGGTGACGTTGGGCCGTGATTCATAGATGATAGCGATCACCCCCATAGGTACAGCCGTTTTCTCGATGACCAGGCCGTTGGGCCGCTCCACCCGGCTGAGCACCGCCCTCACCGGGTCGGGCAGCTCCGCCACCTCCCGGATGCCTTGGGCCATGCCCGCAATCCGGTCATGGCTGAGGGCCAGCCGGTCCAGCATCACCTCGGAGATGCTCCCCCGGGCCGCCTCCATGTCCTGGGCGTTGGCCGCTAAAATATCCTCACAGTGTTTCTCCAGCGCGTCCGCCATGGCCAGCAGGGCCCGGTTCTTGGTCTTTGTGTTCGCCGCGGCCATCTCCCACTTGGCGGCGTTGGCTTTTTCCAGCAGTTGTTGTGTTGTCATACACTTCACCTCGTTTTATTTGGTAAGGGCGGCCGGCCTTCCAGGACCAATTATTTTTCCATCGCACCGAACTGCTGCTCCCTGCGGCGCTGGACCTCCGGGTCCAGAGAAAAATACCAGTTCAGCCGGTAGGGGCTGTCAGGCCGGGCCCGAAGCTCTTCATAGATTCCTGAGCGCTCTTTCAGCCCCTGCCTGGCCTGGTCTATGCCGTAATCCTGCTCCAGCCAGTTGAAATATCCCTCCAAAAAGCTCTGGCACAGCTCCTCCCAGGAGTGGAAATGCTCCTGCATCCGCCGCCCCACCTGGCAGGACCGCTCTACCATCTCCTCCCGGCTGCACCACCCGGCCACAAAGCACATCCCCAGCAGCTGCATGGAGCGGCAAAGCTGCCAGGCCCGGCTGGCCTGCGTCCGGCAATTTACAAAGCCCGGCCCGGCGGACATATATTCCACCGTCTCATACAGATCCTCCGTTCCGCTGATATCCCAGCTATCCTTTAGGGTCTCTCGGGTGAATTTCTGCCCCTCGCTGTCCATGGGCTGGCCTCCGATGCGGATGGGGCCCCGGCGAGCCTCCACATTCCGTACTCCCTTCGGCCCGTGTCCCAGTTGGGCAAAGAACTGGCCCCAGATGGCGTAGCTGCCCACAATCCACCGCTCCAAATCGTTCCGGGGCAGAGTGATTCCGGCTTCCTTCTGTTTACGCTTCTTCTGGCGGTAGCCGGTGAAGAAAATGGAAATCAGCCCTACCAGCAGGCAGAGGGTCCAAAAGCCCTCTCTGAACCGGGCTTCGGTCCAATTCTCCCTGTGGTGGCCCTCCATATCCACAAAATACTCTGTGGTAGATAACTGGGGGGCATCCCGCTCCACCCCGGCCCGTTGTGCCTGGGTCAGTTTCCACGCCTGCCAGGCGCCAACCGGATAGAGTTCCTGGTAGATGCCATCCTTCTTCTCCCGCTGAACATTCTCCAAGGTCTGCGTAAAGCGGCCAGCCACCCGTTCTCCACTGTCCAGGATAAACACCCAGTAGGTATCATCCTCCACAAAAAAGTGCTCATGGTTTGGATACTCGCCGGCGGTGCCATAGTCCAAAAGGGCAAAACGCTCCAGCCGTTCCATTTCGTCAATGGAGCGGGCAATGGGGGTGTC
>CAMWBA010000042.1 GCA_947172355.1 uncultured Bacillota bacterium
GCTCTGCCCACCGGCCAGCCCTCCTCGCACCAGCTCCAGGCGCATATAGATACCCACCTGATCCTCCTGTACAGGGCTGGAGGCCTCCGGAATTTTCCGCTTTCTTCGGGTCAAGAGCACCACCGCCGCAACCATCACCACCACTATGGCGGCGATCCCTCCAATCAGCGGAACCGCCAACGGCGCAGCCGGAGGATCAGCCGGAGAGGCGGTCCCGCCCCCTGCGCCGCCAGGAGTTTGTGTCGAGGGCTGCGGCAGCGGAACGGACGGCTGGACATTGGACCCTGTTCCACCCTCTCCGATGAGCTTGGGCAGTTCCACCTGAACTTCCGCCCGACAGACCAGCTCACTGCCGGCGGCAAAGGTCACAGACACCTGCTCCATCCCACCCTCTGAGCTCAGGCCGGACAGATCAAAGCCGGTGACAAACAGCCTGCCGCTGTCCTCCGCCAAGGCGCTCCCGGCCTCTGCCGCCGGCACCTCTTCCATCATCTGATGGGAGCCTCCGGAAGCCTTCGCCAGCCGGCCCATACTGTCCAAGGCCTCCCAGTCGCCGCCCAGGCCCACGGAGTGGAGCATTACATCGGAGGCTCCCACCCGCTCCAGCAGCTCCTCATAGGGCACGCCCCCTGCTGGGTCGTACTGCACCCCGTCAGACAGTACCACCATGCACCGCAGCTCGCTGCGCTGCCGGGACAGCCCCTCAAAGTAATCCAGCCCCTGGCTGATGGCGGTGTGGAGGCGGGTCACCCCCTCGTCAAAGGGGATCTTTTCCAGCTCACCGGGCAGATCCTCCGGGGAGACGTCCTCCGCCCGGATCACAAACGCGTCTCCGAAGGTGGCCAGGATGAATCTGGTGTTTTCCCCGCCGGACTGGGCCAGGCTTTGGGCAAAGTCCGCTGCCTCCTGACGGAAGGCGGGCATGGAGGTGGAGTTGTCCACCAGCAGCAGCCAGGTCACCGGGGCCCCCGCCTGGCGGACGGTCTCCAGCCGGCCGGCGGCGGAGAAGGTCTGTCCGCCCACCCTGGCCTCCGCCTTGGTGACAGGCTTCTCCATCCCGTCCATGGATACATAGGTGTACAGCGTACCATCATAGACAAAGGCCCGGACGATCTCCGCGCTGCCGGCGGCCAGAGCGCTGGTACACAGGAGCCCCGCCAGCAGCAGGGCAAGGAATATGGATATCAGCCGTCTCATAGCTCCTCCTCCGCAAATACGGTAATGAGGGAAAAATTGTCGTTTCCCGGCGGGGTGCGGCGGATGTGGCGCAGGAGCATCCCCTCCGCCCACTGTCTTGGACTCTCCGCTTTCAGCATGTCCGCCAGCATCTCCTCCTGGTAGACATACTCCCAAAAGCCGTCAGAGCACAACAGAAAGGCGTCCCCCGGCCGCAGCTTGGCCTGGCCTGCCTCCGGCTTGCAGGGCAGCTTCCCCAGCGCCCGCAATAAACTGGAGCGGTCGTCGTCGTGATAGACATCCATATAGGAGATCTCACCGCCCAGATACTTCATATAGGTGACGGAGTGGTCCCGGGTCTCCTGAGCCAGCACCCCGCCGGAAAAACGGTAGAGCCGGGAGTCCCCCACGTGGCCCCACACCGCCCGGTCCCCGCCGATGGACAGGGCCACGGCGGTGGTTTTCATCTCCTCCTGGCCGGGGACCTTCTGGCCCTCTATCACCGCCTCGTTGGCCTTCTGGAACAGCTCCGTCAGCTCTTCGGGGCCGGGGTGGACGGCGCAGCCATCAAAGAGGACGTCCGCCGCCAGGGCGGAGGCCACCTCCCCGCTCCCGTGGCCCCCCAGACCGTCGGCCAGGACGAACCCCCCCTGTTCGGCGCAGCAGCGCACGCTGTCCTCGTTGTGATCCCGGCCCCCCTGGTTGGTATAGCAGTAAGCAGATAGTCTCATGGCTTACTCCAAATCCACATAGACGGTGTTGTCCGCCTCACCCAGGTAGAAGGAGCTCTTGGGGGGCAGCGTTACCGGGCTGTTGGGGGCGACCCGCTGGCCGTTGGACAGAAAGGTGCCGTAGGTAGAGTTCAGGTCGGTGAGGACAAACTGGCCCTGTTCAAAGGACACCTGACAGTGCCTGCCGCTCACCCCGGGGGTGCCGTCCTGATAGACCAGGCGGCACACCGCCCCGTCCCGGCCGATCTGCACCGGCTGGCCGTGGAGCTGGACCACCATCCCGCCGTGCTGGGGAGCCATGGAGCGCAGGATGGGGGTGCCCTTTGCCTCCTGATTGCCTGGGGCGGCGGGAGCTTTTTTCTTTTTGCCCAGCACTACCGCGAGAATTGCAATGACCGCCACAGCCGCCGCGCCGATGCCCACATAGAGCATGGTGCTGCCGCCGGACTTGGTCTCCGGGGCAAGGGTATAGGGGATGCTGTTCTTGTCCAGCAGGGGCAGGACCTCGCCCACGCTGACGGCGTAGAACAGGTTGGAGTCCAGCTTGGAGCCTGCGGTGTTGATGCCGATGACCGCGCCGGAGCCGTCGATCAGAGGCCCGCCGGAGTTGCCGCCCCCCAGAGAGGCGTCGGTCTGGATGAGCTTGCGGCCGGTGCCGCTCTCGGTGAGGAAGCGGCTGATGCTGCCGGTGGTGACGGTGGCGTCCTTCTGACTGAAGGAGTTCACCGCAGCGACCGTCAGGTCGGCGGCGGCGGGGTAGCCCACGGCGTAGGCCTCGCTGCCCAGGCTGTCCTCCTGGGGGACCCGCATTTGGAGGGATACCCGCTTGCCGGTGGCCTCCGCCAGCCGGAGGATGGCCACGTCCTTCTCCGCGTCGTAGTCCACCAGGTAGGCCTCCGCCTCGTCGTCCTTGTCAAAGCGGACGTGGAGCTCTCCGCCCCCCAGGGCCTTGCCCGCCAGGATGAACTCTTCCACCACATGGCAGTTGGTGACGATGTATTGGGGGTCCTTTCCCGCCTCCCCCACAAAGAAGCCGGTGCCCCGCCAGTAGTTCATATGTCCGTCCTTGTCCGGCGCGCCGGTGGTGATCATGACGATGCCATTCAGGGTGTCCTGGCTGAAGTCCGCGAAAGCGAGGAGCGCCGCCGCCGCCAGCAGCAGTGCCGCCAGCAGCGCGGCGGCGATACGATTCCAAACGCGTTTCATGTCATCTCTCCGTTCTTGTTTTATTGACAGGCGATCAATATTCCTGTGTAATTGTCCTGCCCCAGGACGTGTTTCTCCAAAACCATCCTCTCCAGCAGCCCGGCCCCCTCCTCCGGGTCCAGGGACATGCACTCCAGCAGCTCGGGCGGGGTGAGCACCCCGCCGATCCCGTCGGAGCACAGCAGCAGGGTGTCTCCCCGCTGGAGCGTCAGGGGCCGCAGGCTCAGGTCCACTTCGGTCAGCCGGTCAATGCCCACAAAGGAGGTGAGCCGGGGAGCATCCGGGTCAGAAATGGCCCGCTCCTTCTCGATGACCTCCCGCTCCAGCTCCTGGAGGAACAGACGGTTGAGGCAGGTGGGCTCCCGGTTGAGCTGGAAGACCCCGCCGTTTCGCGCAAGGAAAATGGCGCTGTCCCCCACGCTGAGCCAGTGCAGCCGCTCCCCCTGGATGTGGACCGCGACTAGCGTGGTGCCGCTGCGGCCGCCGAACTGGCGGAACACCTCCTCACTGACGGCGTGGGCGCTGCGGTAAAACCAGCCGGGGATGTCCTCCGTCTCCCGCTCCTGAAAGAGCTGGGGGAGCCGCTCCGCCGCCCACTGGCTGGCGGCTTTGCCGTCCTCCATGCCCCCCATGCCGTCGGCCACCAGGGCCAGCAGGCCCTGACGGTCCCGCAGTTCCCCCTGGGCTGGGTTGACAAGGGCGAAGGAGTCCTCCTGCCGCTCCCGGTCTCCCTGGCCCTGGAGGTTGGCGATCCGGAGGGTCAGCGGCCCCTCCGCCGGGGCGGCCGGCTCCTCCGGGACCGGCTCGGGCGCCGGCTTTCCCCGGGAAAACAGCTTAAACAGTCCCATCCTTGTCCTCCCAGGTGAATGTTTCCCCGCACAGGGGGACAAAGAGCAGCTTGGTCTCCCCAAAGTCGATGAGGTCGTAGGCGTGGAGGGGCATGGGGGTGAAGACCTCCTCGTCGTTGAGGTAGACGATATTCCGTCCCTCGCCGGGGAGGAGGTTGAAGCGGTTGTGCTTGTCGCTGTAGCTGATCTTGGCGTGGTTCTCAGCGGAAATTTTCAGATCGCCGGTGATGACGATATCCATCCGCTCGCTGCGGCCGATGGAATTCACCCCGCCCCGGACGGTGTAGCTTTTGCCCCGGCTGGGACCAGCCACGCAGGCCAGCCAGCCTACCACCGGGTCGAAGCCCATCTGGGACTGCATCATGCCCACCGTCTTGCCTGCCGCCGCCACGCTGACCCCGAAGCCCGGCGGGGGAGGAGGCGCGGTCTGGACAGGCTCAGGGGCCGGCGCGCCGTAGCCCCTGGGGGGCATGGTCTTTTGGGGCGCGGTGACGGAGATGCCCGACAGAGGGGCGGTTTTTTGCGGAGCCGTCACCGATACCCCGGACAGGGGCGCGGTCTTCTGTGCCGCCGTCACCGGGGTGCCGCCCACCGGGGCGGTGCGGCTGGGCGAGAGCACCGAGCGGCCAATGGGCGCGGTGCGCCCGGCGGAGGCCACGGTGATCTTCTGCCCGCCGTTGCAGTAGGGACAGGTGGGGTTTTTGTCCGGGTCGTAGAGGTGGCCCCGGCCGCATTCGATCTGTGCCATAAGAATCCCTCCTTTTTAATCTCTTCCAACGACTGTTTTCACATGGTCCACCGGAGACCAGTCAATTTTCGAGTTGTCCAGCCCATTATCTGTATAATTCGAAATACTCACCATCTCCAACTTTTCCAGGCTTTCAAGCCCGGAAATATCCGTCAAATCGTGGACCTGCAACGTCAATGTTCGAAGTTCCTTCAAGCCGGACAGGGCAGACAGGCTAGAAATACTGCACTGTCCCAAATTTCCGCTGGCGGCATTGATGCTCAGCGTTTGCAGTTGGGTCATTCCCGACAGTGGAGTGAGGTCCACCTGTCCCTCATTTAAGAAACGAACGGACAACTCTTTCAAATTGGTTAGATTTCTCAATGGCTCCACTGAATCAAAGGAGTCCCGTGTCTCGGCCATATAGCCGTCTTCCAATGACAGATATTCCAGCTTAGTCAAGCCTTGCAGCGGTGTCAGATCCTTGACGCTGTGGGGAAGGTCGATGCTGGTCAGTTCTGTCAGATTTGCCAGAGCGGAGATATCATAAGACCCCATGCCCTGGGCCGTGATCGGCAGGCGCAGGACCTTCAGCCCGGTCAGCCCGGACAGAAAATCCAGATTTTCATAGACCGCATTTTCCCCGCCAAGTTCCAAACTTTCCAGCTGAGTCAGCTCTGATATCCACTGCATATCCGTCATTCTGTTACAATGCATCTTCAATCGTTTCAAATTGGGCATCCTCTGAATGGTCTCTAAGTCCTCCTCGGTCCAAACAAGCTCGCCCAAATCCCCCAAGTTCAGCTCCTCCGCATTGGCGCTGTACTCATGTCCGGCGATGGTGACCTTGGGACCTGATTCCTCCACAAAGGAGGGCAGGCCGCCTCCTCCGCTGGAAGTTCCGCCGTTGGAACCGGAGCCGCTGGGCGCGGGGGAGGTTCCGCCGCCCCGGCCGCCCAGGACAGCTCCCAGGCCCACAGCCACCACAATGGCGGCAGCGATGCCGCCGAGCATCAGGGGGTTGAGCTTCTTCTTTGCCGGCTGGGCGGGGGCGGTCTGTCCGGCGGCGGGCACGTCCACCACCAGCTGGTTCTCGATGGCGTCCAAAAACTCGGCGGCAGACTGGAACCGGTCCTCGGGCTGGACAGCCAGCCCCTTGAGAATGGCCTTATCCAGCCACTCGGGGATCTCCGGCAGGACCTGGGGGACGGGCACCAGGGTATCCTGGTCCAGCCGCTCCAGAGACTCCGGGGGCAGGTAGCCGGTGAGGGCGGCGTAGAAGCAGGCGGCGCAGGAGTACACGTCGGTGTAGGGCCCCTGGCGGCCTCTTCTTATGTACTCTCCTTGGGGGCGTAGCCCACCTTCAGGATCACATCCAGGCTCTTGCTCTTGTCGCCGATGGAGTACCGGGCGGAGCCGAAGTCCAGCAGCTTCACGTTGCCGTCCTTGGAGATATAGATGTTGTCCGGGGTCACGTCCCGGTGGATGAAGCCCTCGGCGTGGACCGCCGTCAGCGCCCGAAGGACGGGGATCATCACGTTCAGCGTCTCGTCTACGCTGACCTTCCCGCCGTTGTTGGCGATGTACGACTTGAAGCTGACCCCCTCGATGTAGTCCATGACAAAGTAGGAGGTGTCGTTCTGGTCGAAGTAGCTGGACACGCCGGCGATGTTGGGGTGGCCGATGAACTTGGCCAGGGTCCGGGCCTCCTCCTGGAAGCGCTCCGCTCCATAGGTGAAGTCCTCCGCCCGGGTGTCCATCATGACGGACACGGTGGTCCCCTCCACACGGGTGGCCATATCGCTGGGCATGTACTCCTTGATGGCCACTCGGGCCTGGAGCTGGCTGTCGAAGGCCACGTAGGTGATGCCGAAGCCGCCCTGGCCCAGGACGCGGCCGACGATGTAGCGGTCGTTGAGCACCGTCCCCGCCCGCAGGGCCACCGGGAATTTTTGCTGGTTCTCCCCCAGGTCAAAGCCGCAGTGAGGACAGGGCTGGGTCGGGTCTGCTATCTGCCGGAAGCAGTTGTAGCAGAGGGTTTGGGTTGTGGGCACAGTGGTCTCTTCCTTTCTTAAAACAGAGTTTTTTCGTTCTCGCTGAACAGCTTGTCGTTGATCTCCGTCAGGGGCGTGCGGTGGAGCAGGCTGTGGCTGATGATGGCCTCCCGCTTTAGCCGGGGGTAGATGGGGGCGTAGCCCATCCCCTTCAGCAGCAGGTCGGCATCTTCCAGTGCGGAATCCATCCCAATACACAGACACAGCAGCCGATCCCGGGAGGGCCTGCGCCGCCCGGAAAAGACCTGGTGGAGTAGACCTCGCTCATCTCCGCCTGCCGGGCCAGCTCCGCTTTGGAGAGCCTGCAACGCTCATAGAGCCTTGCCAAGACATCGGTCAGGTCGGTCTCTGCAAAATAGGCCTTATTTTCTGTGATGTACTGGTCCAGGCTGGCCTGTTCCATCAGCTCCTGTTTCAGATTGTCGGATGATTTTTCCCGCATGATGTATCCGTCCCATTACTTTCTCAAAAAGTATCTGTATAATGTGCTTATCATTGTACAAAAACCCGCCGCCGGATACAATATGCTGGCTGCATAGGGTTTGAAATTTTGTGGGAGTGGCCGCCACGTACGCATGGCTGTCAGAACAACTGGATCTGGAATTTGAGAAGCTCCGCATGCTGAAAGAGAGTCCCCGGGGCAGCGTGGAGCTCATCCGGCACCGGGAGAGCCGCCGGAAAGAGGTCCACCTGCCCAGACGGCTGTCCAGATTGTATTTCCTTACAAAAATAGCTATATATGTACCTCTAAGGCTATTTCATGCGCACTACGAATATAGTTTAATATCTTAAATCAGGAGGTGCTTCTTTGAAGTCGCTAGAGCTGACGATTATTACCTACTGTACGAAAGATGCACCGGATGTCCAGCAAATCATCCTGAAGTCCTTAGAACTTTTTCTCAAAAAGGAACTTCGCAACATTGCAAGTCTCTCGCACCATGTTGTATGATACATATGATAAATGGCCGCTTATCTCAGGAGGTATGACATGTACTTAGAGATAAGCAATCCCATGGATTACCATGCGGCATTATACATCAGATTATCAAAGGAGGATGAGAACGAAGGTCCATCCGAAAGCGTCAACAACCAGCAATCCTTGCTCAATGAATTTGTCCAGCAGCACCGTTTGACCGTTTTCGACACCTACATCGACGACGGCTGGAGCGGAACAAACTTCGACCGGCCGAATTTCCAGCGCATGATTGCCGACATCGAGGCCCGGAAGGTAAATATGGTCATCACCAAGGACCTGTCCCGTCTGGGCCGCGACTACATCCTGACCGGCCACTACATGGAACGGTACTTCCCGGAGCATCGTGTCCGCTATATCTCCCTGCTGGATGGCATCGATACCGGGGTGGACTCTACAGCCAACGACATCACGCCCTTCCGCGCTATCATGAACGACATGTACGCTAAGGATATCTCCAAGAAGATTTCCAGCGTCAAGCATGACAAACAGCGCAAGGGCCTGTTCATCGGCGGCAAGCCGGTCTACGGCTACAAGATGCACCCCACGGAGAAAAACAAAATCGTTATTGACAAGGATGCGGCTCCAATGGTTCGGCGTATCTTTGCTATGGCCCTAGACGGCATGAGCTGCCGAAAGATTGCAACTCAACTGAATGAGGAAAAAGTTCCGACACCTGCTACCTATGCTGGACTGCCAGTTGCAAATTCCGGTCCCTACACCGGCCTGTGGAGCAGCGAGCGCATTTCCGATATGCTGCAAAATGAGACTTACATCGGAAGTATGGTTCAGGGACGTACTCGAAAGATTAACTACAAATCCCAAAAGTGTATCAAGCAGGATCGCCGGGACTGGGTGGTGGTAGAGAATACACACGAGCCGATCATCGACCGGGAGACCTTCAACAAGGTACGCTCACTGGTAGACAGCCGCAGGCATACCCGCAGCCGGACTTATGATTTTCTGCTGAAGGGTTTGATCTTCTGCCACGAGTGCGGCTATCCGCTGGCGGTGCTCAACCGGAAGAATGCGGCGGGGGAGGATAAGCTGTATTTCGTCTGCCGCACCTACCAGCGTTTCACCAAGGCGGGGGTCTGCACCAGCCACACAATCAAGGAGCAGACCGTTACCCAGGCGGTGATTGAGAAGGTACAAGAGGTCTGCTGGCAATACCTTCGGGCAGACCAGCTGCTGCCTGCGGCCAAGCGGGAGGTAGCAAAGGCTCTGGCGGAGGCCGGCAACGAAAATGAGATTGCATCGCTGAAAGCCAAAATCGAGAGCCTGACCGCCCACCTGGACAAAGTCTACATGGATAAACTCAGCGGCGTCCTGGACGAAGCTGACTTCCAACGTATCTACACCAAAGTAAAGGCCGGCCGCGCCGACCTGGAGCAGCGCCTCAGCCAGCTGGACCGCCCAGACTTCTCCCCGGCGGAGCAGGCGGATCTGGCAAAAAAGCTGGTGGAGCGGTTCCTGGAAACCGCCTCCACCAACCGGGAACTGCTGGTCAGCCTGATCGAACGGGTGGAGCTGACAGCAGATAAACAAATCATCATCAAGTTCCGCTTCCGTCAGCTGGAGGCGAATTCTTAGAGGCAATCGCTTACAATATCCGGGGCGCGATGTATCCCGCCGCGCTTATTGTAAACGATGCCCGGAAAGCCTTGCGGAGCAAGGGCTTGTCCGGGCATTGGTTGTTTTTGGCAGCGCCGTGGTTATTGTAAGTGGTGGGAAATTTTAGGAGGATAGGCGGTTATTCATCTGTATCTATCCCATACAGAGTAAATCAAAACGGAAACTCTTCATATTTGATATCAGGATATTCTTTTAATTTTTTTCAAATACAGTCCACCAAGGATGAGCTTTGTTCCATACAATTTGACTTTTCAACTGTTCAATAACTTCCTTGTCACTGCACTCCAGCCCTTTGTCGAAGTAGCGTTCCAAAGGCCATGTAATAGCTTTAGAAAAATCCTCGTACAAAATTGTCTCTGTTCTCATTCTCACAGTTTGTTCTATTTGTGGCCAGTACCCCCCAGGGCACATATACACAAGGTAACGGATGTCGATTTCATCTTGCGTAGTTCTGAGCTCATCATCAATGACTTTTGCACATAGCGGCTAAGCATGATTTTTTGAGAAGTGATTTGTCAAGGATATTTTCATCCAAAAAACAAAATAGATGGATTCTAATTTTAGGGGCATCAGAAAAGCGTTAACTGATCTCCGGGTCGTTGCGTATCATAATCTTGCTTGCTTTTCATCCGCCAACGAGTAGCTACGCCACGTGTCCCAGGAACAATTTCCAGAAGTTCTTTATCTTTTAGAACATAAAAAATCTTTTTCATCTTATTGCTATCTGTAATACCAGTTATTTTAGGTATGCTCAACAGGGTGTTCAAACGCCTCTATTACATATGATTCATACGATGGCAGTACATTTTCAAGGAGAGTAGCATATTCATTGAAACTTTCCTCGTTTTTGTATCCGTCCCAAAAGTATTGGTCCTTATCATCAAAATGAGAAATCCCTAAATATATTTCTCCACCATTTGAATTTGCAAAAGCAGACACAGTTCTTGATAATTTAGCAGGTCTTATATCTTTCCCCTTCATGTCCATAATTCAGTTTTCGGACAATGCAACTATTTTTTCAACATCCGTACTGCCAATGACCTTTTCTGAATAGTGAATAGGCATATAATTCCCCTTGTCTATGAGTTCTCAATGACAATATTATCTGTCCACATCTCGCACTGACCTATCACCGTCTGCACAGCATCGTCCATACCCTCTGGAGGATATTTGTGCCGCTTGAGCAGCCGCTTAACCAGCTTGCGCATACCGGCGCGGGCGCTGTCCTTCTTCTGCCAGTCAATGGTTCGGTTCTTTCGCAGAAGATCGGTCAACTCCTTGGTAATGGCAATCAATTCCTCATGCTCGTAAAAATCCTTGACTGCCTGTGGCTTGGTGAGCGCGTCATAGAACGCCAGTTCTTCCGCATTCAGCCCCAGTGCCTCGCCCTCCGCATTTGCCGCCGCAATATCCTTGGCCAGCTTCAGCAGCTCCTCAATAACTTCCTCATTGGTTAGCATCCCGTTCAGATAGCGGTTCATGGCACTTTGGATAATCTCGGAAAATTTCTCCGATTTGACCAGATTTGTCCTGCGATAGATGGAAACCTGCTCGGCAATCAGCTTTTTCAAAAGCTCTACCGCAAGATTTTTCTCCTTCATGTTTGCCACTTCTTCCAGGAACTTCGGATCAAACAGGGAGAACTCCGACTTCACATCGGAGAAAAGATTAATTACCCCCTCGCTCTTGATGCTGTGTTTCAATAACTCGTTGATCCGCTCATTCACTTCGGGCAGGGTGAACTTCTTCCCTGTCCCGCCCGACTGCAAACGGACGATCATTGTGCGAACCGCGTCAAAGAATGCCGCCTCAAAACGGGTGCTCTCATCCACCAAGCTGCCGCATAGGGTTAGGGTCTGCCGGAGCAGCAGCGCCTCTTTGACATAAGCATTCTGCGTCCGCTCCTTTTCGGGCAGGTCATGCTCCGCAACACTCTTGCCCAGAATGAAGTTGACGCCTCCGCTGATGGCCCTTGCTTTCTCAAAATCGTTGCCGGACATAAACGCCCCATAATCAAAACCATGGAAGAAATCCCGGCAGATCGAGAGTTTTTCCAAAAACTTCGGATAGGCGGCCTTACTGACATCGGTATCGCCATAATTTTTCCTGTCTCTGGCGGTGTAGTCGCTCATCGCTTGCTTGAGCGCGGCGGCGATGCCCACATAATCCACCACCAGACCGCCCTCTTTGTCCTGGAAGACGCGGTTGACGCGGGCGATGGCCTGCATCAGATTGTGGCCGGACATAGGCTTGTACACATACATCGTCGCCAACGATGGAACATCAAAGCCCGTCAGCCACATATCTACCACAATGGCAATTTTCAAAGGCGATCCATTATCCTTGAATTTCCTAGCTAACTCGTCCTTGCGGGCCTTGTTCCCAATGATCTTCTGCCATTCCTCCGGGTCATTGTTGCCCTGGGTCACCACAACCGCCACTTTTTCCGTCCACGCCGGGCGCAGTTCCAGGATGCGCTGGTATATCTTCATGGCGATGGGACGGGAGTAGGCCACGATCATGGCCTTGCCCGTCAGGATATTGGCACGATAGTTTTCGTAGTGGTCGAGAATGTCACTAACCAAGGAGTTAATAGTCTGATCAGCGCCCAGGATGGCCTCCATTTTACCCAACTCTTTCTTGCTCTTTTCAATGACATATGGGTCCGCGTTCTGCGCCATGATGTCGTACTCGGCATCAATCAGACGCAGGGTGTTCTCGTCCAGCTTCAGATGAATAACCCGGCTCTCATAGTAGACCGGCCTTGTGGCTCCGTCCTCCACGGCCTGGGTCATATCGTAGATGTCAATGTATTTCCCGAACACCTCGCGGGTGCTGCGGTCCTTAGACGAAACCGGCGTACCAGTAAAACCGATGTATGTAGCGTTGGGCAGACTGTCCCGGATGATCCGGGCTGTTCCGATAACTGTTTTAGCCTCTATCTCCCCGTTATCATTCCGTCGGGCGACCACCTTCTCCGTCAGACCGTACTGCCCCCGGTGGGCCTCGTCCGCCATGACAATAATATTCCGGCGTTCGGAAAGCGGTTCGCCGCTCTCCTCAAATTTCTGCATGGTGGTGAAGATGATCCCGTTGGCCTGACGGTCCTTTAACCAGTCCTTCAAGCCAATTTCCACATGCTTTGGCGTTTCGCCCCGCCGCAGTCTCTCTTTATACTCGTCACTCAGCTTGCGGCAGGTGGCCTGGACCGGCGTCTGCCGCAGGAAATCCCTGCATCGGGCAAACTGGCCGTAGAGCTGATCGTCCAGATCGTTCCGGTCAGTGATGACAACAATAGTCGGGCTTTCCAGCGCCTCTTGCAGATAGTGGGCGTAGAATACCATGGACAGGGATTTCCCGCTGCCCTGGGTATGCCAGAAAACGCCGCCCTTGCCATCTGTCCGGGTGGCGCGGCAGGTGGACTCCACCGCCTTTTTGACGGCAAAATACTGGTGATACCCGGCAAGAATTTTGAACGTGTTCTGCCCGTCCGCATTGAAACAGATAAAGTTTTTGATGATGTCGAGAAACCGTCTTTTCTCAAACATCCCCGCAAAAAAGGTGTCAAACTGGGCGTACTGCGTATTCTCATAGCTGCCGTCCGTGGTCTTCCACTCCATGTACCGGTCCTCGCCAGAGGTGATGGTCCCGGCCCGGGAGTGGGTCATGTCGCTCATGACGCAGATGGCGTTGTAGACGAACAGGGAGGGGATCTCGTGCATATAGTTCCGGAGCTGGCGGTAAGCGGCGGAGGCGTCCGTCTCCTCACGGGAGGGGGACTTCAGCTCCACCACCACCAGCGGCAGGCCGTTGACAAACAGGATCACGTCAGGCCGCTTTTCGGAGTTCTCTACCACCATCCACTGATTGGCGATGGTGAAATCGTTGTTGCCGGGGGTTTTGTAGTCAACGAGATAAACAAGGGTGGAGCGTTCTTCGCCGTTTACAACATACTTCACCGGCACACCGTTTTGCAGGTAGTCCGTGAACACCATGTTCTTTTGCAGCAGCGTCCCGCTCTCGAAATTTTTCAGCTTGTAGGCCGCCTCGTTGAGCGCGTCCATGGGCAGGGCGGGGTTGACCCGCCGCAGGCAGGGCAGCAGAACATCCTCGTAGAGCGGGGAGCGGTAGTCCCGCGCCACGGAAGGGCCGTAGGTATAAGTGTAGCCTAACTGCTCCTGGAAGAGTTGGAGGACGGCGTTTTCGTAGTTTGATTCGGTGAAGGGCATAGCAGATTACCTCACTATTAACAAACCTCGGTTTTTATGATTTCAAAGGCTTATTCTAAATCTCACAATTGCAATATGGGCAAATAATACTCCGAACTTTTTCTCGCAATACATCATGAACAATTGGAATCTCTTTACTACAGTGTTCACATGTCGCAAATATATCCTCTTGATTGTCAAACATAATGAAAACAAACCCAGTTACATTTATTCTCGGGTTTGGTGACCATAAATCCCGCAACGTATTATAAGTCATTACAGATTGCGCTTTATTTGCATTTGGATCGCAAAAGCAGTATTTTTGATTTTTAATTCCTTGAAAGACAACAAAATGACTTTCTCCCGATTTTTTCTCTTTAATCGACAATATAGCGGGGGTCTGAAGTTTGTCTACATCTTCTAGGATATAAGCATCGTTTCCTTTGTAAATTGTGGCTGGCAGACCTCTGGAAATAGCATCCTGTGCGAGTTTATATGTCAGCGAATACATCTGTATAGAGTTTTTATATCGTTTAGATTTTATACTGTCCCATATTTGATTGCAGTCATATTCAATTCGGAAATAGTCATAAATCATTTCCAAACACACTGCTCCGCACTTCCAATTTACACCATCATTCTGTTGCTGTTTATGCCTAATATCAACCATTCTATCGCTCCTTTGAAATTTTAAATTATCGGTTACAACACGTCAATCTCGCCGGATATGAGTTTGGGGAGAAGCATGTCTCTAATAATTAATAGCATTTTTGACTGCCTATTATTTTC
Source organism: uncultured Bacillota bacterium (assembly GCA_947172355.1). GTDB lineage: Bacteria > Bacillota > Clostridia > Oscillospirales > Oscillospiraceae > Lawsonibacter. The sequence continues at coordinate 14,348 of CAMWBA010000042.1, forward strand.
TTCCATCATTAAATACATTGGTGCGACTAAGTTTTCAAATTTTGCAAGTGTCTCCTTATCGGGAATATTTAATTCCAACGCATTGAGAATATCTGTGGTCATACTGGGAACTGCCGATCCGGCATTCATAGACGCAAGGTCTTTACTTTTAACAAAATGATACACAAACTTCGCAACGTTAGGAAAACGCATCTCAGTATAGAACATAGTATCAACTGACCAAAATGGCTCATTAACATATATTACATTGTTGAGTGTCCCTTTCCGTGGGATAAGGACAGATTCTTTGTCATATAGCGGACGTTCCACATAACGCATAATACCACCAGAACCAAAGACTGGATAAAGACCATCTGCCAATTTTTTATGGTCCTTGCCATATTTGATGGTCACTAAATCAGAAAGGTGTCCTTGACGCCATTTAGGATTAGCCTCTGAAACAAACTCGGCAGTAAAAATTGCCTGCGCCTGTCGCTCCAAATTCTCGTTTATCTTCTGGTTCAATACAATTTTTGTTTCTAAGTTCCTGAGAATCGATGAAACGGCCCGTTGCTTTTCTAGAGGTATAATTGGAATCTTTATACTTTCCAGATGAGGGATTCGCAGGTTACTTACCGTTGTTCCAGTTCCCTCGCTCCAAGATATTTGATGTTGAACATACCTCGATTGCAGACTATAGAGGAGAAAATAATTATCACACAATTCGGGGTTTGTCCTCAACAAAACCATCCTTTGCCCAAGGCAACACTCAATGCCCTCTGGTATCATTCCCACCTCTCCCATAGGAGCCTCACGAGTGATAATCAAATCTCCAGCTTGCGGAATTGCGCGCCTTGTCCGCTGCTGAAAATGTTCGTTATTGGTATATGATGGTGATGAAAGATTTATAAAACCGTTCTTAATATTGACATTTCGGACAACAACTTTCCCGCTGTTCGTCCAAGTGGGCGTGGAATGAGGGCAATCTACAATGACTTTGCATAGTTCCTTTATTGTTTTATATTCCATACCCAATTGCCCCCAACTGCTTCCTGATTTCCTCCTCCAGCTCATGGGACTTCTGGAACAACTCCCCCAGCTCCGCCGTCAGCCGCCCCATCTTCTCCTCAAACGGTTCGCTGTCGTCCTCCTGCTCCTCAATGCCCACATACCGCCCTGGCGTGAGGATATAGTCCTGCTTTGCGATCTCCTGCAAGTCCGCCGCCGCGCAGAACCCCTTGACCTCCTCCAGTGCCCCCGCCACGAAAGCGTTGTAGGTATCCGCGATCTTCCGGATGTCCTCGTCCGTCAGCTCCCGCAGCTTCCGGCTGACCATCGTCCCCATTTTCCGGGCGTCGATGAACAGCGTTTTCCCCTTCTGCTGCTTGTTTTTCGCCAGGAACCACAGGGACACGGGAATCTGCGTGGTGTAGAACAGCTGGGGCGGCATGGCTACGATGCAGTCCACCAGATCAGCCTCTATCATATTCCTGCGGATGTCGCCCTCGCCCCCGGACTGGGAGGAGAGCGAGCCGTTTGCCAGCACCATGCCGATGCGTCCGCCCGGAGCCAGGTGCCAGATCATGTGCTGGAGCCAGGCAAAGTTGGCGTTTCCGGCAGGCGGCATCCCGTATTGCCACCGCACGTCCTCCCGCAGTTCGTTCGCGCCCCAGTTGGAGAGGTTGAAGGGCGGATTTGCCATGATGAAGTCGGCCTTGAGTTGGGGGTGGCAGTCGTTGAAGAAGGTGTCGGCGCTGAACTTACCCAGGTCAGCGTCAATGCCCCGGATGGCTAGATTCATCTGGGCCAGCTTCCAGGTGGTGGGGTTGGAGTCCTGACCATAGACGGAAATGCGGTTGATGTTCCCGCTATGGTTCTCGATAAACCGCGCCGACTGGACAAACATACCGCCGCTGCCGCAGCAGGGGTCATAGACCCGCCCATTGAAGGGCTGGAGCACTTCTACTAACGTCTTGACCACACACTCCGGCGTGAAGAACTCCCCGGCCAGCTTGCCCTCCTGCTCGGCGAATTTCCGCAGGCAGTACTGGTAGGCGTTCCCCAGAATATCCTTGCTGCTGCCATGCTCTACCATCTGGAGGTTGGTAAACAGATCGACCACATCGCCCAGCCGCCGCTTGTCCAGCTCCGAGCGGGCAAAGTTCTTGGGGAGAATGTCCTTCAGCTTCTTGTTCTCCTTCTCGATACTGCGCATGGCGTTGTCGATCACCGCGCCGATCTCCGGCGTATGGGCGGCGGCGGAGATCACGTGCCACCGGGCCTCCTCCGGAACGAAGAAGATGTTTTCAGAGGTATACTCGTCGATGTCCTCCTCAAAGCCGTCGCCTTCGGCTACCAGCTCGTTGTATTTTGCCTCGAACCGGTCAGAGATGTATTTTAAGAAAATCAGCCCCAGGACAACAGATTTATATTCCGATGCGTCCAGGTTGCCGCGCAGGACACAGGCAGCATCCCAGATCTGCTTTTCAAAACCGTTATTGGTTGTATTCGTCTCAGCCATCTCATTTTCTCCTCTGGTATGATTTGGTGTTTCCATTATACAGTCAAAAGCGACAAAAAGCAACCGAATATACTGTGGCATTGATTAAAATGAGGGCCTTTGCTGCAAAATACCAAGAGTTTTTATCGTTATGGGAGTATAGTGATTTTTATACGGTCCTGCTTTTCGTATTTCTTGGCATACTCCACCAAATCCTGCGCATTACCCGAATGCCGTACATAGGCGATCAGATAACCGCTATGCTCTACCATGTAGCGGTTGGCCCGGATAATGGCGGCACGTTTGGGGACAGTTTCCATCCCCGGCGGGTAAAACGTACCATCGAAACCGGATGGTGTGGGTGTAGGACGGTCATACGGACGATAAGGGAGCAGCAATGCGAGCGTCACCTCCGGGTGGCGCTTCTTTGCTTCTTTGACACATTTTGCTGCCAGTGCGTCAAAGCGGCCATATCGGCCAACAACGAACTCAGTTACACCATGTTCAGCAATACGCCGCTCTACCTCAGCGTCAAGAATCGGCAACAGACTGTCTGGGGCCTCTCGGTGCCCGATGAAGAAACACGTTTTCCTTTCCACAGAAATCCTCCTAACTGGCATAGGCATTATTGACTATAACGCTTTTCTCTCATTATAGGCAATAATGAAGATAAGTCAACCAGGAGGGAGGCCGGAGGGCGTGATCTCATATGCACCGCTGTGGGAGACAATGAAAAAGCGAAGCGCAACCACATATACGCTTCAAGTAAAAGGCGGTATCAGCAGTTCGACGATCCGCCGTCTGAAAGCTGGAGAGTCCGTGTCCACGAACACATTAGATGCCCTTTGTAAAATATTGGGATGTGAACTCCCAGATATTGTAGAATATTTGCCGGATTAGTGATGCTGATATTACCGTTCTTGATCCTGCCTGTTCGTATGGCGATAGTTGTCGGCTTGTTCAACTGACTGCAATTCACAGAACCAGGACTGAGATAAATGTCAGATAGACATTTTAATTTTCTATTGCCCGATACGATACCAAAATGAATCTTGACGAGGATTCATTTTCCTGCGCAAATATGCAGGAATGAGCGGCCGAAGGGAGCGGAAAGCCACACCGTCAGGCGTGTTCGACTGGACACAGAGCGGCCAGTCCAGGGCTTGGGGAGCCCCAACTAGCGTTTTAGGAATATCCAAGAAGGATACTCCTAAAACATTGCCGACCTGTGTCATTGGGACTTTTTGATACGGTGCCAGAGCAGATAGCCAATCAGAACCCTCAAAGCCATGATGGCCAGCAGCTCGGCAAACACCAATCCAGGAGCCTTTTCATATTGGCCCTGTCCAGTTCCCGCCGCTTCTCTGCCAACGCTTTCTTCTCTTGCAGGCCAAACCGCTCCATCTGCTCTTGGGCAAACCGTTTTTCATAGACCTGGATGTACCACAACAGTCTTTGCAGGCCCTCCAACACCAACTGCCCCACAACGCTCTCCCTGATATAGTGAACGGAGCATACGTTGGAATTTTTGCGATAGCCGGAACAAAAGAAATATGCTTGTGGCTGTTTGCTGCTCTTACTGCCCCCATAATACAGCTTCTCCCCACAGTCAGCGCAGTAGAGAAGCCCGGAGAACATACTCACCATGCCGGTTCGATTCGGTCTGCGGCGGTGCTGGCGGAGGTTTTGCACAAGGGCAAAGGTTTCCCGATTGATGATGGCGGGGTGGGTGTCAGAAAATACTTTCCAATCCTCCTGCGGCCTGTCCAACTGCTTTTTCAGCTTGAAAGACTGGTGGCAGGTACGGAAATTGATGGTATCGCCCACATACTCCTGCCTGTCCAGAATGCCCGCCACTGTGCCAGAACTCCAGTTACAGGGATGTGCAGGAGGTTTGGTCGGACAATTGATACCCACGCTTTGAAAATACTCGCTGGGGGTCATCACGCCCTCAGAGCGCAGTTTCTTAGCGATTTGAGTAGGCCCCAGTCCGCTGACCGACAACCGGAAGATTTGCTGCACCACCTCTGCCGCCGACTCGTCCACGATCCACTTGTTCTTGTCCTCCGGGGCTTTCTTGTAACCATAGGGAGCGCTGGTGGTCAGCGGTATCCCGGCGTTACCACGGATCTGCCTGACACGGCGTACCTTGTCGCTCGTATTTTTTACGTGCCATTCATTAAGAGGTCTTGCATAGGCACAATGTCGCTTACTCCGTTGGCGGTGTCAATGTTGTCCATGATAGCGATATAACGGATATTCAGCCGGACAAAATCTTCTTCCAGAAGTTGGCCAACCACAAGGCGGTTGCGGCCCAGCCGGGAATGGTCTTTCACCACCAAATTTGCAACAAGCCCCTGTTCAGCCAGCTCCATGATCTCCATAAAAGCCGGCCTTGCAAAAGACGGTGTTAGATAACGATACTTCCAAAAACACAAGAAAACTAATGGGTATGGGCGACGGGCAAGCTTGGAATAGCCTGCGCCGGGAAAACCGTTGTCGGAAAATCCTATGTAGGCAAATCCGACGCAATAAAATAAAGATATAAGTAAATACAGAAAAATCAATTAAAGATTTATCAATTACCCATTCCTTTCCTATGCTTGCTACGATAGCGGTTTCCCGTTCTTTTTCCCTAAAAGTACCTCAAAAAAGTCCTGATTTCAAAGTCGCAATCCAAGCTTCAATCGTTTCAGCTAAGACAAACTGCTGACGCAAAACCGCTATACCGATTTCAGGAACCTCCGGCGCATTTTCTTTTTCCCGAAGGTTTTCTTCCAGATAGCTTTTCAAATCCTGCACATTTTTTTCAATACTGGCAACGCAGGATTTTTGCATTTCCAAAGGAACGCTGTCCAAATTTACAATCACAGCATTGAAATCTAAAAACATACGGATAGGCTGGGCGGAGAGTTCTCCCATCAGCCGCTCAAATTCCTGCTCACCGTTGGCCGTCAGCGAGTAGACTGCTTTTTCCGGCATATTGGTTTCCCGCACAGGGACGCTTTGGAGCAGGCCCTTTTCCTCTAACTGAATGACCTTTTTATAGATAGACGGTGTACTGATTTTTACCCATTTTGAAATATTGCGGTATTCCACAAGCTTTTGAATGTCGTAGGCACTCAGCGGCTGCTTTTTGAGCATCCCAAGGACAATCAAATCTATTGTTGCCATGAAGATTTCCCCTTTCGCACTTGACAACTACTATAAATTATAGTAGTATGTGTTGACTGACGGCTACTATAAAGTATACTACTTCACATTACACTGGCTGTCAAGAGAAAGGAGCAATTTATGGATGGAAACAAAAAAATGGCGCTTCTGGGGAGTGCGCCAATTCCCAAAGCTCTCCTGGCACTGGGCATCCCAACGATGATTGGTATGCTCATTAACGCCCTCTACAATTTGGTAGACACCTATTTTGTAGGCGGGCTGGGAACCGACCAGATGGGCGCGGTCACGGTTGCCTTTCCCCTGGGACAGATTGTTGTTGGCCTGGGCCTGCTGTTCGGAAATGGCGCTGCCGCCTATCTGTCCAGGCTGCTGGGCCGGGGCGACAAGGACACGGCGAACAAGGTAGCGAGTACAGCCATATACAGCGGAATTTCGATTGGGGCGGTTGTGATCCTGTTCTCCGTTATCTTTCTGGAACCGGTTTTGAAACAAGCTGGCGCAATCGAAAGCGTGATGCCCTATGCAATTACCTATACCCGCATCTATATCGTGTTCTCCATTTTCAATGTGTTCAATGTCACCATGAACAATATCGTTTCCAGTGAGGGTGCGGCAAAAACGGCTATGTGTGCGCTGATGGCTGGTGCGGTACTGAATGTGATATTAGACCCTGTTTTCATTTACGCACTGAACCTCGGCGTGGCTGGCGCGGCGATTGCGACAGCGATTTCCCAAATCGTTTCCACATTGGTTTATCTTTGCTACATACTCCGGAAAAAGAGCGTGTTCAGCTTCAGCATTAAAGAATGTTGCTTTGCAAAAGAGATTATGTCCGAAATTTTGAAAATCGGTATCCCTACGCTGATTTTCCAACTTCTGACCAGCCTTTCCATCAGCATGATAAACAGTGCCGCCAAGGAATACGGAGGCTCCGCACTGGCCGCAATGGGGCCGGTCACAAAAATTATGTCCATGGGGACGCTGATTGTCTTTGGCTTTCTGAAAGGATTTCAGCCAATCGCCGGATTTAGCTATGGAGCAAAAAAGTTTGACCGGCTGCGGGAGGCTATCAAAACTGCTATCCTTTGGTCTACCGCCTTTTGTGTGATTTTTGGTGTTATTGCCGCTGTATTCTCTACGC
>CAMWBA010000043.1 GCA_947172355.1 uncultured Bacillota bacterium
ATAGAGCCAGACGCACAGACGCAGAGCCGATAACATTGCGGGAACTTCCCCTATAGTTATCGGCTTTGCCTTTGAAAAGTCGTGGCTAAGTCAAATAAGGAGCAACGGCTTTTAAGAAATCAAAAGCCGTCGCTCCTTTTGCGCTGTGGCGGTACATAGGAGCAGCCGCCATGAAACACAAAGCCATTCTACACAACCTAGCAGTCCATGATTTATCAAAAAAAGCCTGCTTCCCTCATGGGAGAACTGCGGTCACAACGCTATACTATACGATGCAGATATAGTAAACTATACAGTGCAAACCGCCCGGTGGGTCTATGACCTGCCGGGCGGTTTTTGTCGTTTCCTGCGGCCCGGAAATTTTTCTTTGCTTTTTTCTCTGCGGAAAGCGGTTTTGCGCGCAAAACCTGTGCCGCTGAACGCTCTGTTAGCGGAAAGGGAAAGTACCACCACCATCCCCCGACGAAAGGGGGTGAGAAGATGGAAACCGACCCCCGCGACTATGGCGAACGGTGCAGGTTTGACGCCTTTTGCAAAACCGTGTTAAAGCATGAGGCAATCAACTACATCCGGAAAATGAAGCGGCGGGCCAGCCGGGAAACATCCTTGGGGCGGCTGCCTCAACGGCGATGGGCAAGCTGTGTTCGGAGGACAGTTACCCCAGCGACAGCTATGTGTTCTTGTACTGTGGCTGTGACCTGCCGATCAGAAGCCAGCAGGTGGCCGACGCCTTTGCCGGTCTGCCAGAGCAGGAGCAAAGCATTTTGATTTTGCGCCTGGTGCTGGATTTGACAGACAGCGAGATCGGCGAGGCCCTGGGGCTGTCCCGGAGTGCCGTCCAGCGGCGCAGAACAAAATCGCTGAATGTCCTGCGGACGAAACTGACAGCGAGGAAAGGAGGTTAGCGCCATGAAGCGCCGGAACTACAAGGGCCGTGAACTGCTGCCGCTGGCGGTGAGCGACGCGGCCCAGGCTGGGGACGCTGATGCCGTGGAGCAGGTCTTGCGGTACTACGAGGGCTACATAAACAAGCTCTGCACCCGGACGGTCTACGACGAAAGCGGCTGTCCCCATGCCTGCCTGGACGAGTACATGAAAAGCCGTCTGGAAAGCAAACTGATCCGCGCCATTTTCGGCGTGAATTGATAACCGGCCCCGGTGGGGGGAACAGCACCCTTTCCCTGTTCCTCCCGCCTACAGGCCTTGTCCTGCATTTGGGAAAGGGGGAAATTATCTGTCAGAAGAACAGACTGAAATCAAAACTGAAATCTGTCAAATCGAATTTCCGCAGGCTATCATAGGAACCTTTTGCCCGTTTTCTCGTCCCGGAGATACGGAAATACTATGACAGCAAACAGGGCCAACGGGAGTTTACGGAGTGGCAGGATGCATGGGGCAAAACGCAATAAACCGATAAAACAGCGGAGGCCAAGGCTTTTATACCTTGACCTCCGCTGTTCGTTTTGACATCAGAGCCACACCATCACGGCAAAGCCGCCTTTGAAATAATAGGTGTTCGTCCAATGTCCATCTGGTGGAGGCGGGGAGAGTTGAATTTACTTTTGCCAGAAAGATGCCGTAAATAGCTGTAAATAAGTCCAGTGATTGCAAGGGCTTCCAGGCTTAGTCGGTATATGGTGTAAATACTTGTAAATCGGTTAAAGGGAAAAATAAGGGAAAACTTTTCACCCATGGTGTCCCATAAACCGGACAGCAAATCCCGCTCCAGGGGAGAGTCCATTCGTGGTATGGTGATTTTGCTCCCCGGTTTGGGGGAGTGCTTAATTTTCAGCAGACCCCAGATTTGCGCCGGTCTCCTGAAATTTCAGGAGACCCCAGATTTGGGGGCAGTTCATCAGCGATTTTTTGCCCGTCAAATTTGGCGAGTGTAGCTTCCCCAAAAATTGGGGAGGTTAGAGGAGCCCCCACAATTGGGGACAGCGCAATTTTGCGCTCTCCTGCTCCATAGAAAAATGGCACAGGGCAAAGTGGTCAAAATTGGCCGGGTTGCCGCTAGTTACTATTTGCCATTTTGGGCTAATATCAACTTGCTCAAATTTGAGCGGGTTCAGTGGCGGACATTTTGTCCCGATACCGGAGCCAACGCCCCCAAAATGGGGATCCGGTACTGTACTCTTTTTATGGCCTCACAAATCTCACTTCTGATACCCCGCCTACCGTCCCCGGAAGGTGGGTGAATTAAAATACCCCACCCTATGGAAAGGATGGACAGCCGTTCGGCAAATTTGGCGAGCGTAGTTCCCCCCAGATTTTGGGGATACCAACGTTCTCAAAAATGAGTTCGTTCATCTGGAGCAGCGGGGTCAAAAATGACCTCGCTTGACAGTGCTATCACATGAGAGGCTATGGGTGCGATATCGCACAGGCAGGGCAACGTGGGAAAAATCTCCCTGGTTGCCACTGTGCGCAATTTTGCGCTCTCCAGATTTGGAGACTCCCCAGGGGGGCGGAAATTTCCCGCCCCTTTGGGACGATATTCGGTTCTGAAGGAGCTGCAAATCTGCGGCCCCTAAAAGGGGAACGAAATTTCGTTCTCCCTGTGTCAAATTTTACACACCCTCTTGGAGCGGGACAAAAAGAGGACTAGGGGAACACCCCAGCCCTCTAACTTCCCTCATAGCCTCTCAGAAATATTTCAGCAGTTTATACAGCCCCACGGCTACCAGCGCACCAACGGCCCACACGATAGCCCAGATACCTACCATGCGGACAGCTCCCAGGAGGACAGCCCCGCCGATAGCCGCCCCGGCCAGCTTGCACACAGCGGAGAACCGTTCCGGGGGCATCGGCTCCCGCTCATACTCGAATACCTTCCCCTCTACATCAAGCCTTATCTTCACGCACATACACCCTCCCCATAAAGCAAGCTGGCCGTTGCCCTCTTTCCGGGTGGCGCATACTTGCACTTCTCCACCTTGACCAATATCTTTTGTCCTATAATGGCATCAGCTTCTTTGATGGCCTCATACCCATGCGTCTCCAACCGCAGGGATGAATAATAGGCTATGGCTCTGCCGCCTGTGGGACGGTCTGGCTTTCCAACGAGACAGGGGACCTTATTCCGCAGCTGGTTCACCAGAATGAGGGAACAGCCGGTATAGTGGAGCGCCCCGGCCAGGATGGGCAGGGCTTTGGACAATACCTTTGGTTGCCGCCTCCCCCGCTCCGGCCAGTATTGGCTATTGATGGTATCCCTCATTTCCTCATTGGTTGGCAGGGCACACACGCTGTCTATCACGATAGAGCCGAAAGCGCCGGTCCGCGCCGCAGCTGTACAGGCGTCCAGGGTATCCTCCAGGGTCTCCAGCCGCAACAGGTAGAGGTCCTGCCCCTTGAGTATGTACGGGGAGAGCCCGCCATCAGCGTCCACATAGAGGGCAGCACCTGGAAGCTGCTGGGCCATGTGCAGGGCAAGAGCGGTTTTGCCGCTGGCCTCTGCGCCGAATATCTCAATGATACGGCCACGGGGTACGCCCCCGCCAATCACGGCGTCAAGCTGGGGTATGCCGGTGGGGATAACCTCTTGATTCGGGAGCTGATAGCCATATCTGATACTAGCTTGACAGGCTCTATTGATGGAATCCAATAATTCACAGTGCAATTTGAATTCTCCTCCTTGCTATTCTCCCATAGGGGCGGTATAATAGACCGACCCCTCCGGGGTTGTATACGGGGCTGCTATCCATGCTTTGACGGGCTGGGATAGCGGCCCTCTCTCATGCCAGCACGAACCGCCGAACGGTGTTTTGCTTCATGAACCGGGCAGCGATCTCCGGAAGCTCTTTCTTCAAGGCGCTGCTGTCCAGGCGGTTACTGACCACGTTCTTCCAGGTCACCCGCCAGTCAGTCCCGGCCAGGGTGTCCACGTTCCGGGCGGTCATCTCCGCTTTGATGGTATCTTGGAGGCTGTCAATCTCCGCCTGGAGTTCCTCAGCCATGCGGCGCAGTTCCCGAAGTTCCTTGATCTTGCCGTCCATCTCGATAGTGCTCATTGTGTTACCTCCTTCAAATTTGCAGGGGCTTGTCCCGGTGGCTGGGGGCTGTAAGGGTTCCTTACCTTCTCTGTGTCCCTTGTGTCCTGTCCAGCTCTTCTCTTGCGCTCCCTATTTGTTCTTCCGCCTTGACCGGGGCTGTTCCCTCCTGACATGATTATAATATCATATATAGGCCAATATATCAATTGACAGACCATACAAATATATAGGCTAATATATATTCATTTTGTATATGGACTTATATAGACAAGCGTGGTATAATAAAATCATAATGGAGGAGGTGTCCGAATAGATCGGCGCTCCCCAGGGAGGTGAAATATATGCCAGAAAGATCGGACGCACTCAAAAAGGCACAGCAAAAATACATGGAGAAGTTTTCCGTTGCAAGGGTCCGAATGGAGCGTGACAGGTATGAACGTGTCCAGGCCCACGCAGAGGCCCGTGGAGAGTCCGTCAACGGCTTTATTAACCGGGCCATATCGGAGACTATGGAGCGGGACAGCGGCGCTCCTGTAGCCGCTGAGGAGGGATAGCGCATGGAAATTACTGATTTGCAGAAGCTATGTGAAAACGGCTCCATCCGCTGGACCGGCCACATATTGAAGCGGCTTATGCAGCGAGGAATCTTTCAGGCCAGTGTGGTCCAGGCCATCCGCAGCGGAGAGATTATAGAACAGTACCCGGATGATTACCCATACCCCAGCTGTTTACTCCTGGGAACCACGGAGGCCGGGGAGGCCCTTCACATAGTCTGCGGAATAGGCAAGGGTGAAGTCTGGCTGATCACCGCATATCATCCGGACCCTGACGAATGGGAAAGCGATTTGAAAACAAGGAGGGCGAAATAATGAGTTGCTTTTACTGCAAGGGACAGACGATTGAACAAATGACAAAGTTCATTGTTGACCTGGGCCGGTGCGTAGTGATTGTGAAGAACGTCCCCGGCCAGGTATGCCAGCAATGCGGGGAAACTTCATACAGTGACGAGGTGGCCCAGCAGCTGGAGAAGATCGTGGAGGCTGTGAAGCGGAGCATTATGAGCGAGGTCGCAATCATCGACTATTTACAAGCTGCATGAAGGAAGGACCGGGGGATTTCTCCTCCGGTCCTCTGTATTTACCCGGCGAGACCGGGCGCTTCCACATGGTCAAGGTATAGGGGTATAAGTTACCCTCTGCCATAGTTGCAACCTGTGTAACTCCCCGGCCCCGGCTGGCTTTAAGCCTTATTTTTAGCTTTCTGGAGTGCTGCCATTGCCGCCGCCTTTTGCGCTTCACTGGCGACACGGGGAGGACGAATTTTAATCCAGCTTTTCGGTATGTAATACTCTACCGCTTGCCCATCGTGACAGGTCTTAAACAGGCGGCAATCCTCCGGGCGTTCCTGGGCCATCTGTTCCAGCCGCCGACGCAAGGGGCCGTTGTGGGTGTAGACGCTGGCCGTCTTTTCTTCCTCATTGAAATTGATAATGGTTTCTTGCTCATATCGTGTCAGATTCATCTTGACCATCCTTTTTTAGTGCAACTTTTTGCAACAATGTTTGCTGTATCTGAGGTTTTCTAAGGTTTTACAGCTCTTTTTAGGGCCTCCGAAATGTCCGGATTAAACTGTAGTTTTCTGTAGTCCTCCTGGTCCGTCTTTTTTATGTTTGTACTTTCCTGCATTTTCAACACTTTTCAGCTAGGAAAAGGGGGCAGTCACATCTGGCCTAACAGCCATTCAAAGCCGGGGAGCGTGGATATCTGCGCTCCCTGAATCCCCTGCTTCTCCAGTTCGGTGGCGGCTTCCTCCCTACTGCATCCCAGGACAGCGGCTATATCATCCAGGCTGAAAAGCTCCTCCTTGCCGCTCTCCATCGAGAGGGCCAGCCGGGCACCGACTAGACAAGCCTCCAGGGAGAGATCACGGTCAAGGCCGCTTTGCACAATATTCTGCACAATTCCCAGATAGACACCAAACCTGTCTGCAATGGACTGGAGCTTGTCCGCATTCTCAAACATGGGCATATGCTTTGCGGAGCACTTTTCACAGAAAGCGCTTGCCTCCTCCATATCTCCTCCAGTACATTCCAGAATATCGGCAAGGTCGATTTGGTGCATGGTGCCGCACTTCGGGCACTTTGCAAAGGTATTGCCATAGTTGATGGGGGTAAACTCCCCAGATTCACTTTTCACGTACAGCATAATTATTCTCCTTTTCGTAAATTTTCCGATTATTTCCGGTTTTCGCCGGTTTCTGCCGCTTGATAGAAGGTCAGAAAATCGCTCAACTCCATGCAAATCAACCACCCGGAGCGGGAGCGCCGAAAAATCACAGTTGGCACACCGTCCCCGAATCGCTGGGCGTCTTTTTGGCTCTGTTCCATCCATGCCCACACCTGGGCACGTTCAGCCCTCTTAATCTCCAGGTGGACACCATCAAGCCCATAGAGGTCTGGCCGTTGCCCAAAGGACTGTGTACCGCCCCGCTCCACAGGGTAGCCGTGATCTCGCAGTATAGCCATAACCTCCCGCTCCCCGGCGGCGCCTTTACGTGCGCTTTTAGCTCCCGTGGTGATCACCATCCTCATGTACATCCACGCCTACGATTTTACCGTTGGCTGACTTATGTATGGTCACGGGCTTGCCGTCATAGGCCGCACATAGCAGCTTGTCCAGTAATGCCCATTCAGTTTTATCCATGAAATACTCCTTTCTGGTTGCCGCTTTTTGCTAGGCGTAGAAACCGTCAACTTCGGCAACTTTGGTTACTCTGGTTGCCCCGGTTGCCGAAGTTGACGAAACTATACCCTAACAAAAACCATCAACCGCCGTCTGGAATGGCAACCTGCTCCGCTTCCGTACTGTCAATGCGCTGGATCATGAATCCATTACAAGATTGCCCTTCCTTCTTGACCTTGCACACCTTCAAATAATACCCGTCATCAGCCAGCCTATCCTTGACGGCATCCAGGGCTTTCTTTGGCTGTGATCCGCCGAAAATCAGTTCCCCATATATCCCCTTGAACTCTTCATAAGAATACCGTGTGGGCACAAACTGATTAGCAGAGTCCTCTATCGCTTCGACTAGGGCGTTATTTATAGCGCTGTGCTCCTTATCACCCTGTATGACTTCCCACGGCGTGGACCGGCGGCGGGCCGCTGCTTCCAGTGTCTGCTTGGTCACATCGGAGAATCCATCCCATACCACCCCGCCGTCGTCGATCCTGTACCGGACGGACTTTCCATAGGCGGCGTAATTGGTCTTGGTGTGGATCATCACCCGGCAATCTTCGTCTGAATCATCGAAGATCACCCGAAATGCAGACCGGGAGGCGTTGATAAAGTCGCTGGACCCTGTGGCGGCGTTGTTGGCGTTCTCCCCCTGGGCGCGTTTATTTACATGAGATACCAAGATCATAGCGCACTGGCAGTTCTTTGCAAGGTGCGCCAGCTTTTGAAAGACAGGCCGCAGAGCGTTTACCCGGTTGATATCCACTCCAGCTCCCAGAAATGCGTGCCAGGGGTCAATGATAACCAGCGCTGGAGCATAGGTTTTTACCGTGGCTTCAAATTCGTCGTAAGCGTCGGAAAAGTTCATCCCGATAGAATCGGAACAGTCCAGAATCAAACCTTTTCCAGATCAGCGCCGGACCGATATAGGCGTTTCCTCAGAATTTCCCCGCTGTCCTCAGCGGAAATAATCAGGACAGGCTTTCCCTCCCCGTCAAATTCTTCTCCAGGCAGTGTTTTCCCAGTGCTCACCGCAGCAGCGATACCACAACAGAGGATCGTCTTGCCGGTGCCGCCGTCCGCCATCATCACGGAGTAGTCACCAATGGGAAGATAGGGATACCATAGAAAGCGGGTGTTATCCTCACCGAAAGAGGAGGCCGCTTTTGCGACACGGCCTTTTGTGGGCTGTTCTGGGCTGTCAGCCGGGGGTGGTGCCCACTGCGGGGTGTCTGTGGTCAGCTGTGCGATCATCTCCACGGCTTTCTCCACCCCGGCCCAGGCAATCAGGTCGGACACGTCCCCATGTTCGGGAATCTCCGGCCACACCGTGGAAATGTCCAGTACTTGGACGCTAGCGGCAGCACCATACAGGGCGGCAGCTGTTTCCTGTGCATAGGTCCGGCCCACATCGTCATGGTCTTTGAAGATACACACAGGCAGACCTCGAAGCTGTTCCGTGTACTCCTGCCGCCATTTTCCCGGTCCTGCTCCATCTTCGCCGCTGACGGCGTCATAGCCCAGCCTGTGGAGATTGTCGGCATCCTTTTCGCCCTCGCAAATGAACACGGCCCCGGACAGCTCCCCGGCTATGTAGAGACTATGGGGGACACCCTGGCGGCTGTAAAGCCATCCGCCCTTGCCGTCCGGCCTGCGCCATGAAAAGGACTTGTCCGCCCTGCGCAGCTTCTGAGTTCCGTTAGGATAGGTGTAGGTGGCAACCACTGGAGGACGGCCTTTTACCGGAGCGTCTTTAGGCTTGTCCACGAACAGGTCCTTGACTGACAACCCCAGCGCCCCGGCAATATCCTCCACACCGCAGCCGGCGTGGCATTTCAACAGTATGCGCCCATCCTGGCCCGTGGAAATAGATAGGCTCCCGTGTTGGTCATCATGGGCAGGGCAGCGGGCGGACCACTGACCGCTGCCGCCCTTTACATCTTTGAGTTTGGTCAAAATATCTCTGGTGTCCGTACTTGCTCACCGCCTATCGTCCCCCGCCCGACGGCCTCAGCTACCTTGACAATCTCAGCGGCCCGACCACGCATGGACTTTATGAATTTCTCCCGCTCCTGGGCATCACCGGCCAAATAGTAGCCATTTATGTTGTCTGACAGGATCGGGATACCCCGCAGCCGTTCTGCCTGGATCATCCTCCGCACCTCCCGGCCGGGGAGACCGGCCAGCTCTTTCAGGTGCCGGAGCGGGACAGCGGCGCTTTGGCCGTGGCCCAGCAAATCGGCAATTTTCACCGCTTGCCCTGGTGGGGTGGGTGTGGTATCATTTGTGGGGGAAGTGGTGGCCTGTCTAGTCTCCGCTCCCGCCTCGATCCGCTCCACGGTTGCCGCCGTGGGGTGGGTCATTTTTGTGCTGTCGCTCATGCGCTCACCTCCGTCTGTCGTTTCCCCCATTCCCGCAGTCCATCGACATAAATCAGCGTGCGATTTCCCAGCTTGAACGATGGAAAATCAGCCCGTCCTATGTACTGGTAAACCGTGGGCCTTGATACTCCCAACAGTCGGGCCGCTTCTGCGGCACTGACGGCTAGAGGTTCCAGCTTGTCCACCATCATCCCACCTCCTTCGCCAACCGGTCAATGATAGCGAAAATCCGCTCTTTTTCCTCGGCGGGCAGCTCCCGGCGGAGCTTGCGGGACAGGGAACAATCTGCAATCTCTAGCGCCTCCGCTATCTGCCACAGCTTCACTCCAGCTCCGGCGGCGGTTCTCCGAATGTCTTGGTTACTCATGGTCACACCTCCAAAAATTGTTGTTGACGGCCTTGTAGTTGGCTGTTATAATTATTTTAGCAGACAACGTTGTTGTTTGCAATTGATTCTAATATAGTTTGATAACAAATTGTCTGCAAAAATAAAAATTGTAACAGATAACGGGGTGAGCGCCTTGACTCTTTATGAATGTGACTTTAAAAAATTGGAAGAATATCTGTGTGATGATACTGAGGATGACCACCAACCGTTTCCGCTTGGGGAATTTTTATGTAATTTGCTATCAATAAATTTTGAAAATGTTGCAAAATCTATTAGTTTGTTTCTGGAAGAAAATTGGATAAAAGGTAACGAGTTTCCAACAGAACAGCTCCAGGGACTAGTAAACAGGCTATGTGTAACATCGGAATTTGGTGAAATGCGAGATATGTTCACACTGTTGAAATACCTTTATTCAAAAGGTGAGACGCAAGAAGTAATCAATGTTTATGGAAATTTGAAAGATGCATTTTTCTTTGAAACGTTTGAATGCTTCAAGGTTGGTGCAGTTTTACAAGCGTATTTAGAAGAAAGTGAAAACATCCCCGAAATGATATCCGCAACTAATTTTGAACGGTTTATAAATGGGTTTCTTGAAGTGAAAATAATGCGTAACGATCAAGCTGCATCATTAAGTGAATATAGTCTTGGTCAGGATATTTTCCCTGGATCTGATATCAGAGGAATTGTCAAAGATGTATTTTTAAATTTGGAACAGTTTAATGATAGTTATTCTGTTTTTGCTTTAGATCGTTTAGATACATTACTAATTTCTTCAATTTACTACTTCTTTTTGAATGGATTTTGTTTTAAGCGTTGTAAAAACTGTGGTAAATTTTTTGTTCCTCTGTCCCGGTCAGATGAAATGTATTGCAACAATGTGTCACCACAAGATCAAATGAGAACGTGTAAAGAATACGGTTCACAAAAATTGTGGTATGACAGGCTTAAAAGTAACGAAGTTGCGAAATTGGCCCGAAATATTTACAGTGCAAAACAAATGTTGGTTCGACGAAACCCGGACATTGTCGGCTATAAGAAAATGTTCGACTATTTTAAGATAGAGCGCAAGAAGTGGGAGGTTTTGGTCAAATCAGGTGTAAAGAGCAAAGAGGAATATATAAATTGGCTAAATGAAATGAAAGCCAAAAAGACATTATAAAAACCGTCCCAGGCGCTGACAACACCGAGGACGGCTATAGGAGCAACAAACTTTGCAGGCCTGTTGCTCCTCCATCATATCAGAAACAGGAGGGAAAATCAATGGCAAGAAAAAGCACACGCAACGCCCAGGGGAGCGGGACCATCCGAAAAAAGACCGTCACCCGCAAGGGTCAGGAGTACACCTACTGGGAGGCCCGTGTCACCGTTGGCCGTGATCCGGGGACAGGGAAACAGATTCAACGATCCTTTACAGGCAAGACGCAGAAGGAAGTCCGGGAAAAGCTCCAAGCGGCCACCGTGGCCATCAACGACGGCACATACACCGAACCGTCAAAAATGACCGTGGGCCAATGGCTGGATATCTGGCAGCGGGACTACCTGGGGAGCGTAAAGCCACTCACCGTCCAGACCTATGATAAAAACGTCCGGGTCCACATCAAGCCCGCCCTGGGGGCGGTCAAGCTGGACACTCTGGACGTTCACACGGTACAGGGCTTTATCAATGATCTGGGCAGACCCCACGACGGCAAACCAGGCCTTGCGCCCAAGACGGTGAAGTGTATCCACAGCATCATCCACAAGGCGCTCCAGACGGCGGTGAAGGTAGGGTATCTCCGCTTTAACCCGGCGGACTCCACCGAATTGCCCCGATCACAGCGCAGGGAGATCAAGCCGCTGGACGGGGAGGCCATCGGGGCCTTTATGAATGCTGTCCAGGGACACCGTTTCGATGCCATCTACTTGACCATGCTCTTTACCGGACTGCGCAGGGCGAAGGCTTGCGGCCTGACCTGGGAGGCCGTAGACTTGGAGCGAGGGACCATCCGCATGACAAGCAGCTCCAGAACGTCCCTGGCCACCCTGGAGAATATATCCTTGCTCCCACCAAAAACGACAAGGGCCGCACCATCACCGCCGCCACTTTCGTGGTAGAGCTGCTGAAGAAGCACAAGGCCCAACAGGCCGGGGACAGGCTGAAAGCTGGTCCCCTCTGGCATGACGGCGGGTATGTATTCACGGACGCACGGGGCAACCACCTTGCCCCCAGCACCCTTTACCACAACTACAAGAAGATTGTGGCCTCTATCGGTATGCCTGACGCACGTCTGCACGATCTCAGACACAGCTTTGCAGTTGCTTCCCTCCGGGCTGGGGATGATATCAAGACTGTCCAGGGCAATCTGGGCCACCACGCCGCTGCCTTTACGCTGGACGTGTATGGGCATGTCACAGAGGAGATGAAACAGGCCAGCGCTGACCGAATGGAACAGTACATTAAGGGCATTTCCAATCTGTAAAGGGAAAACATAAGGGAAAACAGCCAAAAATAAGCACAGAAAAAGCCTTGTACCTGTTGCGGCACAAGGCTTTTATCATGGTGGAGGCGGGGAGAGTTGAACTCCCGTCCGAAAGCACTTCCACAGGAACTTCTCCGAGCGCAGACGATCCATTACATTCCCTCACTCAAGCGTGGGTCGTCACACTCTTGAGTTTGGTAGAGTCATAATGCGTGGAACGGTCAACTCTTTCCGAACGCACGGGCACCACTCAGGCTACGCCCAGACCCGGCTCGTGGTCCTTCCGGGCAGGACGGCCGCTTTAAGCAGCGGCGAGAACTACGTTATCGTCGTTCTTTAATTTATAAGTGCCCATTTTTAGGATGTTAGGCGCATCCGCTCGCTATTCCTGCTTCTATGCCCCCGTCGAAACCGGTACGCCCCCGCGTTGAAGCGACGTCCATTCTATTCAAGACACCCGCGAGTGGGTATGCTTCACTTCATTTCCTTGCCTCTTCTTTTCATACCGCAACCGCTTGCGCTGGGGTACAGCTTAAGACCGCCCTGCGGGTGGCTGGGGAAACAGAGGAGAGGGAGTCACCCGCGAAGCGGATGACGGAGGATTGTCGTTAAATCTTCTCCGGTTCAGGGTATTCTACACCGAAGGTATCCACAGTAACCTTTTTCATCACCTGTTTTTGGCGGGGACGGTCGTTCCAGTCGGTCTTGCCGGAGACAATGGCATCAGCCGTCTCCATACCTTCGATCACCTTGCCAAAAGCGGCGTAGCCGCCATCCAAGCTGGGAGCTTTATCCACCATAATGAAGAACTGGCTGCCGGCAGAATTGGGGTCCGAGGCTCGAGCCATGGACAGAACACCGCGATCATGGGCCAAGTTGTTTTGGAAGCCGTTCTGACTGAACTCGCCTTTGATGGAGTAGCCCGGCCCGCCCATGCCAGTCCCCTGAGGACAGCCGCCTTGAATCACAAAGCCGGGGATACAGCGGTGAAAAATCAGACCGTCGTAGAAGCCCTTTTGGATCAGGGAGATGAAATTGTTTACGCTGTTGGGGGCTACCTCGGGGTAAAGTTCTGCTTTGAGGATGGAGCCGTTTTCCATCTCAATGGTGACAATGGGGTTTGGCATAATATTGTTTCTCCCTTTCTGCTTATAGGTTCCGGATTGGAACATGCTGCGCTTGAAGATACTGGTCCAGCAGGGACAGGTTCTCCATATTCTGGCTGAGCCGGACCAGCACCTGCCCATGCTGATTATACAGCGTGCGCACCTGCATCCGGGAGCACATCACAAACGCCACATCCTGCACTTGAAAGCTGCCCGCCCTGCCGTTGGAGACGAAAAAGATATGCTCGCCAGACACCTTCAGCTGGTTTCGCTGGAACAGCGCCAGTACCGCGATGCCTTCAACTGCTAGAACGGACGTCAGGATGGTCAGGAGCAGCATAAGCCAAGTTTCCCCCGGGAACAGCCTGCCCGCCATGAAATAGAGCCCCACACACAGGGCCGCAGCCACAAGGCACACATAGCCCATGCAGCGGATCACCGGCTTGGTCCGCACGGTAAAGCGGGTCAGGGTATCCTCCATGGCGGCGCACCCTCTCTCAGTGGCCCCGGGTCTTCATGGCCCGGTCCATCTCCCGCTTGGCGTCCCGGCGGGCGGCGGACTCCCGCTTGTCGTAGAGCTTTTTGCCCTTGGCCAGACCGATTTCCAGCTTGACCCGTGGGCCCTTGAAGTACACCGACAGAGGGATCAGGGAGTAGCCGTCCTGCTTGATGCGGCCAAACAGCCGCATAATCTCCCGTTTGTGCATCAGCAACCGGCGGGGGCGGCGGGGATCTTTGTTGAAAATATTCCCTTTCTCATAGGGGCTGATATGCATTCCAAGGACCGAAATCTCACCGTCTTTGACCAGACAGAAGGAGTCTTTCAGATTGACATTGCCCAACCGGATGGACTTCACCTCGGTGCCCGCCAGTTCGATGCCGGTCTCATATTTTTCCTCGATAAAATAATCGTGGTATGCTTTGCTGTTCTTGGCTGCAATTTTTATGGCCTCACCCACGGCAGACACCTCCTCTCCCAAAGGGCTAGGGGCTCATTATACCATAGTTTACCCAAAAAGGCAAGGGGAAAACGGTCTTTGGAAATGTCCTAACCTAAGCGGAGAGATTTTATATGGCCCACAGCTTGGGCAGAGTGGCATAAAAATCTCCGCGATCTTCCCAGATCAGCAGCAAGCTGCCCTGTTCCACAGACACAGAGGCATCTTCCCCCAAAAATTGATTGCTCACTCCAATGGGGAGCGCTCCGGAGAGGGTGTAGCGTTCCAGCGGATATTTCAGTCCCTGTAAGGTAACGCCCTGGGCCGTTCCGCTGTTGCAAAACAGGGAAAGATAGCCGGACATGGAGGCGGGGAACGTGATGCGCTTCCCGTCTCGGATGCAGGTGGCCACGGTTTTTTCGCCGGCCAGAAAGCCCTGTCCCCCCTGACAGGCCAGCCAATCCAGCAGCTGAAGGTTGCACAGGGTGTGCTCCAGCCGTCCGCCCACACCGCCCAGCAGAATAAACCGGCGGTATCCCAGTTCCATCCCCTTGCGCATGGCGAACAGCATATCGGTGTCGTCCTTCTCCACAGGCAGTTGGATTACGTTGGGGTGGCTTGGTCTGTGGCCCAGGGAGTCAAAATCGCCCACCGCCAGATCAGGAGGAACGCCATATGCCTCCAGGGAGTCAAACCCCCGATCGGCAGCAATTACATAGTCGCCGGAATGGGGATAGGGCCGCAGGTCGGGCGTCAGGGACATGGCCCCCACGATATAACAGATTTTGTCAGCGTACGGCTGCATAATACATCATCTCCGGTGTAATATCCGGCCAGACATCGTAGGAGCCCGGCTGGAGGAAAATAAGTTCCAAGTCGTCTGGCAGTCCATAAAAGGCGCGGAAGCTGCCCACTCGTTCCCGGGAGGGGTTGCGTTCCCAGAAGTAAAAATAGTCCCAATCTTCGGTGGGGAGGACGACGCTGGTCTTGCCTTGGTCCAGGGCCTCCTGTATAAGCTGAGCGCGCAGGTTGGAACACCCGCCAATGACTTGATAGGCCTGCATATGGAAGATGACCACAGCCGCCAGCAGCATTGCGGCCAAAGCGGTCATAGGGATGGGCCAGGGAAAATCGTTCAGCAGAGACAGTCCCAGAAGCAGCAGCAGAACTGCGGAAGGGAAGCCGCACCGCGGCCCCCGCTCCCACAGCACCGCAAAGGGAGCGACCAGAGCCGCCGCCGCAATGAGCAGCGCCAGTCTGGGCATGCGAAGGGAGCGGTCCGGGTCGGTGGCCGTTGCCAGCGCAAGAAGCAGACAGACGGCGATAGGGCCTGTCACTTGCAGCAGGGGAAGTGGATAGGGCCACACAATACCCTGCCGCATGTAGTCGGTTTTCAGCCAGCAGCAGAACAGAAAAAAGCCGGAGAACAGAGCGGCGGGCAGCACCAGCAGCCAAGGCCGGCGGGCTTTGACGGTGTGCCACAGTCCACCGGCACAGGCCAGAGCCCACACCGTGGGGTAGGTCTCAAAAAGGTCCGGAAGGGCTACGCCAAAGAAGCGCTGAAGGATGGCGGCCAGAATGGAAAAGGGGCCTTCGTCCAAGGGAATGGCCAGCCTGCGCACCCCGTTGACTGCGGCGCCAGTGGACAGCAGATCGGAGTAAAGAGGATTATAAAACATCAAAATCAGCCCGGCCGCAGCTCCCGCCAGCAGGGACAGCGCGGCTGGACGCAGGCGTCCGGTCCGCCAGGACCAGAGAGCGAAGAGCACAGCGGCAATGGCCAGCACCATGGTGATATTCTCAACAAAAAGCTGAGCGGTCAGTGCCAGGGGGAACAGCGCAATGGGGATGAGTTTTCCGCGCCCCTCCCGTTCCATATGGATCCGTATCAGCAGGATGATTGCCAAAAGCCATATGCTGCCCAACACAAAGTTGGCGAAGGCGGACACCCAGCCATAGGTCTGCCGCCAGCTGGCAAGGGGCATGGCCATCAGTGCCGCACAGCCCAGCAGGGTGAGCGAAAAGCGGTTCGCTTTGTGGGAATAGGCAGCAAGTTCCGCCGCCAGCAGGGGGAGCGCAAACATGGCAGAGCCCATAATCAGTGTTTTAAGAAGGGGAAAGCGGGTCATCACAATGACAAAAAAGGAGCCGCAGTAGCGGTTGTTCAGCTCGCCGCTGAACAGCCACCGCAGTCCCTTGGGCAATCCCCAGTCCCAGTCATCGTGGGTGTAAGGGACACGCCAGGCAATCCAGAGACACGCACCCAGCAGCAACGCCAGAACAAGCAGGCGAAGCGGCCGGCGGAGTTTTTTCATAGTACCCCTCCATTTCTTACTGCGCATATCATACCAAATAACACAACGGTTTTCAAGGCCTCCAAGCAGGTTTCAGGCCAAAATTCCGGCCTTGCTCTTGGAAGGACCGAAATCGCAGAAAGAAATTGGGGTGCAAATAAAGCCGGGACGGGAAACGGAATGAGGAAAGGAGTAAATACCGGTTCCGACATCTTGACTTTCTGCGCATAACAGCATAGAATAGCCGATACTGAATTTGTTTTCTGGAGGCGGACACCTTGTTCCACTATTTCGACAATGCGGCTACCACCCCGGTTCGGACCGAGGCCGCACAGGCGGCACTGGAGGCCATGACCCAAGGGTGGGGCAATCCCTCCTCGGTCTATTCCTTCGGGGCACAGGCCGCTGCCCGGTTAAAGGGGTGGCGTGGGGATGTGGCCGCAGCCCTGGGCTGCGGACCGGAGGAAGTTTTTTTCACCTCCTGCGGCACAGAGAGCGACAATTGGGCCATTCACGGCGCACTGGAGCTGAACCGCCGAAGGGGGAGGCATATTGTCACGACCGCCATCGAACACGCCGCTGTGCTGGAACCGGTCAGGACGCTGGAGCGTCAGGGCTATGAGGTAACCTGGCTCCAGCCCGACCACCAAGGAAACATCCACCCGGACCAGGCGGCGGAGGCCATCCGTCCCGACACGGTTTTGGTATCTATGATGCTGGTGAACAACGAATTGGGGACCATTCTGCCGGTCAAGGAGACCGCCCAGGCCATCAAGCGGTCAGGCAGCTCCGCCTTGCTCCACTGTGATGCGGTTCAGGGATTTTTAAAGGTCCCCTTTACGCCAAGCGCGTTGGGGGTGGATCTGTTGTCCATCAGCGGACACAAGATCCACGCGCCTAAAGGAGTAGGTGCACTGTATATCCGAAGGGGACTAAAACTGCCTGCGCTGATGCGGGGCGGGGGGCAGGAGAACGGCCTGCGCTCCGGAACCGAGGCCACCGGACAGATTGCCGCCTTTGCTGCCGCTGCCCGGCTGGGGGCGGCGGCAATGGACAAAGATATTGCCCATATGGCTCAGCTGAAATCCTATACCCTAGGCCGTCTGGCCCAAGAGGTGCCCGAGGCTGCGGTGCTTACAGAGGGAGGGGCTCCCCACATTCTGCCCATCTCTCTGCCCGGCTATAAAAGCGAGGTTGTGGTCCGTTTTCTGGGGGACCGGGGCATTTTCCTGTCTTCCGGCTCCGCGTGCCACAAGGGGAAGCCCAGCCATGTATTTGCTACTCTCAAGCTGACAAAACCGCAGCGGGACGGTGCTTTACGGATCAGTTTCTCTTATGATACTGTTAGGGAGGATGTGGATGCTCTGGTGTCCGGGCTGAAACAGGCCCGAGACCAGCTGTTTGCAAGCCTGTCATAAATTTCATCACCTCAAAAAGAAAAGGAGTATTTTTGTGTTTTCGTTTATGAAACAGGGTCCCGGATTTTATAAACAGGTGGTCTTTCTTGCCGCACCTATTGTACTCCAAAATTTGATAACCAGTGCTTTGGGTATGGCGGATACTTTCATGGTGGGGATGCTGGGGGAGGCTCCTATGGCGGCGGTGACCCTGGCCAACATCCCGCTGTTTGTGGTGCAGCTGTTTATCTTCGGTGTTCAAAGCGGCTCCTCCGTCCTCATCAGCCAGTATTGGGGCAAGCAGGAGATGGAGTCCATCAACCGGATGCTGGGGGTAGCTCTATGGGTGGCGGTGTTGGTCTCCTCCATTTTTGCCGCTATTTTGATCCTCTGTCCGGTGGAGTTTTTAGGCCTCTTTGGCAACGAGCCGGCGGTCATTGAACTGGCGGCCCAGTACGGAACCATTGCCGGGGTGTCCTATGTGTGCAGCGCTTTTACCATGATGTATGTGGCAGCCTACCGCAGTATGGAGCGGCCTCAGCTTGGCATGTATATTCTGGTGGCCTCCATGACGCTGAACACCCTCCTCAACTGGGTATTTATCTTTGGCAACCTGGGTGCGCCCGCTCTGGGGGTACGGGGCGCGGCTCTGGCCACCCTCATTGCACGGAGTATGGAAGTGCTCATTGTTGTGGTACATATGGCAAAAAACCGCTTTTTCCGGGTCCATCTCCATCTGCTCCTCCGGCCCGGGCTGGACATGGCCCGCCGTTTCTTTCGCTACGGCGGACTGGTGGTGTTCAACGAGACCACCTGGGGGCTTGGGTCTTCCATTTTCCCCACCATCATGGGCCATATGGAGGGCAGTACCGAGATTCTGGCGGCTTATACCGTGGCCGGCAACGTAGACAAGATCTGTATGGTGGTTTCCTTCGGACTGGGGGCCACCGCCTCCATCATCATCGGCCGGGAGGTGGGAGCCGGACGGCCTCAGGAGGTCCGGCCCACGGGGGCGTGCATGTGCGCTTTGGCCCTGATATGCGGGACGGTAATCGGACTGTCGCTGTTCCTCTTCGCACGGTTCCTGGCCCCCGCCTGGGTATTTCCGCTGTTCAAAATGTCCGCCCGGTCGGCCTCCATTGCCGTGATGATGATGACGGTGCAGGCCGTGGTTCGCCCCCTCCGGGATTTCAACAGTGTTGCCATTGTAGGGGTGCTCCGGGGCGGCGGCGATGTGCGTATGGCCACCATTATTGACACCGCCCCCCAGTGGTTTATCGCCATCCCAGCGGCGGTGATCTTAGGTTCGGTGCTGAAGCTGGATATCCTTTGGGTCTATCTGGCTATGACGCTGGAAAACGTTGTGAAATTCATCTTTGGCCTGCGGCGCATCCGTTCCGATGCCTGGATTCGGGATTTGACCCGGGCGTGAGTTAGGAGGAGACTGCTGTGAATGTAACCGTATTGATGGAAAATACCGCCCCGGAGGGCTGCGGTCTGGCGTCAGAGGCAGGGCTGTCCCTGTATATCGAGTACCGAGGGCATAGACTGCTGTTGGATGCCGGTTCCTCCGGCCGGTTTGCAGACAATGCTCAGATGCTGGGAGCAGACCTGACCGAAGTGGAGATGGTGGTGTTGTCGCATGGCCACTTTGACCATGCGGACGGTTTGCGCCGGTTTTTCCAGATGAACAGCCGGGCAAAGGTATATATGGGCCGGGAAGCGAATGGGCCTTACTTCTCCACTGGCGGGGAGGGGTATTACTTTATTGGCATGCAACGGGATATCTGGAAAAATTTTAAGGACCGCTTTGTAGAGACCACAGGGTTTTGTCCCTTGATGGAGGGGGCTTGGCTGGTTCCGGATACTGTTCGGGACCCGAAGTTTGCCGGGCGGGCAGCCGACCTGCTCCGTAAGCGGGGAACGGACGACTTTATTCCGGACGATTTCCGCCATGAGCACGCCCTTGTGCTGGAAGGAGAGCGGGGGCTGGTGGTGTTCAGTTCCTGTTCCCACACCGGCATCATCAATATCGTCCGAAGCGTGCAGGCGCATATTCCTGCACAGAGAATTTTTGCGGTAGTAGGCGGTTTTCACATGTTCGGAAAGGGAACGCAGAAGATGAACTGTTCTGCGGAATATGTGTTTCAGGTGGCGGATGCGTTACAGGAGTTGGGAGTGGAGGAGGTCTGCACCGGACACTGTACCGGCCCGGCTGCGCTGGAACTGCTGACAGAGCGTTTGGGCCCCAAGTGCCGTTCTCTGTCTACCGGTATGACGTTGCATTTTTAGGAAACATTCAACCATAGGGAAATAGATAAGGTATAATAACCACATGAAAGCCGGAATCCTTGAGTTGTCAGGGGCTCCGGCTTTTCTTGTTGCTAAGTGTTACAAGTTCAATATGAAACCCGGTCAAAAAAATCAGCGGAGTAAGGGTATTGGGATGATCTCAAGGAGTAGGATTCCTTAAACTTATTGACCTGCTTGGGCTTGAGCGCACGGATCTTCCTAGGGTACTGGTCCGGACGTCCAACCTTGCGGAGCGCGTAAAGCAAACTGTCCCCATAGATGGACGTGCCAAGATGATTGCATTGTGCAAGCTGTGCGGTTATAATGCAAAAGGAAATCGGGAATCCCGGTTAAGCATTGAAAATAATTGGATAGCTTTGACCATTTCTTGACTTTTGACCTTTATGCTATATGCAATAAAAAATGGGGTGTCACAATGGGGTATAAAATACTGGTCGTTGATGATGAAGCGATGCTGACCGAACTGCTTGCCAATCATTTACAGGATCACGGATATATAACGGTTACCGCTAACAGCAGCGACGAGGCCCTGGCGAAACTGAATACCAAGCCGAATCTCATTCTTCTGGACATCAATATGCCGGGGATGGACGGTCTGGAGCTGTGCAAGGTCATTCGGAATCATATCGTCTGCCCTATCCTGTTCCTGACGGCGCGGATCACAGAGCAGGATAAGGTCAACGGCCTGCGGGCCGGAGGGGACGACTATATCACCAAGCCGTTTGGCTTGCAGGAATTGCTTGCCCGAATTGAGGCCCATCTGCGCCGGGACGAGCGGAATAACCGCCCGCCGGAGGTCGTGACCTCCCAGGGACTGATTATCAACCTCTCTGACCGAAAAGTATTTTGGAACGAGCAGGAGCTTTCCTTTTCCAAGAGAGAATTTGACATCATCGAATTTCTGTCCT
>CAMWBA010000044.1 GCA_947172355.1 uncultured Bacillota bacterium
TGAGCAGCTCCAGCCCCAGGTCCTTGCACTGGTTGGAGAACCACTCCGCCCCGGAGCGCCCCGGAGCGGCGATGAGATAGTTACACTGCACCTCGCCCCCCTTGGCCAAGATCAGGCGGTAGCCGGACTCCGCCTTCTCAATGGAGGCCACTTCCGTATGGAACGCGAATTCCAGCTTATCCACCAGTCCCTCATAGATATTGGTGAGGATGCGCAGGTTGTTCTCGGTGCCCAGGTGCTTGCACCGGGCCTGGAGCAAATGGAGATCGTAGGCCAGCGCCTGGCGGGCCAGCTTGCGGGCAGCCTCGCTCTCGGTGGAGAATACCTGGGTGGTGGCCCCATGGGCCACATTGACGGAGTCCACATAGTCAATGAGCTCCATCACATGGGCGGGCTCCATAAAGTCGGTGAGCCAGCCGCCAAACTGGGTGGTGAAGTTAAACTTCCCGTCGGAAAAAGCCCCGGCGCCGCCAAAGCCGCACATGGTATGGCATACCGGGCAGCGAATGCACTCCTTCACCTTCCCTGCCACAATGGGGCAGCTTCGGTGGTAGATATCCGCGCCTTGGTCCAGAGCCAGCACCTTCAGCTCAGGCTGGAGATGGGCCAGCTCATAGGCGGCAAAGATACCCGCCTCGCCGCAGCCCAAAATAACAACATCATATCTGGCGTTCATTAGGGGTTCCTCCTTTTTGTTGTTCCTTTTTCTGCAAAGGAACAGAAACCTTCCCGGAACGTTTCGTTTTTCTTCTGGCCGCAATAAACAAGCAGGAGAAAAACGAAAATTTCCCGGGAAGTTTTTCCTCGGTTCTTTCTTCCGAAAAAGAAAGAACATCCTGCCCCATCAGTATACCACACCCCCCAACAAAAGGCAACGGCCCGCCGGGGAAGGCAGACCGAACCGGATGGTATATTCAACTTTTCTCTTGGAAGCTGGCGCCGCAGCCCCGGCAGGTGACGGTAATTTTCCCCTTTCCCCGGGGAACGCGCAGCTGCTGGCCGCAGCTGGGGCACTTGAAGTAGACGTGCTCCTTGTCTCTGCGGATGGTACGGCGCATCCGAAGCCAACTGAGAATTGGACTGACAATCCGCATAAACCTAGCGTTCTCCGCCCTTCTGCGTTCCATATTGCGGGACAGCATACGGAATAGGGTAAGAGCCAGCAGCGCAGCGCTCACCCAATACAGCAGCTCCATTCGGAGGAATATAAACACAATGTAAAGCAACAGATAAGCCGTCACCAGAAACAGGTTCAGCTGGTCGTTTCCATAGCGGCCATACATAAATCGCTGGATCGCATTTCGGATCATGGAAGTGCCTCCTTGGCTGACGGAAGACGGCAGGCGAAACCGCCTGCCACTATTATTTTTCTATGATATCCTTTCCCTGTCGCTGCGTCAAGGAGGTATTCGTAAACAAAATGTAAATTCCGTTCCTGTTTCATTCCCTTTCCTCCCGCTCGAACCCACTCAGCGGAACATGGCGGATGTAAATGATTTCCTGCCCTGTCTCCATAGCAGCTGCCAGCGAACTACAAAAAAGAGCTTTTGCGAATTGTTATCCTCGCAAAAGCTCTGTTGGGAATGGTATCCTTGTTTAAATTCTGGCAACGCCCGACCGCTTGGCCGCTTCCGCAACGGCCTCTGCCACAGCAGGCCCCACGCGGGGATCAAATGCCTTGGGAATGATGTAGTCGGCGGTCAATTCCTCGTCCGGGATCAGGCCGGCCAGGGCGTCGGCGGCGGCCATTTTCATCGCTTCGTTGATATCGCTGGCCCGGACATCAAAGGTCCCGCGGAACACGCCCGGGAAGGCCAGCACATTGTTAATCTGGTTGGGGTAATCGCTGCGGCCGGTGGCAATTACCTTGGCTCCTCCCGCTTTGGCGTCTTCGGGGAAAATCTCTGGGGTGGGGTTGGCGCAGGCAAAGACAATAGCATCTTTGTTCATGGTCTTCACCATCTCGGTGGTAACCGTGCCCGGGGCGGAGATGCCAATAAACACATCGGCGCCTACCAGCATATCGGCCAAGGAACCGGAGCGCTTGTCCAGATTGGTAATTTGGGCCATCTCCTCCTTGATCCAGTTCAGGCCCTCCCGGCCGGCGTAAATTGCACCCTTCCGGTCGCACATCACAACATGCTTAAAGCCGGCGGACAGCAGGAGCCTGACAATGGAGATGGCCGCCGCCCCTGCCCCAGAGGTGACAATGCGGACCTCCTCTTTCTGTTTCCCCACCACCCGCAAGGCGTTGAGCAGTCCCGCCAATGTGATGATAGCAGTACCATGCTGGTCGTCATGGAAAATAGGGATGTCGCATTTTTCTTTCAGCTTCCGCTCAATTTCAAAGCACCGGGGGGCGGCAATATCCTCCAGGTTGATGCCGCCGAAGGAGCCGGAGATGTTGTAGACGGTCTCTACAAACTGGTCCACATCCTTGGTTTTGACGCACAGCGGAAATGCATCCACTCCGCCAAACGCCTTGAAGAGCACACACTTGCCCTCCATCACCGGCATACCGGCCTCAGGGCCGATGTCCCCCAGCCCCAGCACGGCGCTGCCGTCTGTAATAACGGCGCACAGGTTGTGC
This sequence comes from uncultured Bacillota bacterium, assembly GCA_947172355.1. Taxonomy (GTDB): domain Bacteria; phylum Bacillota; class Clostridia; order Oscillospirales; family Oscillospiraceae; genus Lawsonibacter. Next base: position 2,591 of record CAMWBA010000044.1, read on the forward strand.
CGGCGGGTGAGGCTGTAGCTGCGCTCGGGATCCTTTTGAATCTCCAAACAGGGCTGTGCCACACCCGGAGTATAGGCCAGGGAGAGGTCGTCTTTGCTTTCCACCGGCACCGTGGCGACCACCTCAATTTTTCCTCTCCACTGTTCGTGGAGGCGCAGGGATTCTTTTGCGTAATCCATCGTTCTCCTCCTTACTGTATTCATCCTAATTCCAAACGGGTTTCTTATCCATCGTTCGTCTCGGCTTTTATGAAATTTATGATACAACAGATTGACCAAAAAATAAAATGATTATATACTATTATACCATAACAATTTGATATGGATCTTGCGGCAATCTCACCATGTTTGTATGGAGGTTTCGGATGAATTACGAATATTATCGGGTGTTCTTTTCGGTTGGACGGCACAAAAATTTCACCCGCGCCGCCAAGGAGCTTTTTTCCAGTCAGCCCGCCGTTACAAGAGTCATCAAGAATATGGAAACCGAATTGGGATGCCAGCTTTTTGTCCGCAGCAAAAACGGCGTGTCCTTCACCCGCGCAGGACAAGCTCTATATGACTTGATCGAAGCGCCCTGCAATCTGCTGATGCACGCCGACCAGGCGTTTCACCAGTCGGCGGGCTGGAGCTCCGAGACCATTTATATTGGCACCACGGATACTGCGCTGCAATGTTTTTTGTTCCACTTTTTAGAGGCTTACCGAACAAAATATTCTCATATCAATTTTAAAATACACACCGGCTCCTCTTCCAGAATGATATCCAAATTGAAACAGGGCGAGATCGATTTGGTGTTCAATACAACTCCATTTTCCAATGCGCAGGCCCTGCGCGTCACGCCGGTCTACGAGCTGGCGGACATCCTTGTGGGGGGAACCTTGTATCAAAAGCTTCAGGGGCGTCCGCACTCTTTGAAGGAGCTCCAGAACTATCCCTTTATCCTGCTCTCTCGGAACATGCAGTTTCGGCAGTTCTGCGATTCCTTCTTTTCCAGACATGGCGTACACATCGAGCCTGCGTTAGAGGCAGACAGTTCCGGACTGCTTGTCCCTTTGGCTGCGCACAATTGGGGACTGGCATTTGTGCCGGAAGAAATGGCCGCGGAAGGGCTTCAAAAGGGGGATATTATGCAAATTGCGCTGAGCGACGCCATCCCACGCCGCGCTGTCACCTTGGTCACCGACCCGCAGCGCCCCCTTTCCGGGGCCGCCCGGCTTATGTGCGAACTGGCCTCCAACATGAAACTGCGTTGAATTGCAGCCCATGATGCAGGCCGGAGGATATCCGTTCAAAAATGTTCCGTGCCGGTTCCAAGGGCTCCCTTTTCCAGCCGGACCTTCGTCCGGAGAAAGGAGCCCTTTGGCTGGTATATGATTCGGACGCGGCGGAATATGGCATCTCCGAGCCGTCCCTAATCCAAAAATTTCAGTGTTCTCTCAGCCACGCAGCCGCGCCGGAAGCATACGCCGCTGCGCCATAGATAAGCGCCTCTTCCCGAAACCTGATTTCCGGACTGTGGAGCCCGACTCCGCAGCCATCCTCCGCAGTTCCGCCGCCCACCACAAAAAAGGTGGAGGGGACTTTGGCGGCAACCTCTGCAAAGTCCTCCGAGCCGCTCATTTTGTCGCCTCGCTGGAGCATGTTCAGCCCCTCCTGCCGCCACCCTTCGGTCACGGACCGGGCAGTCTCTTCGTCAACGGCCAGGGCGCAGACCGAGCCGAGCGTTGTCACCTGGGCGCTTCCCCGAAACGCCTCCGCCGTATGGGTACAGACCGCCTCAATCCGCGCCAGCAGACGGGCGCGCAGCTCCTCGTTAAATGTGCGCAAAGTTCCCTCCATCACCACGGCAGACGGGATAATATTGGCCGCTTCACCGCCCTGGAATTTCCCGAAGGTAAGAACTGCCGCATCTGCCGGATCCACCTCACGGCAGATCAGCGCCTGGAGGGCCAAATGGATGTGGACACCAATATTGATGGGGTCTACCGTGGTATGCGGGTGAGCCCCATGCCCCCCCTTTCCCTCAATTCGGATGACCAAGTGGTCGCTGGACGCCGAGACAACCCCCATTCCATAGCCCCCCAGCCCTACGGGGATCCCGGGGATCATATGTGCCCCCATTGCCGCATCTACATGGGGATGTTCCAGGATGCCGGCCTCCACCATAGACTTGGCTCCGGACAGCACCTCTTCCCCAGGCTGGAACATGAACTTGACCGTTCCGTTCAGCTCATGCTCCCGCTCCTTCAGCATCTGGGCGGCGCCCAGCAGCATGGCGGTGTGCATATCGTGGCCGCAGGTGTGGGCGCAGTTCCGCTGGGATGCAAAGGGCAGTCCGCTCTTTTCCTTCATGGGCAGGGCGTCCATATCCGCCCGGAGCAGAAACACCTTCCCATGGGGGGTTCCGGTTGCTGTCGCTGTAATTCCCTGCCCCAGTTGCTGGGGCTGATAGCCCATCTCGGTCAGCCGCTTCCTGACATACTCCGTGGTCTCCGGCAGGTCCATCCCCACCTCCGGGCGCTGGTGGAGGCAGCGCCGGTCCTGGACCATCTGCTCATATAGCTCCTGCGCTCTCTGCAAATAACTCATAGCCGTTCCTTCCTTTCTATCAGCCATCCTTATCCAGATGGACAACTTTGATCTGTCCCATTCGATACAGCACCCAGGCACACAGCATACATAGCGGGATACAGGCCAGAATGGCCAGTCCCCGGTTGACCGGTGCGAGAAACACATGGATAACAAACACCAGGATGCCGGGAAGAACCGCCGCCTTCATCTTCCCTTTTATCACGGTGCCGCCCGCTTTACTGGTCATCTGGCTCAGGAACAGGCACCCGTACAGGGCGGGAAGCATATAATTCCCGGCAATCCGCACCGGTTCGCTCTCCAGTGCCGGCCGGAGGGGAACCAACAGCAGAACCCCCAAGGCAACAATCAATGTGGTAACGATGGAGGAGACCGCCACCGCCACGGTGGCTACTGCGTCGCCGGCGTCGGTGTTCTGCTCCACATCCGCCATCTCCAAAGCGTTTAGGGCACAGGGCAGCTTTAAGTTGGAGATGTTGCCGGTGATAAAGGTGATGTAGGTGGCGGAGCCCAGCATAGGGACATAGGTAATGACCTCCGAAACAGCGGTGGGAACATACATAGCCAGCAAACCGCTGCCGAACAGCAGCAAATCCGGGACAGAGGGGAACATGTGGTACACTCCGCACATCACGGCAGGGATGCCCAGCATCCATAGAATAGCCAGGACGCTCCCCACCCGGCCGATGCGGTGGACAGAGCGGGTATAGCTGTCGGTCTGTTTCATACAAGCACCTCCCTTATTGCAGCAGCCGTTCCAGCAGAACAGAGGCCGCCATGCTGACAATCAGCGAGATTGACAGGACGAAGCTCCCCAGCCAGTTCAGCCGGAAGCGCCTCATACACAGCACACACAGTGCCGCCACCCCCATGCTCACCAGAAAGGCTGCGGCATACACCGTCCCGGATGCAAAAATCAAGGGGGTAAACGCTGCCACAATTCCCAGGAAGAAACAGGAGTTGACAATGGTCCCCCAGTCGCCCTGTTTTTTCTTCAGGGTGTTCATGCCGTTCTGAATCTTTTCCACCGCGAAGATGTTGATGACAATGCCGGCCAGGATACACATGCTCATCACAAACATCACCGCGCCAAATACAGTATAATCGGCGCAGGCGGTCATCTCACTCACCGAGCTGTAACCCATCCCGCTGGCCACCATGTCCGCCGCCATCAGCTCATAGCTTACAGACCCTACCACCGACAGGCGGTACCAGGGCCAGGGGACTCCCAGCACGGTGGACAGGGTGAACAGTCCAATGACGACGGAGACGGAGGGGACGATGGTAAAGACAGCCGAGCTGCGCGCCACCGACCGCAGCTTTGCCCCGGAGATGCCCAGCTCCAGACAGCGCTTCCAGGACTTGCATAGAAAGACGGCAGACAACCCCACAATATATGCGATCCCGGCCGCCACCAGGAAATAGAGAAGCGGGGCGTTTGCTGCATCAAAATAACCCATATTGGTCCTCCTTTTCGCGTATCGCTCATTTCCATAAACACAGCCGCTGTTTTTGGCAGCTTCATCTTACCATAGAATCCCTCCGCTGAAAAATATAGAATCCGTTTACTTTCCATATCAAACTTGATATAATAAGAAAAACACCTGGGGAGGAGAGCGCAATGGAGCAGCTGGAGCTGAAATATCTGCAATACGCCCTGGTGGTAGCCCGCTGCGGCTCGGTGACGCAGGCGGCCCGGGAGCTCTATCTGGCCCAGCCCAATCTGAGCCGGGCTGTCGCCGAGCTGGAAGCGTCCTTAGGCTTCCCCCTGTTCATCCGTACCCGGCAGGGGATGCACCCCACCCCCCAGGGCGCACGGTTTTTGACCGAAGCGGAAAAGCTGCTGGACCGTTTATCCGCCCTGGCCCGGGAGTGCCGTCAAGAGGAAAACCGCCGGTTCCATCTGGCCTGCGTCCCTTCCTCCCTGTTTGTCAATTCCATCCTGGAGTCCGCCCGCCGCCAGCCAGGGCGTACCGTCCAGTGTGAGGAGTATTATCATTGCCCGGAGTTATTCGACCGGGTGGCAAAGGGAACTTCTCAGGCGGCTTTTCTCACCTTCGGCACCGAGATGAAACAGGACCTGATAGCCTACCTTACCCGCCGGGAGCTGACCTATCATGCCCTGGGCCGGAGCCCTGCCTTCGGGGTGGTTCGCCGCTCCAGCCACCTGTACCACCCGGAGCCCGACCCGCCCTCCATTTGCTACGGCCACGCCCGTCTGATGCTGAGCACGACTTACTTCGATCCCATCGGGATACCCTTTCGCCCGGAAAAAACCGCCCTGCCCCACTCCAAGGGCATCTGCCATGGAGTGGGGCGGGCAGCTAATTTAGATATGCTGGAATTGATGGATGACTTGGTTATGATCGCCTGCCATGTCCATTCCAAGATCATGGCGCGAAACGAGCTGGTATCCGTCCCCATTCAGCCGGAATTTATGGCCTATGAGTATGGCTGTGTCTTAAAAGCCGGAGCGGCGCCGGATGACAGGCTTCTGCTTCTCCTGGCAGAAATCCGCCAGGCGGTGCAGAACGAGCTGACGGCCTCCGGCTTCGCCCAACTGCCGCAGGAAATTTGCCAGTTATAATGCGCAGGCCGCTTTTTTCACCGTCTCAGTCTTCCAGAAGGTGAACACATCCGGCCGCAATTGCGTCGCATTTGGAGACAATGATGGCCTCTGGAGTTTTGGGCGGCATGCTGAGCTTGGCCGTGTGGGAGGCGACAATGTGTATAATGTCCAACGGAACCCCATGCTTTTGGCACAGGGAAACTCCATAGATGCCGTGCGAAACCCTCTGTCCCCACGTGCTCCGTCCGCCTGCGGACGAGTACTCCACAATCTTGCATACATCGTGCAGCAGAGCGCCCGCCGTTGCATGGTCCACCGAAATTGGGGTTGCCTCCATCCGGTTGTAGGCCAAAGCCACCTCAAAGCTGTATTGGGTCACCAGGGCCACATGGTGCAGAAAGCCGAACCGCTTCGCATCGGCTCCAGGCATAAAGGGGATGTCCTCCAGGGCGTTCCAGTCTGAGGCCCCACAGGCTTCCAGCCAGATATCCGCCGTTGTGTTCCGCAGGGTCTCATCCTGGATCATCAGGAACTGAGGCAGCGTTTGATAAAGCTGCTCTTTGGTAATGGAGATCATGCAGACACCTCTCAATCCTCTCTCAGTTCCGCCAGCTTGTCCTTCATTGAGGAGAACAAAAGGCTCTCATCCCGGGCCAGCGAGAAACACAAGACGCCTTTTTCCTTCAGCTCCTTAAGGCGTTTTTTATTTTTGACCAGAAGTGTGGGATATTTTCCATATTCCAACGCCTTACGAATCACCAAGTCCTCAGCGGCCAAAACGTCCGGATGGCTGTTTTGACCGGAGAGGCCCAATGCCTGCGACAGATCATTCTTGCCGGTGGCCACCATATCCACACCAGGGACCGACAGGATATCGTCAATATTTTCCAAACCGGATTTGTCCTCAATCTGAACAATGAGGGTCACATCGTCATTGGCCCAGGCGGAGTAGTCGCTCATCTTATATTGGCCAAAGTTCAGCGCCCGGGAAGCGCCGCTCATCCCCCGCTGTCCATAGGGCGCATACTTTGTAGCTTGAACCGCCTGCTCCGCAATCTCTCTTGTTGCCGTGTGGGGGACCATAAGGCCGCTGGCACCCAGATCCAGCAGGGCACTGGCTTGCTTTAGATCGGGCACACGCAGCTGGACCGGAAGGTCCAGCAGACGCGCCGCCCGTATCATGTCCATCAGCGTCCCGTTATCGAAAAGCATATGTTCGCAGTCGATACGAATAAAATCATACCCGGCACGGGCCGCCATTTCCACGACGACGGGGTCGCTCAGCCCGATATTCAGTCCAAAACTGCACAGGCCTGCCGCCGCCCGTTCTTTAATATTTTTTCTCATAAATAAGCTCCTTTCGCCCCCTTGGGGATCACAAATCTCGGTTCCGCTTGCCCAGCCAGCCAGTAATCAGAGGGGTAAGCAGGGAAATGACCGTCAGGCCAATCATCAGGAAGGAAAGACCGGAGTTGAACAGTGCGGTAAACGGATTGCCGCCAGTAAGGCTCAGTGCCCGAAGCAGGTTGCTCTCCAGCAGGGCGGACAAAATATAGCCCAGGATGAAAGCGGACGCGGGGTAGCCGAATCGCTTCATAAAATAGCCGATAATGCCAAAGACAATCATAACATTCACATCAAACATACTGTTTCGGACGGAATAGCAGCCGATTGTGCTGAAGGCAAAAATCAGCGGGGCTAAAATTTCTTTGTCCACGGCCAACGCTTTCCGGACCAATTTTGCGCCATAAAAGCCCGCAAACAACATAATGACGTTTGTAAACAGCATGGACCACATCAGCCCGTAAACCAGGTTGGAATTGGTGGCAAAAAGCTGCGGGCCCAAAACCAGTCCCTGCACCATAAAAGCGCCCATGATGGCGGCAGCGGCGGGACTTCCGGGGATGCCCATGGTAAGCAAAGGGACAAAAGAGCCGCCGGTAACCGCGTTATTCGCCGCCTCTGAGGAGATAATGCCTTCCGGTTCCCCTTTCCCAAAGGTCTCAGGGTGTTTGGAGAGCTTTTTTGTGGTGTCGTAAGCAATAAAACTGGCAATATTTCCCCCAGCGGCGGGAATAATCCCCACTACGACGCCTATGATGGCGGAGCGAATATAGGCAGCCCAGTGGGGGCGAAAGCAGGAAAAGAGACGCACCGTTTCCTCTTTTTCCTCCGCAGCCAGCTCCTCATGGGCGGCCGTCTTTTTCTCCAAAAGAGAGATTGCGGAAGGGATGGAAAACATCCCCAACAGCACAGCGGTAAGCTGAAAGCCGCCCGACATGTAGACGCTGCCAAAGTCAAAGCGCGGCACCGCTGTGGCAGGGTCCATGCCCACCTGGGCGGCCAGCAGCCCCAGCAGACCGGCCAGCAAACCTTTTACCATCCCCTCCGAGGAGAGGCTGACCACAATGCTGATGCCAAAAACGGCTACCCAGAAGTATTCGGCTGGGCCGAACATCAGCACAACCTTCGCCAACGGGGCGGCCAGCAGTACCAAAGCCACAACACTGATCGTACCGCCCACAAAGGAACTGAGCACCCCCAGCTGCAAGGCGCGGGCAGAGCGCCCTTGAAGGGTCATGGGGTGGCCGTCAAAGGCGGTCACCGCTGCGGATGCGGCGCCAGGTACATTGAACAGCGTGGAAGATATGCTTCCACCGTACATTCCGCCGTTATAAATTCCGGCCAGCATGGCCAGCGCGGGCAGAGGGTCCATAACAAACGTGACCGGAACCAACAAAGAAATCGCCAGCGTGGATGAAAGACCGGGAATCGCACCGGCCAGAATACCTACGATGGTACCGATCACCATAAAAACCGCATGTTCCAGGGTGGCGACTGCCGCCAGGCCGGATAAGATATGTTCTATCATCTCTTCACCTCTTTACTGCACAAAAAACGGGGTTGGGGGAGACAGGGACAGTACGCGGACAAAGACCACATATACAAAGACGGCAAAGCCAGCCGGAATACACACCAGCACGGCCTTGCCCCGCACCCCAAAGGCAAACATCGCCGCAAAGATGAACAGTATGGTAGAAATCCAGTATCCCAGCACGGGGATAAGAATGACATAGGCGGCAGCCAGCCCTATAATGGCAAGCACACGCTTCCATTGGAAGGGGACGGTTTTGTCTCCGGGCTTCCAGACCAGCTTAACCAGCTGGAATACGGACAATCCTGCGATACACAGGAAGGTAATGCGGGGCAGCAGCGCCGCCTGCTCCGTAAATTTTCCGGCTTCCATATAGCCGGCGGCGCATAAAATCAATAGAAGGATCGAGACCCCAAGGTCAGCTGTTTTCATTTTCATGCGGACAGAGCCACTCCCTTTCTTAAATAAAACGTATCGGGCGGGCAGCAGGTGTCCGCCCGGTGTTGATCTGGGACCGGATCAGGATTGGCCGCCTACGATCTCCGCATATACGTCACGCATCCGGTACAGGTCCTCGGAAAATGCTTTGTAGTCCAAATAGGCGGGAATCAGATTGAGGTTGGCCATAGCCTCCTGGCAGGCCGGCTCCTCCATAGCCCGGCCGATGGCGTTGGACAGCTTGGACACAATGGCCTCGTCTACGCCGGCGGGCATGATAACCCCCCGGTCTGAGCTGTTATAGATCTCGTAACCAGACTCAGCAAAGGTGGGCACATCGGAGAGGAAGTCCAGTCGCTCCGGGGCCATAACGCCCAGTATTTTGACCTGGCCCAGATAGGCGGAGACCTCAGAGGCGTTGAGCACACAGACCTGGATATGTCCGCCCATACAGGCTGTCACACGGTCGGTGGTTCCATCGGCATAGACGATCTTGTTCACCTCAACCCCGGCGGCTTCAAGAAACTGTTCCGCAGCCAAATCGTCGTCGGCATTCAGCGCGCCTATTCCAACGGTCAGCTTGCTCGGGTTTTCTTTGGCATAGTTTACGATGTCCTCCAGGGTGTTGAACTCGCTGGTTCCATTGACAATAAAAATATTCGGATCGGTAGCGATGCGGGCTACCGGCTGAAAGTCCTCCAGTTCAAACTGGCAGGAATCCTTTGTCAACGGCAGCGTGAGAAAACCGGGATGAGCCCCCCAATACAGCGTATAGCCATCCTTTTTCGCCGTTTTGGCGCATTCGGTATAGGATACCTCGCCGTTTGACCCGGGCAGGTAGGAGATAACAAACTTCTGGCCCAAAATATCCTCCACATAGGGCTGGAATACGGTGCGGGCTGTGATGTCGGCACCGCCGCCGGCCGAAAACCCGATGACAAAATTGACGGATTTGGCGGGCCAGTCAATGTCAGCCTGGGTTGAATCCGCAGGGTTACTGGTGTTAGTGCCGGCTCCATTGCCGGGCACGGAGGATGCCGCACTTGGTTTGTCTCCTTGGGTTCCGCAGGCAGCCAGAGCCAGTGCCAGCGCCAATGCAAGGGTCAATGCTGCGACTTTTTTCATCTTGTGAACTCCTTTCCATTCGTTCTCTCGGTTGGTTTACCGCCTCTTCATCGCTTTCTATAAAAATATTGTTCTATTTTTTAATTTGGAAGTGATCCCTGGGGGCCAGCGCCTCCCCCTTGGAGAATTTGTCGATATTGGCGAACGCGTGCTCAGTCACATGGAGAACATTGTCCGCCACACCGCCGCCGCAGTGGCAGGTCAAAACTACATTTTCCAGCTTCAGCAATTCATTGTCCGGATCAATCGGTTCCTGTTCAAACGAATCCAGCCCCGCTCCCCGCAGTTTCCCGGCTTTCAGCGCTTGGATGAGGGCGGTTTCATCTACAACACCGCCCCGAGCCGTGTTGATTAGGATTGCACTGGGCTTCATCATAGCCAGCTGCTCCCTGCCCACCATATGCCGGGTTGCGGGAAGCAGCGGGACATGGATGGAGAGGATATCGCTGCTTCGCAGCAGCTCCTCAAAGGGGACGTAGGCCGCACCATAGAGCTTCTCCTCTTCCGGCGAGAGCCTGACCACATCGTAGTAAATGACCTGGGTATGTTCAAACCCCCGCAGCATCTTTGCCACTTCTTTGGCGATGTTGCCAATCCCCAGGAGACCCACCGTTTTTCCTTGAATCATCTGGCACTGGGCCCGCATTTTGGATTTGACCCACTGACCGTCCCGCATGGAGGCGTCCACATAGGGAATTTTTCGATTGACTGCAAACATCAGGCCCATGGCCAGCTCGGCCACCGGGATGGAATTGGCGCCGGCCGTGATATAAATTGGGATTCCCCTCTCCTCGGCTGCGGCGCAGTCAATTTTGTCGACCCCGATCCCCCATTTCTGGATCATCTTCAGTCTTTTGGCTGCGTCAATGTAGGACCTGGGAATGGGTATGCCGCCGGCAATGATATAGTCAGCGTCGCTGACCAGATTCAAATGCTCTTCCACATCCGTCCTTGAGACAGGTCTCACCAGCTGAAACCCTTCCGGCAGGATAGAGTCTTCCAGTTTCACAACATCAGGATCGTGGATCTCAAGCCAGACAATTTTTTCACGCATAGAACATTATTCCTCCTAATTTATTTCATCAATTGAGTCCAAATATTGCAGCCGGCGCGTCCCGGAACATACGATTTAGTGCGCCAGAGTCCATGCCTCTCTTTTGCAGACAGTAGAGGTAGCTGCTGAGCACCTCGGCCGGCATCGGTTTAGTGGGAGTCCCGGCGTCGCTGGAAACAAAGCAGTTTTCAACCCCCGCCGCTTGGATCAGCCGGATGTCATGGTCGATGGTGGAGCATCCGGGAATGGGAAAGACGGCGCCCGCCGTCATTTCGATAACAGCGCCAAGTTCCGTCAATTCCGCTATCTGTTCCGGAGCCAGCATAGGGACTTTATATTCTGGATGTGTGATGATCACAGTCGCGCCAATATCCTGGGCAAGCCTGCACAGAGGGACAATCTCGTCCACACCCAGGTGAGAAGTGCCAATGGGAACCTGATAATCTCTGCTCAGCTCCAAAATTTGTCCCACCGCCGGAATCAGGTTTCCCTCCATGTCCAGGATGCCGTAGGGCTCAATCGCCGTTTTCAGTCCATATTTATAGAGTGTTTCCTGTCCTTTTCCGTGGACGGCGAAGTCAGCTTTTGAGCAAAATGTGGGCATAAACACCTCTTTTGCCCCCATTTTCATTGCGGCTTCTGCGGCAACAGGGTTGATTCCTCCTACCGTAACGTTCAACACCAGAGAACCATACACCTGAATGCCGGGCACCTGTTTTTGGGTGTGGTAGGCTCGGCTGACCGTAGATTCCATGTGATTTTTCAGCAAAATTGCTCGGAATCCCGCCGTTTTGCAGGCTTCTGCAACCTCTGTATCATCCCCCACGCGTTCTACAAAGTCGGGCCCGGTGTGAATATGCATATCACATGCGCCGGATACATCGTACATTGCCATATTTCGCTCACCCCCTAAATCATTAAAAATATTGTAGCATCCTCATATCTAAATGTAAAACAGGAATAATATATCCTTTTCCACAACATTTTTGTTTTGAGCTTACTGCACCGATTCGCGGTTTCAAGAAGATTCCCCGGTTCTTTTGGTGCTGTTTGCATAATATTCAGCCTTTTATTTTAGGCAGTTATTTTCTTTTTCCCAAATCATTGATTATCTGCCGCAAGTTATGATAAAATGAGTTTTAGACAGTATTTATATGGTAAGGAGTCCGTATGAATTTTATCAATCTAAAATATTTTCTTGTTGTGGCTCAGGAAATGAGTTTTACCAAAGCGGCCGAGAAATTGTATCTTTCTCAACAATCTCTCAGCGGACATATTAAACGGCTGGAGGCCGAATGCGGAACGCCGCTCTTTGAACGCAGTCCAAAGCTCCGACTGACTTATGCTGGAATTTGTGTTGTCCGCCATGCGAAGCAGATTATTGATTTGGAAAGCCAAATGTCGCTCCAGCTTGCGGATATCGCGGGACTGCGCAGAGGACATCTTTCCATTGGCACCTCACATACTCGTGGCCGCATCTTTTTGCCGCAGGTGCTCCCCGCCTATATTCAGCGATATCCAACCATTGAGCTTATCACGCATAATGGAATCTCTGATGAATTGGAACAGCTTTTGCTGGATGGCGATTTGGACCTTTTGGTGGGCTTCTCCCCCTTCAAAAGCACCTGCATTGAGACGGTCTCCATATTAGATGAACAGCTTTGCTTGGTAGTTCCTGTCAACATCATGGAAAGCGCGTTCCCAAATCCCAAGTCCGCCGCTGTATATTTTTCTCAAAATGGCGCTGATATTTCCGCCTTTGCCGCGCTCCCTTTTATCATGGTAAAACAAGGGAGAATCCGCAATATGATCGACCGATATCTGGCCAAACACCAGATAGATCCCAAAATCATTTTGGAGCACTCGGATCTGGAAACATTACTGGAACTGAGTGTCCGGGGAATTGGGTTGTCGTTCTGCTTTGAATCGTATCTCAGACAGCCGCTTTTTAATGTAAAAGATCAAGAAGATAGCCGGCCTTATGTGTTCCCCCTCTTGGACCCGGAATTGAAAAGTACACTGGTCCTGGCTTATCACCAAAAGCGGTACTTGAGTAAAGCGGCAAAGGACTTTATCGCTTTGACGCAAGAAATTTTCTCCGACGTCCCGTTAGGGCCTGTTTAAACCACGGGAAACGGCCTCCAAGGGGCAAAGGGGCTCCCGCCAGCTGGGGTTCTCTTTCCTTTTTTGCGGATAATTCCAATGTACCAACAGGATCTAACCATTTCCCAATGCCATATCTGCCAGTAAAAAGGGCGCGATGCGCTTTTTTGCTGCAATTGGATTTAGCCGCCCTCGTCATTGACAGTTTCCCCTGCCTGGATGAACATTCCCAGCTGGAACAGGCCAAGTAATATGTTCCGTGGCGTCAGGCTTTGATTATGCGGGATGGCTCCACCATGATTGGGGCCGCCGCGTTTTCCTATCAGACCGGGAGCATTAATTTTTTGGCGGTACATCCGCAATACCGGCATTATGGAATCGCAAAGGCGTTTCTTGACTTTGTGATGTACAATCTATTGATTGGCCGTGAAATCAGCATCACCACGTTCCGCGAGGGGGACAAAGCCGATACCGGCCAGCGAGAGGAATGCAAACGGCTGGGCTTTGCCGAATCGGAGCTTCTCACCGGATTTGGCTTTGGGCTGGCCGTTCTGGCGGGCATAGTAAATCTTTACTGTCCCCTGTGGCCTGGGCATCCAGGGTGCTGCACCGGGGATAGGCTTCGGTTGCTTGATCCCTACGGTTGCCGGGCTGCTCCAGGATGCCGTCACGGAATTTCAAGGTGACCGCCGTTCTGTCCTCCTGCCATAAAACCTCGCTGTCTTGAATTTCGGCAGCCACTACCAATAACAGGTGGATGCCCTCGTACATATACATCTTGTTCAACGCCTGCCGCCTGCTGGAAGCGTATTCTTCGGTGATGCGGGCGTCCAGCTTCGGCCTGCCCCGCCTGCGCTCGGCTTTCTCTGTCTTGATTTTCTCCATTGTCCAGCCTCCTTTCAAAAACAAAAAACACAGATACAACAAGACCGACCCCAGCAAAAACGCTGTGGTTCGGTCTATGTATCTGCGTGAAAAATATGTGCAGTATTCAGTTCCCCATTATGGTGGCACAAACAGATGTTCCTGTCAATGCCTTTGCGGAAATTTTTGTCGAGGGTGGGCGAAAACACCAGCCATGCGCTACCGGGCAAGCAGGGCGTTTGCTTCCGCCGTTCAATGGTACAATTTCTACCTCGCAATTGCCATTGAGCGGAAGATTAAAAGAAAGGGACGCTTGATTAGCCGGATAGCCGAACATGCCGCCGGGGGGCTCGCGAGAATCCATTTCATAAAGCGCCTCTTGGTCGTGTCCGTCAATAAGACCTACATACGACAGGGATGCAGTGAAATCCTGGCCGTATTCATCATCCGTTCCGGTTACATGGACATCCAAGACGGGGCGCTCGACAATAAACTCGTTTAACGTATCCCAGTCCGCACCATCCGGCAGATAGAAGTATTCCGCATTTGGCTTGCCGCCGTATAGCGGAACCAATTTGATAAACCTGTCTGACAGGGTAACAGCCAGCACACCCTCCGGGGTATCAAATATCAGAGACAGTGCCGTTCCCTCCTGATCAAAAGAGTAGTTCCCTGAAATATGCTCCATACGCAGATCAGATAAATAGCGGTGCAGGGCCGCCTCATCGGCACAGACGAAATCGCCCACATCTATGCTGCTCAGAACATACTGCTCCGGGGATTGGGACTTGTAAATCACTTCAGCACCCGTACTCTCCCCGTAGGCAAGAGCCACATAGCCGCAGCTCATACACAGCAGGAAGAACACAAGACCGACCACCAGCGCGCCCGAGGGTTTCTTCTTCGGGGCAACCACACTTTTTAGCCGATAGCGCAGAGCATTGGCCGAGGCAGATAGGCAGGTCGTGAAGCCCTGTTCATCCCCGGCGGTCTTCAAGAGCAAATCGGCGTATTGCTGTTTGGTATCATCGTCAGAATCCAGCAGAACCGTTTCATCGCAGCTCAGTTCCAAATCCTCGGAGCTTCTTCTTATGGCCATCCACATGAGGGGATTGAACCAGCACATGGCGGAGCAAAATACAAGAAAGAATTTGTTCCAGGAATCCTCCCGGCCAATATGGATCAGCTCATGACGGAAAATGAGCGACAGCTCTTCAGTGGTATACTCCCGCTCCGGCAGTACCACCCGGATAGACCGTTGAAACAAGCCTACGGACAGGGGCGTTTGGATGTTGGGGGAAGTCACCAGTTTGAACTTCGGCTTGCGGAACCGGGCGGACTCTATCTCCTGACGCCAGACCGCCAGAACTGCCGAATCCGTAATTGGGGAGGCATCCCGCAGAATGCGTGTGCGGAAGTTCAGGTGAGAGCCGATTTTCCAGCCCAGGACGGCTACAAAGCCAATCAGCCACACAGTCAACAGGACCTGTACCAGTGGGAGAGGGGCCTCTATCACCCAGCGAGGCGCGGGCAACTGCATATAGCTCATCTGGGTCAAATAGAGGTAATTGGGGAGCATCCACAACACAGCACAGGCCCGTGCGCTGATGTGCTACCGCAGGAAAGGCAGAGCGGGCATCAGCAGAAGGTAATACAGGCAAATGTGGAGAAACACTCCGAAACAGAAAGCGAGTGTGATTTGCATAGCGTTTTCTGTGTCCATGAAAATAAGCGCCATACTCAAAATTGTCAATATGCAAAATGGGAGCAGCAGGCCGGAAATATACGGCAAATACCGCTGGTGGTTGCTGTCCATATTGCTGTCGGAGTCTCTGTAAAATACCATCCAGGCAAACATTCCGCTGTAAATCAATGCGAAGAATCCCTTTATAAGAACTTCCGTAGTCATAACGCACCCCTCTCCAGAAGTTCCCGCAGCAGGGCCAACTCTTCTTTCGTCAGGCCGCTGTCGCACAGGGCGGCAGCAAAAGCGGGCAAGCTCCCGCCGCAGACTTTCTGGACAAAGCACCGGCTCTGTTGGGCAAGGTAGTCCTGCCTTGCAATCATCGGGATATATCGTGCGCTGCGGCCATCCTTTTGAATCTGGACAAATCCCTTTTCTGACAAGCGTGTAAGCACAGTCAGCAAAGTAGTCAACGCCATCGGATGGCTATCTTTCAAGATTGCGCTGATGTCTGTCCGGGCTACTGGTGGCTCACAGTCCCAAATCGCCTGCATGACCTCCAATTCCGCATCCGGCAAGCGGCGGATCGTAGTCTCCATAGAAAAACCTCCTCACTCTACAATCGTAGAATTTATTTTATTCTACAACCATAGAGCAAAGTTGTCAATAGCGGTTAAAAAAAATGTCCGCAGATTTCGACCCGGAAAATCTGCGGGCATTGTCGCAATAGCTAGGCGTCAAGTCGAAGTATTTAAATTCCAGTCTCACACTGGCACACTTGCCAGGGCTTTGAAGCTGTTATACGTTAATCATCTCGCTCTTGATAATTTCCTCCGCACAACTCGCAACGCTATTCATGGCTTTGACCCACACCCACTGTGACTGGCGCTTCAAATCTTCAGTTATGCCCTCATTCTCCGACATCTGGCGGATAAGGCGGCGGTAGCGACTCTGAGCCTGCTCGTTCAAGTTGGCAAGGTAGATGTGCAACTTGCCTGTCAAAATCAGGTGATTGAGCAGAAGAGGATTTGTTTCTTCCAGATATGTCCTGTGCATCCGCCCCCACTTTCCGATAGGGCGGTCATCGTTCTCTGAAAGTTCGATAGCTGGAATGTAGTAGTCACCAACAAGGACATAATCAAGGATAACTTGTTTCGTCATGAATTTTCAGTTTTAATTCGTTCATTGTGTTGTCCTCCGTCATTTTCAGTAGCCGCTACCGTTAATACGGTGTTCGGCATGAAGTTGTTTCTGTCTGTGGTACGAATCAACTTTGTCGGAGGTAACAGGGATGCTATGTCCTGCGTGTAGTGTCATTCTTTATGAGAGGGTGGCATTTAGGATGTGCTTGAACGGCGTAATGTCCATGCTGCTTGTCTGGTTCAGCGTGTCAACGCCGCCGTCAGGGCGATGCAGCGCACATGACGTTCAGGGAAATAAATCTCTGTGTTATTCAGTTAAGGATACAAATTCCTGTAGTCAATATGGAGCCATCGAATTGACCCTCTCGCCGTTTAAGAGCTTCGCCCGGAACGCAGCTTTGCTCTTGCAGCTTGTGTCCTTGGCCATGAACTCGTTCATGATATTCAAAAAGGGGTAAAATCCGTCTCCTGCTGGTTTTCACTGTCGATTCCGTTATTAACGGCGATGAAGCGGACACCCTTCTGCGGGAAGAAAATTTCCGTATAAAATCCCACTCTCAGATAGTCGCGGCCCAGCCGGGACATATCCTTGACAATGACGGTTCCGATTTTTCCAGCCTCAATCTCCGACAGCATTTCCTGGAAACCCGGACGCTGGAACGCTGACGTTAGATAACGATACTTTTGAAAACACTGAAAATCAAGGTTTTTCGAGCGACGGACAAACAGGGTATTGTACTAAAAACTGAATACGACGCAGAAGCGGCGTTTCTTACTTCTACATGGGAGAACAGGAACGCCGCTTTTTTATGCCCTTTGTTACGCAGTAGGGGCAGAAAAAGCCTTGCTACAAGCGGTTTTGCGGGTGCGTATCTGACCGCCGCCCCATAAACAAACGCGAAAGGAGGACGCGAGGAATTGCAGGACGAAGTAAACGAAAAGACCATAGCCCTTTACATCAAGACCGGGAAGCTGACCGCCCAGACGCTCCAAAAGGCAATGAAAGCCATACTGTCAAAGGGCAAAAAGCAGCTTGCAAAACCGCCACAGGGCAAGCAGAGCTTAAAGCAGCTTATGAAGCAGAACGCGGGCGTTTCCAACATTGAGATTACCGAGGGCAATATCAAAGCCTTTGAGAGTACGGCGAAAAAGTACGGTATCGACTTTGCGCTGAAAAAGGACGCGACGGAAAGCCCGCCCCGCTATCTGGTTTTCTTCAAGGGGCGGGACGCGGACGTACTGACCGCAGCCTTTAAGGAATTTTCCGGAAAGAAGCTGACACAGGAGAAAAAGCCCTTAATCCGAAAGCTGCTCTCAACCCTCAAAGAAGCCGCACAGGGCAAGAACGCGAAGAAATACCGCCGCGGGACAGAATACGGTTCGGCGTGTTGAGGTGCATAATCTTAACTGTAAGCAACACCTATATTGACGCAGGAGGGTATGC
>CAMWBA010000045.1 GCA_947172355.1 uncultured Bacillota bacterium
CCTCTCTGGGGCGCACCGCCGCCGTCATGCTGGGCTCCACCGAGACCACCTTCTACACCATCGCCGTCTACTTCGGCGCGGTGGGGGTCACCAAGACCCGGTACGCTATCCCCGCCGCCCTGTGCGCCGACCTCACCGGTTTTCTGGCGGCCTCCTGGGCGGTCCGGCTGTGCTTCGGGTAGCCAGAAGATGGGCCCCCTCCAAGGAGGGAGCCCATCTGGTTATCCCAGGGAGATGTCCCGGGTGGCCCAGGCGTTCAGGTCCCAGCCCGCGGTGCGGCCGGCCTGATACTCATAAAACCCCTGACACCCGATCATGGCGGCGTTGTCCCCGCAGTATTTCAGCTCCGGGAGAAAGAGGGCGTCCCCGCTCTCCCCGCAGGCGGCCTGGAGCCCGGCCCGGATCGCGCTGTTGGCGGCCACCCCTCCGGCCACGGCGATTTTTTGGTATCCTGTTTCCCGGGCGGCCTGCATCACCCGTGGAACCAGGCTGTCCCGCACCGCCCGTCCGAAGCTGGCGGCGAAGGAGGGCAGGTCCAATTCCTCCCCCTTCTGCCGGGCGTTGTGGATCAGGTTCAGGCTGGCGGTCTTCAGCCCGGAGAAGGACATATCCAGCTCCGCCCCCGCCACATGGGCAACGGGGAGGGTGTACCGGTCCCCGTCTCCGCCCTGAGCCAGCCGGTCCATGGGGGGCCCGCCGGGGTATCCGATGCCCAGCACCCGGGCCACCTTGTCAAAGCACTCCCCGGCGGCGTCGTCCCGGGTGCTCCCCAGGACGGACATCTCGGTGTAGGAGCGCACATCCACAATGGCGGTGGTCCCCCCGGAGACGCACAGGCAGACAAAGGGGGGCTTCAGGTCCGGGTGGGTGATGTAGTTGGCGGCGATGTGTCCCCGGACGTGGTGGACGGGAATCAGAGGCAGGTCCAGGGACAGCGCAGCCCCCTTGGCGAAGTTGACCCCCACCAGCACTGCGCCGATCAGGCCGGGGGCGTAGGTGACGGCCACGGCATCCAAATCGGATTTGGACAGCCCAGCGTCGGCCACCGCCCTGTCTGCTAGGGCGGAGATAACCTCGATATGCTTCCGGGAGGCGAGCTCGGGTACCACTCCGCCGTAGATGGTGTGCATCTCAATCTGAGAGGCCACACAGCTGGACAGCACCGTCCGCCCGTCTTGGACCACGGCGGCGGCGGTGTCGTCGCAGGAGGATTCGATGGCTAAAATGTTCATTCCTCCGCCTCCCGTTCACAGTCTAATTCCACCTGCCGGCGGATCTCCTCGCTGAAATCCATATAATGGTCGAAGTCTTCCAGGGTGAAAGGCTCTTGGGAGGTGCCGGAGGTCAAAATCTGTGTCAGAGACATCTCCAGCCGGGCGCCCAGAGCCTCCAGGTCCTCCAGCAGCTGGCGGAACAGTTTCTTGCGGTCGATGCCCTCCAGGTCCTCTACCACATCGTAGTAATCCAGGTCAAAGGAGAAGGCGGGGCGGCCGGCCTTGAGGTTGGCGTTCAGCTCCTCTATGGGCAGGTCGGGATAAAAGGCCCGGATCCGCTTGATGCAGGGGGCAGCGGAGCCCTGGGGGCGTACCGTGACGGCGACGATGTTATTCACGTCTCTTCCTCCTTGGAAAATTCCCGGGTCATGATGAGGGCATCCTCCCTGGGCTTTTGATAGTAGCCGGGGCGCAGGCCGGCCTGCCGGAACCCGAATTTTTCATAGAGAGCGATAGCGGCGGCATTGGACTGGCGGACCTCCAGGGTGAGGAAAGCCAGGTTGGCCGCCCCGAACCGGCAGAATACATCCAGCAGGGCGGAGGCCACCCCGTGCCGCCGGGCGTCGGGAACCACCGCGATGTTGTCGATGTAGCCCTCGTCCAGCACAGCGTGGAGGCCGGCGTAGCCCAGGATGTTGCCTTCCTCCCCGTCTTCCGCTACGAGGAAGCTGGCCTGCGGATCGAACAGGGCGTCCCCCAGCAGATTCTCGCTCCAGGGGTCGGAGAAGCACTCCCGCTCCAGGGCGGCGATTTGAGGGATGTGGCTGCGGTCCATGGGGACGATCTCGTAGTACATAGAAAAACTCCTTCTAAATGTGAAGATACCATATGGTCATAATGGCGAAATCCGCGAACATATGGATGATCCAGGAATAGTAAAACGTTCCGCCCGTTTCATCAACATAGTCAAAGAGATATCCGCCAACGGTCAATCCGATCAAAGAAAGAACCAGCAGCAGAGGCGGAAAGGCGGTCCCGATCATGGCAATATGATAGACGGCAAAGGCAATGGCACTAAACCGATAGGCGGTTTTTCGGTTGGTATAATCCGATAATTTTAGGAATGAGACAAAGCGGAAGAGAAATTCCTCCAAAAACGAGTTGCCAAAGGAGATATAGAGCGCGACCCAGACAAAGCTGGCAGGCGCTACGTTCTGGTCGGCGGAGAGGGACTGAACCAGAGCGGCGTAATCAAAGATGCTTTTTGTCAGCGCATACGCACCTAGAATGACCACATAGACCAGACAGCCAAGTGCAAGCAGCGGCAGAATATGCTTTTTGTCCGGCACAAGCATGGGGTTGAATCGCTTGATACCTGCCGCCCTGGCAAATAACAGTGGAAGCAACAGGAAAACCACAACCTTTATTGCCGATTTTACCGCATATGCCGGCTCAAGGATGGTTTCAACCAACGCCATAATTACGCAGCAGAGCAGGACAAGGCCCATCACACCGTATGTGTTTCCTCTATGGTTATCTGTCATGATGATTTTCTCCTAAGCACAAAGACAGGGCGATCAATGCAATTCCGATTACATAGGTCGGCCAATACAACAAGCTCCACATAAGCAGGCAGGCCCAAAATGATGTTTTATGAAATCCTGGCCCGCCGAGATCAAGCAGACTAGTGACGAAACAGAAGCCAAAAGCAAACAAAAACGGGGTAATCCCTAAAAACAACAGGATTTTCCGGGGCCATTTCCTGTGTTTCATTCAAGCCACCCCTGTCAGTACCCGCAGGGCCAGCCGGCCGAAGTGGCGGGCGGTGGTGTAGACGGCGTACCGGGTGGTGGTTTCCATGGGGTAAATGTCTTCCCCCCAGTCCCCAGCGCAAACGGGGGCGGAACCCTCGTAGACCACGAAGGGGGACAGCCGCTCCTCCAGGGCCCGGACGGTGGGACGGTCGGACTCGGTCACCTCCGCCAGCCCATACTGGGCTAGGATGCCCTGGACAAAGGTGACGCAGGTATGTGCCTTGGAGATGACGGGCCGCAGGTGGACCAGGGAGGCCAGGGCGGCGGGAGTGTTGTAGATGTACTCCTCCCGCTCGTTCCACAGCCGTTCCAGATAGTTGTGCAGATAGGTCAGTTGCGGTTCCGGCACCTCCACCCGGCAGATCTTTACCCGGGCGGTCCCGGCAAAGGACTGGTAGCGCAGGATGGACTCCACCACAAAGCCGCCGTACAGGGGAATGGCCCGGTGAAGCCGGGCAAAAGCGTACATTTTGTGGATGTCCCGGCTGAGGGAGAGGGACACATGGTTATACCGGTTTCGGGTGGCACGGCGGATAAGCCTGCCCATCCCGGTGGGCGTGGCGGAAAAGACGATATAAACGGCGTTGTCCATAGCGGTTCCTCCTCTAATACAGATGTTTCTGCGCATAGCGCCAGACGGCCCAGCCCAGAGCGCTGCCAATCAGGCCCAGCAGGGAGGGGACCAGGATAAGAAAACCAGTCAGTGCCTCCCAGTTGGAGGACTCCATAATGATGCAGCATCCCGTCACGCACCCGAAGGCTGAGAGCATCAGCGGAAGCCTGGGGAGCAGCCAGCCCCTGCAATATCTGCACAGGGCAAGCTGGAGCACACAGAAAGGCGCGGAGGGGACGGCCAGCGTCAACGGAAGAAGGAGCAGCCCAAACAGGAACGAAAGCATAGGGGCCTCCTTTCACCGCGGCCAGCCGCGCCAGATCAGCCAGCCCAGAGCGCTGTCCGACAGGAGCAGCAGAGCGGGAACCATCAAAAACAGCGCCATAATGGCATAGAACCCCCGCTTTGTGGCAAGGACCCAGTTACTTACAAGGAAGAGGATTCCCCCCAGCGCCGCCGGGATCAGCTGTATATAGACGTTTTTGCAGAACCGCAGCAGAAGCAGCTGAATCCCGCAGACAGGAAGGGAGACAGGAGCCAAACAGATCAGGCTTCCCAGGAAATTAGTAAGACGTTCCACCAGCCTAAGCATCGTGGATATCCCCCTTCCGGTACAGCCGCCCAAAGCCGTACACGGCCCAGGCCAGTGTGCAGCCTGCAATTGGCGCGGCGCACCACCACAGGACGAGAATCCATCCCAGAATATGCCATTCGGAAATGCGCAAAAAGGCCAGCCCGACCACGAGCATGGGCAGAAAGGGGAGCAGCTTCCGCCACCAGGGCTTGGACAGCCGGAACAGAAGCAGTTGAATCAAAAACATAGGAATCGCATGGAAGTACAGGATTAGAAATTGGAGCAGAGGGGACGCGTTGATTGGAAACTGGGAAAAGCAGTTTGCGAACATCACAAGGTATGCGGCCAAGGTCAGCACAAACGCAATCAGCAAAATTTGATCGGTGCGGTTTTTCATGGGATGACCTCCTATTCTGTATGGGCGGCCTGCGGCCGACCGATTTCAAAAGGTTCATCCTCAGTGTATCAAAGGGAATTTGTTCCTGCAAGCAAGTTGGGATAGTCGGTCGTTTTTGGCGGATAAGTGGTCAGTGGGCCTCCGCCCAGGTTTTCCCGGCGTGGGTTTCGGCCAGGAGGGGAACGGACAGGGCGGCGACGCCCTCCATCTCCTCTTTCAGCAGGCTGCACACGGCGTCCGCTTCCGCTTCGGGGCACTCCACAATCAGCTCGTCGTGAACCTGGAGGACCAGTTTTCCTTCCAGTCCCTCCGCTTTGAGACGATTCCGGACCCTTATCATTGCCAGCTTGATGATATCGGCGGCGGTGCCCTGAATAGGTGCGTTGAGGGCGACCCGCTCCCCGAAGGATTTGGTGTTGAAATTGGAGGATTTTATCTCGGGAATCCACCGGCGGCGGCCCCACAGGGTGGCCACATAGCCGGCCTGCTTGGCCTGCTCTACCACGCCGTCCATATAGGCCCGCACACCGGAATAGTGGGCAAAATACTTGTCCATATACTCCTTGGCCTCCTGGACAGAAACCCCGATATCCTGGGACAAGGAGTAGGGAGAAATGCCGTAAACAATGCCGAAATTCACCGCTTTTGCGCTTCTTCGCATCAACGGGGTAACCTCTCCCGCCGGCACGTTAAACACCTGGGAGGCGGTGATGGTGTGGATGTCCTCGCCGGTCCGGAAGCCGTCGATCATGGCCTGGTCTCCGGCCATATGGGCCAGCAGACGCAGTTCAATTTGGGAGTAGTCCGCGTCCACCAGCACCATTCCGGCGGGGGCAGCGAACATTTTCCGCAGCTCCGACCCCAGCTCGGTGCGCACCGGGATGTTCTGCAAATTGGGTTCGGTGGAGCTCAGCCGGCCGGTGGCGGTGACGGTGTTCTGGAAGGAGGTGTGGATGCGTCCGTCCGGGTCGATGACCTTGGACAGCCCGTCAGCATAGGTGGACTTCAATTTGGTCAGCTGACGGTACTCCAAAATACGCTCAATGATGGGGTGTTCTCCCCGCAGCTTTTCCAGTACGTCGACATTGGTGGACCAGCCGCTCTTGGTCTTCTTCACCGGGGGCAGGCCCAGCTGGTCGAAGAGGATGTGCCCCAGCTGCTGGGTGGAGTTGATGTTGAAATTGTCCTCTCCCGCCAGCTCATAGATGGTTTTTTGCACCTGGTCGATGCGCCCGGACAGCATTTTTCCAAACTCCGCCAGCGCTCCCCGGTCGATGAGAAAGCCCTCGGTCTCCATCTCGGCCAACACGGCGCACAGGGGAAAATCCACTGTCTCATACAGCTCCCACATGTCCAGCTCCTTGAGCCGGGCGGTGAGGGTCTCCCGCAGATCGTCGATGAGCAGGCAGCGGACCATCATGGCATGGGCAGGCGGCTCCGGGTCGGACAGGGGGCCGAAGGCCCCCTCCTCCAGATAGACCTCCGCCTTGGGGATCTGTTGGCTGTAATAGGTCAGGCCCAGCTTGTCCAACTCATAGCTGCCGTCGGAGGGGGCCAGGAGATAGGCGGCCACCTCGGTGTCGAAGATAAAGCCGGCGGGGGGAATGCCCTCGGCCAGCAGGGAACGGCACAGGTTTTTCACCCCATGCGCCGCCTTTTTGATGGCGGGGTCAGAGAAGAGGGTCCGGATGATTTCATTGTAGTTGTCCAGCCTGTCTGCCCGCAGGAGGCTGGCGTTCCAGGCGTCGTCGTTTAGGTGGCAGGTCACACACACCGCGTCCAGGGAGGGCAGCGCCACAATGTGAACCACCGCCTTGGATCGCCACAGCTCCAGAAGCTCCCGGGCGTACTCCGGGGTAATTTCTGTCTCCAGATAGCAGCCGCCGTCCAAGGCGGCGTGGGTGTTTGGACCTGCCTTGACCTCACCCTGAGGGGCGGTGAGGCGGTACTTGTCGATGAGTTTGGCAAACTCCAGGTTCAGAAAGAGCTGATACAGCCGGTCGTTGTCCGGGTCCCGGCGCAGATTTTCCTCCGGCTGGAAGGCAATGGGGGCGTTGGTGCGGATGGTCGCCAGGTCATAGGACAGCTTGGCGCTCTCCCGGCCCTCCTCCAGCTTCTTGATCAAACCGGGCTTGGCGGGGGTGTTGGGTGCGGAACAGATGTCCGGCATGTGGTCATACAGATGGGCGATGGTGTGGTAGAGCTGGATCAGGGCCATGGCGGTCTTTTCCCCCACCCCCTTGACGCCTGGGTAGTTGTCGGAGGAGTCCCCCATGAGGGCTTTTAGGTCGATAATGTGTTTGGGGTCGAAGCCGTACTCCTCCCGGAAGGAATCCGGGGTCACGTCCCGGGTGGTGGTGCGGCCCATGCGGGTGGACACCAGCTTGACGGTGGTTTGGCCGGTCACCAGCTGGAGGGAGTCCTTGTCCCCGGTGACGATGACCGTATTCCAGCCGGCGGCCTCATCCAGCCGGGCGATGGTGCCCAGCAGGTCGTCGGCCTCCCAGCCGTCTAGTTCATACATGGGGACATTCATCGCGGACAGCACATCTTTCAAAAGGGGCATCTGGCTGGCCAGCTCGTCGGGCATCCCCTTGCGGTTGGCCTTATACTGGTTGTAGGCCAGGTGCCGGAAAGTGGGGGCGGAGCGGTCGAAGGTAACGCACAGCGCGTCGGGATTCGCCTCCTCCAGTAATTTGTTCAAAATATTCAGAAAGCCGAATATGGCGTTGGTGGGCTGGCCCTCCCGGGTGGTCAGGTTCTGGCTCACCCCATAGAAAGCCCGGTGGACGATGGAATTGCCGTCAATGACCATCAATGTTTTCATAGCAGACGCTCCTTTAAATGTTTCTTTCAATCCGCCGGAAAGGCGGACGCAGGGCGGTCCGTTTGCCGCGCCTGCTCCGGAGAGCCGGAAAAAGGATTGGAAGAAAATCTAACTATACAGTATATCAGTTTTTGCCCCATTGGGCAAGAAAAAACCGTGCGTTTCCTGACAGTTTGACCATTGACTTCCCCCGGGGCGGTGCGTATAATACAGAAACGCCCGGGGAAGCCCGGACGGTTTTTCGTTGGAATTTGGGAGGCATACATATGGAATCCTATACGTATCTGCTGCTTTTGGCGGTGATTCTGCTGTCCACCAAGGTGTTCGGCCTGCTGACTGAGCATGTCCACCTGCCGCAAGTAGTGGGAGCGCTGCTGGCGGGCATCATCATGGGGCCCAGCGGGTTCGGCGTGCTCCAGAGCACCGACTTTTTGGTAAAGGCGGCGGAAATTGGCGTGATTATGCTGATGTTTACCGCCGGGATTGATACCGACATGAAGGAATTGAAGGAGACCGGCGTTCAGGCCAGCGTAATTGCGGTGCTGGGGGTGTTCACGCCCCTGCTTCTGTGCGGCGGACTGTACTTCCTGTTCTTCTGCGGCGGGGAGGTTACCCCCTATAACCTGCTCAAGTCCGCCTTTGTGGGTTCGGTGTTCTCCGCCACCTCCGTCTCCATCACGGTGGAGACCTTGAATGAGATGGGCAAGCTGAAAACCAAGACGGGCACTACCCTTCTCAGCGCTGCCCTGATTGACGACATCATCGGCATTGTGGTCCTGTCCGTCCTCAGCGCCTTCAGTTCCGGCGACTCCGACCCGGTGCTGGTGCTGGTTCGCATTGTGCTGTTCTTTGCCTTTGTGCTGGCGGTTGGACTGGTGGTCCGCCGGATTTTCACCTATGTGGCGGAGGAGCACTGGCACAGCCGCCGGGTGGCGGTGTGGTCCCTGGCCTTCTGCCTGCTGATGGCCTACTGTGCCGAGGAGTGGTTCGGCGTAGCGGATATCACCGGGGCGTACTTTGCCGGTCTGATCCTGTGCAACGTGACCAAGGCCCGGGAGTTTGTGGCCAAAAAGTTTACCATTACCTCGTATATGGTGTTTACTCCGGTGTTCTTTGCCGGTGTGGGGATGAAGACCAACCTGCGGGATATGAACTCCAGCATCCTGGTGTTTGCCCTGCTGCTGGTGGCGGCCGCTGTGCTGTCCAAGATTGCGGGCTGCGGCCTGGGCGGGCTGGCCTGCCGGATGAGCCGCCACCAGTCTCTGGTGGTGGGCATCGGGATGGTGGCCCGGAGCGAGGTGGCCCTGATGGTGGCCCAGCGGGGCATCAACGCGGGCATGATTGACCCAGCGATCCTGCCCGCTATCGTCCTGGCGGTCATTGCCTCCGCCCTGCTCACTCCGGTGCTGCTGAAACTGGCCATCTCCCGGGGCCCGGAGCTGGCATAACTGGAAGGTTCCGCCGCGGCCGGAAGAAGATGGAAACGACGGTGCTCCCACCCCTCTGGGGCGGGAGCACCGTCGTTAAATTTTTGTGATGTCAATGGGGGTCAGGTCCTCGGCGCAGCCCTGCTGGCGGACGGTGAGCAGCGCCCGTGCGGTATCCGCCGAGGTGACGCTGCCTACGCCGTGCTCCACGGCGGAGCGGCGGATGCGGAAGCCTGTGGAGTCGGTTCGGCGGCCCCGGGTAGGGGTGTTGATTACCAGATCCACCGTGCCGGAGGCGATCATGTCCAGAATGTTGGGGTGGGCTTGAGAGATGCGGTTCACCTTTTTGCACTCTACCCCCGCCTCCTGGAGCACCTGGCAGGTGCCTTCGGTGGCGTACAGCTCCACGCCCATCTCCTCAAAGCCCCGGGCGATGGACACAATTTCTCCCTTGTCCTCCTCCTTCACGGTGAGAATCACGCGGCCGCCCCGCTTGGGCACCCGCATTCCGGCCCCCTCAAAAGCCTTACGCAGAGCCTGGGGATAGGTCTCGGCCAGTCCCAGCACCTCGCCGGTGGACTTCATCTCCGGGCCCAGGCCGGTGTCTACATCGGTGAGCTTCTCAAAGGAGAACACCGGAGCCTTGACGGCATAGCAGCTGGACTCCTGGTAGATGCCGGTGCCGTATTCCAGGTCCTTCAGCTTCTCCCCCAGCATGACCTTGGTGGCCAGGTCGATGATGGGCACGCCGGTGACCTTAGAAATGTAGGGGATGGTGCGGGAGGAGCGGGGGTTGACCTCGATGACATAGATGTCGTCGTCATAGAGGATATACTGGGCGTTGATCAGGCCGATCACCCCCAGATGTTTGGCCATGTTTTTGGTGTGTTGGAGAATCAAATCCCGGTGTTTATCCTCCAGGTGGAGGGGCGGATAAACGGCGATGGAGTCGCCGGAGTGGACGCCGGCCCGCTCCACATGCTCCATGATGCCGGGAATCAGGATGTCCTCTCCGTCAAATACGCCGTCCACCTCCAGCTCCCGGCCCATCAGGTACTTATCCACCAAAATGGGGTGCTCCTGGACGGTCATGTTGATGATCTTCATAAACTCCTCAATGTTCCGGTCGGAGTAAGCGATCTCCATGCCCTGGCCGCCCAGCACATAGGAGGGGCGGACCAGGACCGGATAGCCCAGTTCGTGGGCGGCATCCAGGGCCTCTTGGGTGGTGAAGATGGTCTTTCCTTTGGCCCGGGGGATGCCGCATTTGGACAGAATCTCGTCAAACCGCTCCCGGTCCTCGGCGGCGTCCACCCCATCGGAAGAGGTGCCCAAAATCCGCACCCCCATATCGGTGAGGGCCTTTGCCAGCTTGATGGCGGTCTGTCCGCCGAACTGGACCACTGCGCCCCAGGGCTTTTCCTGCTCCACGATGTTTTGCACGTCCTCGGCGGTGAGGGGCTCAAAGTACAGTTTGTCCGCCACGTCAAAGTCGGTGGAGACGGTCTCTGGGTTGTTGTTGACGATGATGGTTTCACAGCCCAACTTTTTCAGCGCCCAGACCGAGTGGACCGAGCAGTAGTCAAACTCGATGCCCTGGCCGATGCGGATGGGACCGGAGCCCAGTACCAGCACCTTTTTCCGCCCGGAGCCGTCGTCCCGGGCCTCATTCTCCCCGTCATAGGTGGAGTAGTAGTAGGGGGTCTCGGCGTCGAACTCGGCGGCGCAGGTGTCCACCATTTTAAAGGCGGGGACAATGCCATAGCGTTCCCGCAGCGCTTTCACGTCAGCCTGGGTCATGCCGCACAGGGTGCCAATGTAGCTGTCAGCAAAGCACATCTCCTTGGCCTGGCGCAGCGTGCCGGCATCGGGCTCTCCCTTGCATCGCTTTAGGGCCTCCTCCATGTGGATAATCCGCTGAAAGCCGTCCAGGAACCAGATATCCATTTTGGTGATGTCGTTAATCATTTTGGGGGAGAAGCCGCGGCGCAGAGCCTCAGCCACCACAAACAGCCGCTCGTCGGTGACGTTGACCAGCAGTTCTTCAATCTCGTCGGTGTACAGCTCCTCCAGCTTGTCCAGCTTCAGCGCCCGGACATTCAGTTCCAGGGAGCGGATGGCCTTCATCACCGCCCCCTCGAAGGAGTTGGCGATGGCCATCACCTCGCCAGTGGCCTTCATCTGGGTGCCCAGGGTGCGGCTGGCGGTGGTAAATTTGTCGAAGGGCAAGCGAGGGATTTTCAACACACAGTAATCAATCGTCGGTTCAAAACAGGCGGTAGTTTTTCCGGTGACGGCGTTGGGGATCTCGTCCAGGGTGTAGCCCAGAGCAACTTTTGCCGCCACCTTGGCGATGGGGTAGCCGGTGGCCTTGGAGGCCAGGGCGGAGGAGCGGGACACCCGGGGGTTGACCTCAATGACCGCATACTCGAAGGAATTCGGATTCAGAGCAAACTGTACGTTGCACCCGCCCTCAATCTCCAGGGCGGAGATGATGTCTAGGGCAGCGGAGCGGAGCATCTGGAACTCCTTATTGGCCAGAGTCTGAGCCGGGGCCACCACAATGGAGTCGCCGGTGTGGACCCCCACCGGGTCGATGTTCTCCATGGAGCAGATGGTGATAACGTTGCCCGCGCCGTCCCGCATGACCTCGAACTCGATCTCCTTCCAGCCGGCGATACACCGCTCGATGAGCACCTGGCCTACCCGGGACAGGTTGATCCCCCGGTCGGAAATTTCCTCCAAAGAGGCCCGGTCATAGGCGATGCCGCCGCCGGTGCCGCCCAAGGTGTAGGCGGGGCGGACAATCACCGGATAGCCGATGCTCTCGGCAAAGTCCACCGCGTCCTTCACACTCTCCACCACCAGGGAGGTGACGCAGGGCTGGCCGATGGACTCCATACAGTCCTTAAAGCCCTGGCGGTCCTCCGCCTTGCGGATGGACTCGGGGGAGGTGCCCAGCAGACGGACACCGTATTGTTCCAGAACGCCGTTCTCGTGAAGGGCCATGGCCAGATTCAGACCGGTCTGGCCCCCCAAGGTGGGCAGGATGGAGTCGGGCCGCTCCATCTGAATGACCTGGGTGACCGTAGGGACGTTCAGCGGCTCGATGTACACATGGTCGGCAATGTCCTTGTCGGTCATAATGGTGGCAGGGTTGGAGTTGACCAGCACGACCTCCAGTCCCTCCTCCTTGAGCGCACGGCAGGCCTGGGTGCCGGCGTAGTCAAATTCGGCGGCCTGGCCGATGACGATGGGGCCGGAGCCCAGCACCAGTACCTTTTTCACATCGGGATACTTGGGCATTATTGGTCACCTCCCATTTTTTTCGCGGCCATAGCGTCAACGAAGCGGTTGAACAGATATTCTGTGTCCTTGGGGCCGGCGTTGGCCTCGGGGTGGAACTGGGTGGTGAAGCAGTGGGGCCGCTTGTAGCGCAGGCCCTCGCAGGTGCCGTCGTTCACATTGACGTGGCTCACCTCGGCCACCGCCGGGTCCACCGAGCTGGCCAGCACCATGTAGCCGTGGTTCTGGCTGGTGATGAACACCCGGCCCCGCTCCACATCCCGGACGGGGTGGTTGCCGCCCCGGTGGCCGTAGGCCAGCCGGCCGGTTTTGGCCCCCGTGGCCAGGGCCAGCAGCTGGTGTCCCAGGCAGACGCCGAAAATGGGGATGTCGCTGGCGTAAAGTTCCTTCAGTTCCTCAATGATAGCGGTGTTTTCCGCCGGGTCGCCGGGGCCGTTGGACAGCATGACCCCGTCGTAGCCGCCGGCGAGCACATCCGCGGCGGGGGTGGAGGCGGGCAGGGCGGTGACTTTGCACCCCCGGCGGCGCAGGCACTCGATCATGTTCTGCTTCACGCCGTAGTCCATCATGGCCACATGGTACTTCTCCGCACCCTGGGCCGGAAAAACCTCCGGCTCCTTCCGGGTGACCAGGGAGACCGTGTTCTCCACCCGATAGGCGTTCAGCTGCTCCAATACCTGGTCCAGCGGAAGGTCCTCCGCGCAGGTGACCATTCCGTTCATGCTCCCCTGACTTCGGAGCAGTTTGGTCAGCGCCCGGGTGTCTACGCCCTGTATACCGGTGATGTTGTGGGCCTTGAGATAGCTGCCCAGGTCGCCCTCGCAGCGGAAGTTGCTCCCCCGAGGGGACAGGCGGCGGACCACAAACGCCTCTACCCAGGGCCGGTCGGATTCGTTGTCTTCCCGGTTGACGCCGTAGTTGCCGATAAGGGGATAGGACATGACCACCCCCTGTCCGGCATAGGAGGGGTCGGTGAGGATCTCTTGATAGCCGGTCATGGAGGTGTTGAATACCATCTCGCACACCCGTGTCTCGGCGGAACCGATGCTCTCGCCGGGAAAGACGCTCCCGTTGGCTAAAATTAAGGCTGCTTTCATGACTAGGTTCACTCGCTTTCTGATACCGTTGTGGACGTATATTTATTAAAGTATTATACCGGATTTGCCCCTGCTGTGCAAGAGGCGTTTTACCTTTTGCGAATAAATATTCGGCGGACGATTTGGGCAAATCGCAGGATAATTTTCCGTTTCCGGGGAAACACTGAACAACACAACTGTATTTGGGGAGGCGGCTGCTTATGTTTACCGGCTTTCTGCGCACCATCATTTTATATATTTTGATCACCGCCGGTGTGCGGCTGATGGGAAAGCGGCAGGTGGGAGAGCTGGAGCCCTCCGAACTGGTGCTCTCCCTCATCATTGCCGACCTGGCCTCGGTGCCGATGCAGGACTATGGCATTCCGCTGCTTACCGGGGTGGTCCCCATCCTCACGCTTCTGTCTTTGACCATGATTTTGTCGGTGCTCACCATGAAGAGCGTACGCTTTCGGGCGCTCATGTGCGGACGGCCCAGTGTGATTATTCAAAACGGGGGGGTAAACCAGCGGGAGATGGCCAAAAACCGCCTTACCGTGGATGAACTGCTGGAAGAACTGCGGGGCAAGGGGTACACCGACCTAGCTCAGATCAAATACGCCATCTTGGAGACCAACGGGCAGCTGTCCGTGCTGCCCTACGCCAACCAGAAGCCCCCGACGGCCCAGGAGCTGAAAGTGAGCGTAGAGGAGGGCGGTCTGCCCCGGGTGGTGGTCAGCGACGGACGGCTGCTGGAACACAACCTGAAGGCGCTTGGCCACGACCGGCCCTGGCTGGAGAAACAGCTGACCCAGCGGGGATGCAAGGATGTGTCCAAGGTGTTTCTTCTGCTGGTGGACGAGGCGGACGGGGTCTATTTTGCGAAAAAGGAAGGATAGCGGCGGAGCGGGAAAGACGGGCAGGCAAAGACTGCCCCTACATGAAATGGGAGGAAGGGAAATGAAACGACTTTGGATTGCGGCGGGGCTGCTGGTTGTGCTGCTGGGGGTCAGCCTGACCAACGCCTGGTACGCGCAGCGCCTTACCGGAGGTATGGAGGAGCAGCTGCGGCAGGCCCAGACCTGTTCCGAACAGGGGGACTGGGTGCGGGCGGAGGCGCTGACCCGGCGGGCTTATGAGGACTGGCAGGACAATCACTTCTATTTCCACACGCTGATGCGTCACAGCGACACGGACCAGGTTCTGCGGGGGTTCCGGGCGGTGTTGGAATACCTGCGCCTCCAGGAGCCCGACCAATATAACGCTGCCAATGCCGACCTGATCGCCCAGCTGGAGCTGCTGGCCGAAATGGAACAGGCTACCGTGGTAAATGTGCTCTGACCCAAGGAGGACAGCGGATGGAGGTCCGTTGTCCTTGCTGGACGCAAAAATTGCGGTCATAAAATCGGCTGACGCGTAAGATAGGAAATTGCTTCATCAAGACAGGCGAAAATATCCTCCTCTGTACTCTCCTCGCTGTCACAATAACAGTATGCGTAGGACGAGGTTTCTTCTCCCTCCAAGGCAAGCGCGGTAAGTTGTACATGGTGGTGTGGATGGAACCCCTCCGGCTCAATCACAAGTTCGGCCAAATAATGGTCCGTTTCGATGATATATCTTAGAAAGCATGGTTCGTCGGCGAACCGTTCAACGTGAATGTCTCGGTGATGCGTTGACTGAACCTGCTGCATCCATAGCTTTGTCCGGCGAATTAGATTTTTCAATGCTGCCATCGGTCTGTCCTCCTCCGCTGCAAGGGTTCCTTTTTATAATACAACAGGAGGCGGTCTGTGGCAAGGACGTTGGAAAATCGGGAGCGTCGAGTTTCTCCGTGTTTTCGATCTCCAGAGGGAAACAGGCCGACAATGTTCCCGGCGGACACCTCCCCATGAAATTCCAATTTGCCTTTTCTGGGGCAATCTGGTATACTACCATAGAAGATCGACGGCCCGATTCCGAGCCCCTTCCAGATGCTGGCAGGAATGGCAAAAGGGAGGAACGGCGGAATGGAGGCCGGAAAAGAGGGAGGCCAAGTATGAATCAAACAGTTGGAGTGCCCTTCGGCGTTACCCGAACGGGGGAAGAGGTCCGAGAACTGTCGTTGGAGAACGGCGTGCTGTCATGCAGCGTACTTACTTTTGGCGCAGCCCTGCGCAGCCTCACCGTCCCAGGCCGGGAGGGACCGGTGGATGTGGTGTTGGGGTACGATACCCTGGCGGATTATGAGGAAAAGGGCGGATACCTGGGGGCGGTGGTAGGCCGGTTTGCCAACCGCATTGCCCAAGGACGGTTTTCCTTGAACGGGCAGGAATACACCCTTGCGGTGAACGATGGCCCCAACCACCTCCACGGCGGAGCGGTGGGATATTCCCACCGGGTCTGGACGGTGGAAGAAGCGGCAGCAGACCGGGCGGTTCTTACCATAGACAGCCCCGACGGCGAGGAGGGCTACCCCGGCCATCTTCAGGCGAGGGTGACCTATGCACTGGTGGGGGATACGCTGTCGATCCGGTATGAGGCGGTCAGCGACCGGGATACCCCCTGCAATCTGACCAACCACAGCTATTTTAACCTGGCGGGGCAGGGGAGCGGAACCGTGTTGGATCAGGAGATTATGCTCTGCGCCTCCCGCTATACCCCCACGGACAGCACCAGCATCCCAACAGGTGAACTTGCTCCGGTGGAGGGCACGCCGATGGATTTGCGCCGGTCTGTCCCCATTGGAGCACACATTGAAGAGCCCTTCCAGCAGCTGGTGTGGGGGCACGGCTATGACCACAATTTCGTGGTGGATGGACAGCCCGGTGTTCTGCGTCCGGCCGCCCGTGCCTTTAGCGGGGCTACTGGGATTGGGATGGAGGTGGAGACCACCAGCCCAGGCATACAGTTCTATACCGGCAATTTTTTGGAGGAGGGCCGGAGCGGCAAGGCAGGCGCAGTGTATGGGTTCCGCCATGGCTTCTGCCTGGAGACCCAATACTTTCCGGATTCCCCCAATCAGTCCGCCTTTCCCACCTCGATTTTGCGGGCGGGGGAGCGGCAGAAACAGGAAACCAGGTTCCGTTTCTTCCTTGCGGACCGATAACTGCCTTAGGGTAGTCCCCGCGCCCTTCGCCGCGGGGACTATCCCGAAAGCAATCGGTTGACCAGGGGACTGGGTTGGAAAATAATTTTCGGCGGGACGAAAAAAGTTGAAATTTCCTCTTGACAATTTCCATTCATTTGGTATAATAGCATTCGTCCCTGCGAGAGCGGGGGCCATAGCCGGATTGTGTAAGGGTAGCACGACAGACTCTGACTCTGTTTGTGAGGGTTCGAATCCTTCTCCGGCTGCCAAAAAGAAAGACACGCCACAGGCGTGTCTTTCTTTTTGCATGTTGTGCCCTTTGGACAATTTCGCTCCTCTGCATCCAGGGAGGGATCAATGTGAGATCCATGCGAGCAAGGTCGGCCGCTCGTTGGGAACTTCACCGCTGAGTACCCGGTCCAAAAGTTCGTCCAAGACCCGGCCGACCTCCGGCCCAGGCGGGATACCCGCCGCAATAATGTCCCTTCCGGTCAGCGCCAGGTCGTTTCGTGTGAGGCACTGTCCCTGGGCAATAATTTCCTCCGCTTTTTTTTGCAGTGCATCCAATTCCGCCAAGCGCCGGCTGACCATCGCGTGGGCCTGCCCCCGGCTGTCCGCCCGCTTGACCTCCAGCAGCTGAAAAAATACTTCCGGCCCCAGACGGTTGAGCCACCGGCGGACGGCCTGACTTCGGGGCGGAATTTGCACATCATGGTACTCCACCAGCGTGACCACCCGTTCCCGGGTCCGGTTTTCAAATTTCAGAGTCCGGAGCATCTGGCCCGCCAATTCTGCGCTGACGGCGGGATGGCCATAGAAGTGGTCCACTCCCTGGTCATCGGTGGACTTGCAGCTGGGTTTTCCGATGTCGTGGAGGAGCATGGTCAGACGCAGAACCTCATCGGCAGGGGCCGCTTCGACGGTGTGAATGGTGTGCTCCCAGCCGTCCCAGCAGTGCCAAGGGTTGTTCTGCTTCAGCTGAACCAGCGGTTCCAGCTGCGGCCAGAACTCACACAGTACATCGGGAAAGCGGCGCAGAACCGTCCCCACGCTGTCTCCGGTCAGCAGCTTGCACAACTCCGCGTGGATGCGTTCCGCAGCGACATGGCGCAGTCTGGCACGGCTGTTGTGGATGGCCTGCTCGGTGCAGGACTCAATTTCATATCCGAATACCGACGCAAAGCGAAGAGCCCGCATGATCCGCAGACCGTCCTCCTGGAAGCGTTGGGCGGGCTTGCCCACGCAGCAGATCCGCCTGGCCTGGATATCGCCTGCGCCGCCGAATGGGTCCCGCAGGCTGCCATCCAGCCCCATAGCAATTGCGTTCATGGTGAAGTCACGGCGGGCCAGATCGGCCTCCAGACTGGAGACGAAGCGGACATAATCCGGACGGCGGCTGTCGGAGTATGGACCCTCGGTACGGTAGGTGGTGATCTCGTAGGGCTCGCCCTCCTCCAGTACGGTGACAGTGCCGTGCTTTAGCCCGGTTTCAAAGATCCGGTGTCCGGCGAAGCAGAATTCCGTCTCCTCCGGACGGGCAGAGGTGCAGATGTCCCAGTCGTGGGGCGGGACGCCCCGGAGCAGGTCCCGCACACAGCCGCCCACGAAATACGCCTCATAGCCTGACTGGGCCAGGGTTTGCAGGATATGCTGTGCCCCGGCGGGAATATCGGCGAGATGCATCGCCATCCCTCCTCTTTTTTAGGGGTTGCTTGAAACCTGTCAATACGCCGAAGCAGCGCCTGACTAGCATAGTCCATCCGGGGAAAAATCGAGAGCGGACACTCCGCAGACCAAGCTGGGCCGCCCCTGCGGAGCGGCCTGTTGGCGGTTATGCGTTTCCGAACTCGCTGAAGAACCGGTCGTGGATGGCCTGGACAGCCCGGTCAGCGTCCCGCTCGTCCACTAGGACGGAGACCTTGATTTCGCTGGTGGAGATCATATTGATATTGATGCCGGCGGAGTAGAGGGCCTCGAACATCTTGCAGGCCACACCGGCGTTATTCACCATGCCGGCCCCCACAATAGACACCTTGGCCACCTGCTCGCTAACCTCCACAGACCGGCAGCCGATGGCATCCTTGTATTCCTCCATCACCGTTTGGGCAGCCTGGGCGTCGCCCCGGGCGATGGTAAAGCTGATATCCTTGCTGCCGTCCCGGCCGATGGACTGAAGAATAATGTCTACATTGATCCCCTTTTGGGCCAGCAGGGAGAAGATTTTAAAGGCGATGCCGGGCTGGTCGGCCAGCCCAATCAAAGCAATGCGGGCCACATTTTTGTCCTGCGCAACTCCGCTGACGTGGGTTTTTTCCATAGTCTTGACGACCTCCTTCACTTTTGTACCGGGCTTTCCGCTGAAGCTGGAGAGCACCTCAAGATTGACGTTGTACCGCTTGGCCATCTCCACCGAGCGGTTATGGAGGACCTGGGCCCCAAGACTGGCCAGCTCCAGCATTTCGTCAAAGGTGATTTCATCAATCTTCTGGGCCCCTGTCACATGGCGGGGGTCTGCGGTGTAAACGCCGTCCACATCGGTATAAATCTGGCACAGGTCGGCGTGCAGGGAGGCGGCCAGCGCCACGGCGGAGGTATCCGATCCCCCCCGGCCTAGTGTGGTGATATCATCGTATTTGTTAATGCCCTGGAAACCGGCTACCAGCACAATCTTTTTCTTGTCCAGCTCCTTCCGGATGCGCTCGGTGCGGATGCGCTTAATGCGGGCGGCGGAGTAGGCCGAGTCGGTGAGCATCCCCGCCTGCCAGCCGGTGAGCGAGATGGCCTGATAGCCCATGCGCTCGATGGCCATGGCGCACAGGGCAATGGAGATCTGCTCGCCGGTGGCCAGCAGCATGTCCATCTCCCGCTTGGAGGCGCCGGGGTGGATTTCCCGGGCCTTTTCAATCAAATCGTCGGTGGTGTCGCCCTGAGCGGACAGAACCACCACCACACTGTGGCCCTTGCGGTAAGTCTCGGTGACAATGCGGGCCACATTGCGTACCTTGTCGGCATCGGCTACCGAGCTGCCGCCGAATTTTTGTACAATGAGCATATATGTTGTTCCCCCTAAAAGGTTCAAATCAAGTGGTTCGGAGCGCTGCCGGGGCGGCGGGTTGGAACGCCGCGCCCGGCAGAGGCTGGCAGGGGAGAGCATTCCCCCACCATCCTATGCGTCAGGCCCGTCTCAGGCCAGTACCCGGAACAGAGAGCCTACATCGGTGCCGGACAGCTTTTCCAGCAGCTCCGGCTGGGTCATGGGGGCGGTGAGGAAAGCGGCCTCTCCGGCAGGGGCGCCGCTGCGGGCCAGCAGCTGAATGTCGCCGCAGCGCTTTTTAGCCTCGTCGGCGGACAGCTGTGCCCGGACATACCAGGGGGAGGTCAGACAGTCGGCGGAGACCACCAGGTCGGGGGCCCCCTCCTCCCAGCCGTTATGGCGGTCCTTCTTCAGATCCTTGGCGATGTCGATGACATCGGCCACCACGGCGGAGGCGGTGGGCAGCTTGCCAGCCCCCCGGCCATAGAACATCACATCACCGATGGCGTTGCCTGTGACGGCGATGGCGTTGAATACGTCCTCCACCCCGGCCAGGGGATTCTCGCCCGGGACCAGATGAGGGGCCACAAAGGCGCACACCCTGCCGTTGGGCTGGCGGATCGCCCGGCCCAGCAGCTTGATCTTGTCGCCCACCGAGTCGGCGTAGGCCACGTCCTCCAGGGTGACCCCGCGGATGCCCTGGGTGGACACCTGGTCGGGGCAGACCTGCCGGCCAAAGGCCAGATCGGCTAGAATGCAGATCTTCCGGCAGGCGTCGTGGCCGTCCACGTCGGCCGTGGGGTCCTTTTCGGCATAGCCGTTGGACTGGGCTTCGGCCAGAGCCTGCTCAAAGGTGAGCCCCGCCCGGATCATCCGGGTGAGGATATAGTTGGTGGTGCCGTTGAGGATGCCGGTGACCTGTTCCAGCTCATTGGCGGCCAGGCAGGAGGTGAGGGGCCGCAGGATGGGGATGCCGCCGCCCACACTGGCCTCGAAGAGATAGCTGCATCCGTTGGCGCGGGCCAGCTGGAGCAGCTCATAGCCGTGGGTGGCCACCAGCTCCTTGTTGGAGG
>CAMWBA010000046.1 GCA_947172355.1 uncultured Bacillota bacterium
CCGCAGCACCGGTCCCGCCTCCCCCGCCAGCTGCACCGCCTCAGCCTGAGCCAACCTCTGAGCTGAACAAAGTGACCGCTAAGGAGGCGGCCAGCGAAGCTGCACAGCTGGATTTGGAGATTCAGCAGGTTATGGGCCAGGAAATTCCCCCCTATCAGTATCCGCCCCTGTCCCTCCTTCGGGAGAACACTGGAGAGATTGGCGGAGAGGCTTTGACCGAACTGAATGCCAACCGGCAGCGTCTGGGTGACACCATCCACTCCTTTGGCATTGATGCCAACATTATCAATGTGGTCCGGGGCCCCTCTGTCACCCGGTATGAGCTGGCCTTAGAGCAGGGGGTCAAACTGAATAAACTGACCAATCTGTCCGACGACATTGCGCTGGCCCTGGGAGCCACCGGCGTACGGATTGCTCCCATCCCCGACAAGATCTCGGTGGTGGGCATTGAGGTGCCTAATAAGGTAGTCTCGCCGGTTAGCATCCACTCGGTCATTGGCTCCACCACCTTTACCAACAGCAAATCCAAAACCTCCTTTGCCGTGGGTAAGGACATCAGCGGTCAGGCGATTATAGGCGATATCAATAAACTGCCCCATCTTCTCATTGCTGGCACCACCGGTTCTGGTAAATCGGTGTGTACCAACACCATCATCACCTCTCTGCTCTACAAAGCCACTCCGGAGGAGGTCCGCCTCATCATGGTGGACCCCAAAATGGTGGAGTTGGGAATTTACAACGGCATTCCTCACCTGCTCATCCCGGTGGTCACCGATCCCAAGAAGGCCGCAGGCGCCCTTCAGTGGGCTGTTACCGAGATGATGAAACGTTACCGCACCTTCTCTGAGGTTGGAGTGCGAAAATTGGAGGAATACAACGCCTATGCTGCCCGCACCGAAGGTGTGGACAAGATGCCCTCTATCGTGGTCCTTATCGATGAGCTGGCTGACTTGATGCTGGTAGCTGCGAAGGAGGTGGAGGAGTCCATCTGCCGGGTGGCTCAGATGGGCCGTGCTGCCGGAATGCACCTGGTCATCGCCACTCAGCGGCCCTCCGCCGATGTTATCACCGGCTTGATGAAAGCTAACATTCCCAGCCGTATCGCTTTCGCTGTGGCCTCCGCCATGGAGTCCCGTATCATTTTGGACACCCAAGGTGCGGAAAAATTGGTGGGCCGGGGAGACATGCTCTTTGCCCCTCTCGGCAGCGGCAAACCCACCCGAGTTCAAGGATGCTTTATTTCCGATCCGGAGGTGGCTGCTGTGGTCAATTTTGTCAAGCAAAACAGTGGTTCCGCTCAATATGACAGCGCGGTAATGGAGGAGATCGAGCACAATGCTGCCGAAAAAGACAAGAGCTCTAAGGGTGTTGGCGGCTCCGCACCCGAGGATGTGGACAACGAGTATGACGAGCTCATCGATGCTGCCGCTGAGGTGGTGGTGGAGACCGGCCAGGCTTCTGTGTCCATGCTTCAGCGGCGCTTAAAGCTGGGCTACGCCCGTGCCGCCCGGCTGGTGGACCAGTTGGAGGAGAAAGGTATTGTTGGACCCTTTGAAGGTTCCAAGCCCCGCCAGCTGCTGATTACCAAGGAACAGTGGCAGGAGCTGAAGTACCGCCGGGGGATCACCACTCCCGGCGAGGCGATGCCCTCCCCTGCCTCTCCCACTCCAACGGACGAGCCCCCCCTCAGCATGGACGATACATTGGATCGGGCAGAGGAGGATACGCTGTGATGACCGATGCAGTATTTGGAACGCTGGAATTTGACGGCTGCGGCTACTGGAACGGGCAACTGGAACTGGATTTTTTTGGGAAGAAGCAGCCGGCTGCGCTGATGATTGACTCTTGCTATGAGAGTCAGACTGAAATCTCTGACCGCCAGCGGGAGACCTACCGCGCTTTTCTGGAAAAATGGCCAAGTTTGCAAAAGGCCGTAGTCAAGGAGATCATCCGCTATTACAACGAAGAGGAACGCTTTGCCTACGGCCCGGACGACCCGGAGGAGCTCGCCGCATGGTGGCCTGAGATCAAGACGGTAGAGGAGATGCTCAAGTGGGTTGAGCTGGAGACAGTGGCGGTCGCATCAGACAGCATCATGGAGGATGTTTACGATGGAAAGCGTTGCCTGTATCTGCTCTTCAACCGCAGGTGGGCCGAGGACCCCAACGACAACGGGGTAGGCATCCGGCTGCTGAATGAGGAGATCGACGAGACCAGATTTAAAGACATCGCGTTTTAGGAG
This sequence comes from uncultured Bacillota bacterium, assembly GCA_947172355.1. Classification (GTDB taxonomy): domain Bacteria; phylum Bacillota; class Clostridia; order Oscillospirales; family Oscillospiraceae; genus Lawsonibacter. Next base: position 2,243 of record CAMWBA010000046.1, read on the forward strand.
AGAGAATCACACATGACCGAACAAAACCGACAGCAGGCCATCCGCCTTTTTGTTGCGGTATTGGCCCTTACCGCTCTGGCCGACGGTCTGGGCAACAATATCTTTTCCAACTACTTCAATGAAGTCTTTCATATCAACTCTGTCCAGCGGGGATTGATTGAGATCCCCCGGGAGGGCCCTGGCGTTTTGTGCATGGTTCTGGTGGCCGCCCTGGGCGCTTTGGGGAATCTATGGATGTCCGTGGCAGCCCAGGCTCTGGTCCTAGTGGGCTTTATCGTTCTGGGTTGGATGTCCCCCAGCTATGGGGTAATGCTGGTCTTTATGTTTATCCATTCCCTGGGGATGCACCTTTTTATGCCCCTCAACGACACTATATCTATGGATCTTGCTGAAAAGGGACAGGTTGGGGCCACCTTGGGCAAATTCAAGGGGGTCACCACCTTGTTCTCCATGGCGGCGGCGGTGCTGGTCTTTTGGGGTTTTCGGAGCGGTTTTTTCAGCTTTGAAACAAAGAGGATTCTGCCCTTCGCCCTAGGCGCGGTTGTCACCGCCGGAGCGGTTGTCCTATTGGCATTGATGGCGTTAACCACCCCTATGAAATCGGGGGTCAAACGTCACAAACTGCTCTTTCGCAGGCAGTACATGCCTTACTATATGGTCACTCTGGCCTATGGCTGTCAAAAACGCATTCGCATCGTTTTTGCTCCCTGGGTTATTATCAACCTGCTGGGACAAGGGGCCGACACGGTAGCTCTCCTCACCATTGTGACCTATTTCGCCAGAACACTCACCGCACCGATCATTGGCCGGCTGCTGGACCGGCTGGGTGTACGGAACATGTTGTGGGCGGAAGCGGCCTACATCGCGGTGTCCTTTTCGGCAATGGGCGTTCTGGCCGGGATGCTGGCCCGGGGCTCCTTCCAGTGGGACGATTGGCAGATCTGGCTTGTCTTTGGGGCCTACGTTCTGTGTGTGCTGTTTGAGCAGTTCAGTATCGTGCACTCTTATATGATGCGCTCCATCGCGCTGGACCCTGGCGAAGTTACCCAAACTTTGTCGGTGGGCCTGAGCGTGGACCATGTAATGGCGATCCTTGCCTCCCCCATCATGGGGCTTGTGTGGAATGCCTGGGGGGTACAGTATGTATTTTATTTGGCTGCTGCATCGGTACTGCTTCAGATTTTTGCCGCATCTATGACCCAGGAAAAAGCATCGTAACTTACCTGCTTTCGCCTGCCCCGTTGTGAAATATTTCATTTTGATTAAATTTTACAGAAAAGGCTTTACAGAGGCAAAGATTTGGAGTAGACTAGGAGCATAGACACTTGTGGTGTTCCACCGGTGGAGAGATATATTTTTAGGGAGGCGTCAGTATGGAAGAGATGGACTTTACCCGTAAATTCAGTTTAGGCGATCAGCGGGACAGAGAGATCAAGGCCATTCTGACTACAGTGTATCAGGCGCTGCAGGAAAAAGGCTATAACCCCATCAATCAAATTGTGGGTTATATTCTGTCCGAAGATCCCACCTATATCACCAACCACAACAATGCCCGGGCTCTTATCCGAAAGGCTGATCGGGACGAACTGCTTCAGACCTTGGTCCGGTACTATTTGACCCACTGAATTATGCTTACAGTGGCCCGCCTATCGGTGGGCCATTTTTATTAAGCCATGTTTGAATCCATGATACTATGACCAGCGGCGAAAGAGGTTTCCGCCAGATGAAATTGTAGTTATGATAAACCAGAAGGAGTGTGCCATATGAACATCTTAGTCAGCCACTGTTTTTTAGGGGAACCATGCCGGTACGACGGGGCCAGCCGTCTGGACCGGCAGATCATCGAACTGCACCGAGCGGGACACACGCTGATTCCGGTCTGTCCTGAGGTCCTGGGAGGACTGGACGTCCCCCGCTCCCCTGCCGAGCTCCAGCCAGACGGCCGGGTGGTCACCCAGGACGGCCAGGATGTCACTTCTGCGTACCGGTCCGGCGCAGAACGGGCGGTGTCTATCGCCCAGGAGCATGGATGCACAGTAGCCATTTTAAAGGCCCGATCACCCTCCTGTGGCTGTGGCGAAATCTATGACGGAACCTTTACCCATACCCTTACCTCCGGCTGGGGCATCGCTGCCCGGCTGCTGGAGGAGGCCGGGCTGGAGGTCATGGATGAGGAGCATCTCCAATCCTGGCTCTATAACCCTTAAAGGGCCAAAAATCCATCGAAAACCGTCTGACGATAAAAAATTTAAGGCCAGCATAAACCGTATGAAAGACCTTCCCTCGGAAATACTGGAAACAGTATTCCGGGCGGGAGGTCTTTTCCATGCAGCATAAAGTTGAACTATGCGGGGTAAACACCGCCAAGCTAAAGGTGTTGAAAAGCAGCGAAACTCAGGCGCTTCTCCTCAAAGCAAAGGAGGGGGACATGCAGGCCAGAGAAGAGCTTATTGCCGGCAATCTCCGGTTGGTGTTGTCTGTCATTCAGCGCTTTGCCAACCGAGGAGAAAATGCCGACGATCTGTTTCAAGTGGGCTGTATTGGGCTCATTAAGGCGATTGACAACTTCAATACCGATCTGGACGTAAAATTTTCCACCTATGGTGTACCAATGATTGTAGGCGAGATACGCCGCTATCTCCGAGACAACAGCACTATGCGAGTATCCCGCGCCATGCGGGATACCGCCTACAAGGTTCTTCAAGCAAAGGAAGCCTATATGGCCCAACATCAGAAAGAACCAACGGTGGAGGAAATCGCTAAAATTCTGGAGCTCAAACGAGAAGACGTGGTCTTTGCTTTGGACGCTATTTTGGAGCCGGTATCTCTCTATGAGCCGGTCTACTCAGACAGCGGAGATACCATCTGTGTAATGGACCAGGTGAAGGACAACAAAAACAACGATGAGATGTGGGTGGAACGCATTGCGCTCAAAGAGGCGGTAGGCCATCTCACAGAACGGGAACGAAAGATTCTTTCTATGCGCTTTTTTCAGGGTAAAACTCAGATGGAGGTATCCGCTGAAATCGGGATCTCTCAGGCACAGGTGTCCCGTCTGGAAAAAAATGCGCTGCGGCAGATACGCAAGGAGATGTAAAAAAGGGGCGGCTCTATGCCGCCCCTTACTTCTTTTCCCCTATCATTTCATATAGACAGTGCAGCGCGTCGGACAGTCCGCCAATGCGGTCAATCAAGCCCAGTTCTACCGCCTCCTCACCATAAATGACACTGCCTACGTCGGCGGCCAGTTCTCCTGTTTTCAGCATCAGCTTTGTAAAGGCTTCTCGCTTCACATTACTGTTAGCCGTTACAAATTGCAGGATACGTTCTTGAATGCGCTCAAAATAGTAGAAGGTCTGTGGTACGCCAATTACCAGACCGTTGAGCCGAACCGGGTGGATGGTCATAGCCGCCGAGGGCGCAATAAAGGACCGCTTGGCCGATACGGCCAGAGGCACGCCAATGGAATGGCTCCCCCCCAACACAAGGGAGACGGCGGGTTTGGACATAGAGGCAATCACCTCTGAGATGGCCAAACCGGCCTCCACATCTCCTCCGCCATTGTTCAGCAAGATCAGCAGTCCATCAATCCGCTCGCTCCCCTCTATCATAGCCAGAAGAGGCAGCACATGCTCATACTTGGTGCTCTTACTGGTGGGAGGCAAAAGCTGATGTCCCTCAATCTGTCCTACAATGGTCAGTATATAGATGGTTCCCTGATCTGTGTGGATCAGCGAAGATCCCAGATCTAGGATCGGCTGAATATCCCCTTCTTGGGGGAGCTGGTCACGTTCCTCATCCATTGAGATTCCCTCCTTTTTGGCTTAGTCTGTGCCAAAAAGGAACCTTTTACACCAATCACCGCCGCTCTACTTTTCGTAGGTTGCATTTTTTACTTGGAAGTATTACCATATAGCCAGAAAGGAGCACGATTCATGGAAAACATACAATTTGGAACCTTCGTAGCACAGCTGAGAAAGGAACTCGGCCTGACACAAAAAGAGCTTGCCGACCGGCTGAATGTCACCGACAAAGCGGTAAGTAAATGGGAAACTGGCAAAGGATTTCCTGACTTAAAATTGTTGGAACCTTTAGCGCAAACGTTGGGAGTTTCTCTGGTGGAGCTGATGCAGGGGAAACGGCAGGAGGCAGACACCCTCACAGTAGCCGAGGCAGATGCAGCGGTATCCCAAGCCTTGGGTCAATCGGAAAAGGCCACCGCCCGGCGGTATCTGCGGATGTTTCGGTGGTTTTTGACCGGCGGAGGCGGTCTTAGTTTGCTGTGGCTGTTCACCACCTTTTTCAGCTCTGTGTGGGCGGAACTTATCAAAGGAATCTATCTGTCCCCTGCTGCGGCCGAAATCATCGGTGGAGCCGATGGCCCAACTGCCATCCTCACTGTCACCAGCCACCTCTCCCCCCTGGAGACCTTCCTGGCCCTAGGCGTCCCTCTTCTCCTGCTGATTATCTGTGTCGTCCTAGCTGTTAAAGTCCGGCAGTTGGAAAAGAGATTAAAATAACCAACAGGGCCTGCCAACTGGCAGGCCCTGTTCCTTTACACCGCTTCAAAAATCGCCTTCATTCCCTTAAAGGTCATATAGCAATCCAGTTTGCCCACCGTCTCGAAGGGGGCATGCATGGATAGAACGGGGACACCAGCGTCCAAGGTGTCAATGTCCCGCTGGGCCATATAGGCTGCCACGGTGCCGCCGCCACCGGCATCCACCTTGCCCAGTTCCGCCATCTGCCAAACTACGCTGGCGTTGTCTAACAGGCGGCGGACCTTAGCCACCAGCTCTGCGGAGGCATCGGAGGCCCCCGACTTGCCTCGAGCCCCAGTATACTTGCAAAGTCCCAGCCCATAATTGACAAAGGCGCTGTTGCGCTTCTCATAGACATCGGCAAAATTCGGGTCGTAGGCGGCTGTCACATCGGCAGACAGACAGAAGGATTTTTCAAAGCAGGCCCTCAGGGGCACCCCCTGGGCCTGACACAAGTCTTCCATAAAGGTGTCAAAGGCCGCGGACTTCATGCCGGTGACTCCCTCAGACCCGATCTCCTCCTTGTCGGCCAGCATACATACCGCGGTATATTCCGGTGCGGTAAGCTGGAGGAGCGCGGCCAGGCAGGCATAGGCACACACCCGGTCATCATGGCCATAGGCGCCGATGAGAGAGCGGTCAAAGCCGATATCACTGGCATGAAAGGCAGGGACAGCACACAGCTCAGCGGAGATGAAGTCCTCCTCGGTGATGCCGTATTTCCGGTTCAGCAGCTCCAGTGCGGCCAGCTTCACCCGCTCTTTGCCCTCGTCGTTCTCCAAGGGGCGGCTGCCCACCAAAATATTTAAACTCTCAGCTGGGATGGCCTCTCCCAAGGGCTTTTTGGATTGCTCCACCCCCAGATGGGGCAGCAGGTCGTCAATGGTAAACATGGGGTCCCCTTCCCCGTTGCCCACTGACACCCGAATGAGCTGACCACTTTTCAACACTACGACACCATGAAGCTCCAGAGGGATGGTTACCCACTGATATTTTCGGATGCCGCCATAGTAGTGGGTCTTGAGGTAAGCCAGCTCCTCCGTCTCATAGAGGGGGTTCTGCTTCAGATCCAACCGTGGGGAGTCGATGTGGGCTGCGCCGATGTTGGCTCCTTGGTCCAGGGGCTTTTTGCCGATCACGGCAAGGGTGATGGCCTTGCCACGGTTGACCCGGTACACCTTGTCGCCGGGGTTCAGCGCAGTCCCCCGGACGTAAGGCCGAAACCCGGCATTCTCTGCCAACGCGATGGTTCGATCTACACACTCCCGCTCGGTCTTGCCTGCGTCCAAAAACTGCTTATAGCCAGTGCAATAGGCCTCGATAGCCTCCATTTCCCCGGGAAGAAGTCGGTCATAACCGTTCTTTTTGTCATAAAGCAGCGCTTTGCGCAGCTGCTCCCCTCGGGTTTGCTTGTTTCGTTCGTCACTCATGGGAGTAACCCTCCTTATCCAATCTTCCTACTTATTATAAGCCGGATTGCTTCGCTTCACAATCCCACTGAAAAAATTTTTCCAGCGTTTCCAGCGCCTGTTGTGGTTCCTGGGTCATTGTTTCTCCCAGCGTAACTGGACCTCTCTCCGTCCACCGGTAGAGGTGAACCCGAAAGGCAGCCATGCGCATGTCCTCTCCAGACCAGTCCTCCAAATCCAAACAGAGGGAACCGGTTGCAATCTCGTTGACAAACATGGCAATATCCCGCTCCCAGTGGAGTCTAGAGAGGTCCTCTGCCGCGGCCAAACAGCCAGGCTGAAGATAGTCCTTGTCAAAGGTATTCCAGGCCGCTGTCCAACCCGCTGGAATTTTCAGCGGCACAAAATCCACCGGCACAGGCGGACGGGGCGGCTCTATCTGCCGGATATGCCGGGTGTGCAGACGACTTTGCTCTGCCTCCCACAGCCCCTTGATCCAGCTCCGGTGCTCCTCTCCCCAGCATTCCGGTGCGGACTTTGCTTGAAGCAGGGACAGCTTTTCCGGCAATTCCTCCCAGCTGTTGACCACACAGCGTTCCAGCAGCCGCGGAGTGCCGATTTTAGGAATCACTGTTAAGGTCAGCTGGTATCCCTCCTCCAGAACGATGGAAAGGTCATAGTCCTGATACCGGTGCTGTACCTTCCGTGCTCGGCTTTGGTATGCCAGTTCCAGTCTGCCGCCGTTGGCAGATACTGTCCAGGAAGTATACAGAGGAATGGAGAACAGCTTCATCTCAGGATCCCTTCCAGGAAGGATTTTGCTTTTTGGGAAAACTCTTCCACATTGAGGCTGTCGTTGATTAAACTATGGCTGCAATTTCGCTTAAAATATTCGTCCGGCTTCTGCGCCTTTACCCGTGCCCAGGCGTACTCCTTTGAGATGCCCTCCCGAGCCATGATACGTTCTACCCGGACCTCCGGCGGGGCCAGAACCGCCACCGTCACATCGCACATATCCCATAGCTGGCTCTCCTGCAAAGAGATGGCATCCACCGCAATCAGGGTCCGGCCCTGTCTGCGGTACTGGTCAATGAGCTGACAGCCGCAGGCGGTCACTTGTCGTTCCGCAATGGAATTGAGCCGCTTTAGCTTACCAGGGTCGTTGAATACAATCTCCCCCAGCTTCTTCCGGTCGATTTTTCCGGAACCATCCCGCAGAGGGCCAAACGCTTTTTCCAGGCTATCCTGTAAAGTAATATCACTTTCCAGCAATTTATGGTACACGACATCACAGTCGATAACCGCGCCGCCCAGCTTTTCCACCTCATGCAACAAGGTGGTCTTCCCTGCCCCGGTAGGACCGGTGATACCAATCATCATTTTTTTCTTCTCCACCTCCAAAGCTCCCAAATCGTCTCTATAAAGATAACGCCCAAATATCCCAGCAGAATCAGCCCCAGCGGGAGCAGGACGCAATACAGCATCAGCAAACAGATCCCCCTACAAAACGCAGCCTCTACAATTGCGCCCATAAGTGGTTCTCTCCTTCCATTCGACTGTTCCACAACCGGCTTCTCAGCCGACCAGCCCAGATGAGGTTGACGATTGGAATCCACAAAAGCAAAGGGGACCAGCGTTCAATCCGGTCTGGGATTTTCTCCTTTGCCAGCCGGAGCCCCCGCCAGAACATCAGTACCTGGACCAAATGGAGGGCCAACAGCCCCAGGAGCACTCCGGCCAGCCCACCATAGTCAAAGAGACTGCCATTTTGGGCCATCAGCTCTCCTAGGATGACCACAAGCAGCAGTCCAAAGGTGGACACCAGAAGTACCGCGCCCCCCAAAAGGTGCAGCCAGATCACCTCCGGGATGGCCAGCTCACAGCCCCGCTCCAACAGCAGCTCCGCCCGCTGCCCCTCCTCCCAACCGGGGCCCCGAATCAGGATGCTCCCCAGCAACAGAATAAGCAGGAAAAAGCAGAGATACCCCTCCAGCGGCGACTCACCAAACAGCTCGGTCCGAAAGAGCAACTCCCCGCTCCCCAATACGGCGGGCAGGACCAAGGCGGCTGCCAGCGTCCCAAAGCTCCCGTGGAGATTCACCCGTCCGGTCCAGTCCGCCAGCAGCAGAACCAGCCATAGGGCGGACAGCATCCAGACTCCCCGTCCCAGCCCCCTCACCGCCAGCATGGGTCCCATGAGAAAAACGGTCAGGAACACCGCTACCAGGTGGGCTGCGTCGTAGAGCAGCCGTCCGATGGTCAAAATCAAAGCCACACATACCACTCCTTTCCATACCTCCAGAATAGCGGAATGGAGCGTGGTATGCAAGGGAGTTTGGACAGTCGGTCGGTTTTAGGGGATAAGCGGTCAAACCTCCACAATGTGGAAGCCCGCCGCCTTATTCAGCCGGTTGGCCACCGCCAGCCCAATGCCGCTGTCGTTAGGGCACTGGGCCCAGATGTGCTTGACATCGGTGGTGTCCATCGCCCGCAGGGCATCAAAAAGCCGCCGGGCCTGCTCCGCCTGGTCAGCGGCGGGCCCCAGGGACAGAACCGGTCCTGCTGCCTGGACGAACAGCGGCAAAAACTCCTCAAAGCAGATCACCCCATCCCAGCGGGTATGGGACAGGTGCTCCCGAATATAAGCTGCCCCCCGCTCCGGGTCCCCTTTCACCGCAGTGACCGGGGCCTTGGGGGCGTAATGGCGGTACTTCATGCCGGGGGCCCGGGGCTTCTCCCCTTTCCCCAGCTGGCGGGTGACTGCCGGGTCCACCTTGACCCGTCCCAGCACCTCCTCCAGTTGTTCCGGAATGACTCCCCCGGGACGCAGCAACCGTGGCGGGGTACAGGTCAGGTCGATGATAGTTGACTCCACCCCCACCTCACACGGCCCGCCGTCCAGAATGGCGGGGATTTTTCCGTCCATATCCTCCAGCATATGTTGGGCGGTGGTGGGACTGGGCCGGCCTGAGGTGTTTCCTGAGGGGGCGGCGATGGGGGTCTGCGCCATCTGGATGATCATCCGGCACAGCGGATGGGCGGGACAGCGCATCCCCACCGTGTCCAGACCGGCGGTGACCACATCGGGGATAATTCTGGGACCGAAGTGGGTCCTGGAGCAGACCGGACCGGTTCTTAGCGCCTCCAACTCCTGGGGGGTGCGCTTTTTGCACTTCAAAATCATGGTCAGCGGCCCAGGCCAAAACCGCTCCGCCAGCCGGTAGGCGGCGTCCGGGATATCCTCGCAGTACCGCTCCAACCAATTGGCGCTCCAGATATGGAGGATCAGCGGATTGTCCTGGGGCCGCCCTTTGGCCTGGAAGATACTCCGAACCGCAACAGGGTTCAGCCCGTCCGCCCCCAGGCCGTACACCGTCTCGGTGGGAATGCCAAGCAGGCCGCCCTCTTGGATAATCTCCGCCGCCCGGATCAGGTGATTGAAATTTAACAGCTCTGTTTTCACTTGTTTCCTTCTCTCTTCTTAATGAACCAGCAAACTGCAGCCCGCCAGAGCGCACAGCCCCGGAAGCAGGCATACAATCCCAGCTATCCCCCATTGAAACTGCTTTTCCTCTAGGGTGGTCATTGTCCCCTCCGCCCAAGGTTCCGTCTCCGAGATTAGCCAGGGCCACAGCTCCTTCGCCCGCAGGGCGGTGTCAAAGCAGACTGCTGCCAGAAATCCGGACAGCAGAATCACCGCCCCCAAGAGGGGCAGGACGAGTATATACCGCGTTTTCATGCCAGGATCAATTCCACCAGCTCCTGGGCAATGTCCACAATGTAATCCGCCCCCTCCGCCTCCAGCTCCTCCCGGGTGCGGAAGCCCCACAGCACCCCGCAGCTGGTGAGACCGCCGTTTTTGGCGGTGCGGATGTCCACATTGCTATCCCCCACAAAGAGGGTATCCGCCGGAGAGGCTCCGATTTCCCCCATCAGTCTGCGCAGCAACGTGGGGTCGGGCTTGACGGGCACATCGGGCAGCGCCCCCTGGACCTTGTGGAACAGGCCGGGGTAATACCGCTCCACCACCGGACGGGCGGCCTCATGGGGCTTGTTGGACAGAACCGCCAGGGTCAGCCCGGCATCCCGCAGCGTCTGCACCGCCTCCCGCATCCCGGGATAAGCGGTGGTCTTGTCGGAGCGGTGCGCGTTATACCGCTGGGTAAATTCCTCCAGGGTCTGACGGCGCAGGGCATCGGTGAGCTCCACATCGGGCGGCGCCACCCGCTCCAGCAGCTTGGGTGCCCCGTTGCCCACAAAATAGTTGTACTCCTCCAGTCTGCGAGCGGGCCAGCCGTGCTGGGCACACACCCAGTTCGCAGCGTCCGCCAGGTCCTCCAGGGTGTTGAGCAGCGTGCCGTCCAGATCAAAAATGACATTCTTATACATAGGAATCCCCCTATGTAGAGGCGGATCATATCCGCCTCTACCAATTATTCGTAGACCCCAATCTCCATGCAGCCAATTTCCACGGTGGTATCCCGAGGAAACCCGACCCGCTGAAGGTATGCCTTTACTGCCACCTGGGCGTGTTTGGGATTGGCCCGCTCGTCCTCCAGATCCAGGTCGATGCGGCCGGCCTCACCGCCGCAGACGGAGCCTACATCCTCCAGTACCTCGTTCAGCTCCCCTACCACGTCGGCAAGCTCCTTGCCCGCAGGGAAAGTCTTATAGTGAATATACATCTCCATATTGGTTATCTCCTTTTGTTTGATCTTATTTTACCGGACAGATATACCCGCAATATCTGTCAGACGCAAACCTATGCGCCGTTCCTATATCCCTTGTTCCTTCAGCAATTCTGCTTGATGGTCGGCGGCCAGGGCATCAATAATCTCGTCCAGCGTGCCGTCCATCACCTGATCGATTTTATACAGCGTCAGGCCAATGCGGTGGTCGGTGACCCGGCCCTGGGGAAAGTTATAGGTTCGGATGCGCTCGTTGCGCATTCCGGAGCCCACCTGGCTGCGGCGCTGCTGGGTATACTCACTGGAAATCTTCTCCTGCTCCATCTCATACAGCCGGGAGGCCAGCAGCCGCATGGCCTTGTCCCGGTTCTGAAACTGGCTGCGCTCCTGCTGGCACTCCACCACCGTCCCGGTGGGCTTGTGGATGAGCCGGACCGCGGAGGAGGTCTTGTTCACATGCTGGCCGCCCGCCCCGGAGGAACGAAACACCTGCATTTCGATATCCGTTGGGTTGAGCTGAACATCCGCCGTCTCCATCTCAGGGAGGACGGCCACCGTCACAGTGGAGGTATGAACCCGGCCGCCGGACTCGGTTTCGGGTACCCGCTGAACCCGATGGACACCGCTTTCAAACTTGAACCGGGACCATGCGCCGTCTCCTTCTACTGTAAAGACAATTTCCTTCACACCGCCAAGCTCGGTCTCACTGGCTGAGTCCACCTCTATGTGCCACCGCTTGGATTCGGCATACATGGAGTACATCCGGTACAGAGAGTGGGCAAACAGAGCCGCCTCCTCCCCTCCCACTCCAGCGCGGATCTCCACAATGACATTTTTGCCGTCGTTGGGGTCCTTGGGGAGCAGCAGAATTTGCAGCTCCCTCTCCAGCCGGGGCAGGTCGCTCAGCGCCTGCTGGTACTCCTCCTGCGCCAGTTCCCGCATTTCCGGGTCGGACATCAGCTCTTCCGCCTGCTCCTTGGCGTCCAGCGTTCGACGGTAGGCACGAAAAGCGTCCACCAGAGGCTGCAGCTCCGCCTGTTCCTTGTTCAGTTTCCCCACTAGGTCCGGGTCGTTATAGGTCTCTGACGTCCCTAAGCGGGCCTCAATCTGACTGTATTTCGCCTCAATGGCGTTGAGCTTATCCAGCATAGGCGGACCTCCTCTCTTTAATCCGTGTCCACCCACAGGTGGTATTTTCCGCAGTGCAGACAGCGGAACAGATAGCCCGCCATGGAGCCGCATTTTTCCAAATACAGGCGGGCAGACTCATACTCATTCCTGGCGTCGTACTCCTCAAACACCTGGTCGGCAATCCCCAGTTCCTCCAGTTCTTTGGTGCCTACGTCTCCCAGGTAGGCACAGTAGTCGTCGCAGCAGGCCAGCCAATATTCCCCCTGCCAGCTGATATAGCCCGGAGTATGGCGGAAGAGCTCATCTCGTTTCGCCGGATCCCTCACCGGCTCGGCATACTGGACAAATGTGCCGTTGAATTGTTCCGCAGCCCGTCCGCTGGCTACACAGTCCAAACAGATACAACTCACGTCCTCCGTGGTATACATGCATTCAATATAGGCGTCCACCTCATTACCGCAGCATTGGCAAACATTCCTTTGAAAGATAACCACATCGCTGTCATACAAATTGGGGTGGTACTTAAACACGGGCAGATTTTTCATATCACGCCTCCCTCAAAAACCTCTTTTTACCGGTCAAACACAAAGGATTTCACCAAAGCCAGCGGCTCCCGGATATACATTTTCAGCCGGGAGGGTAGATGGCTGGAGGGAGCAGCCAGGGTGGAAATATTCTCAAACCCCACCCGTTCGGCCAGCATTCTGGCCCTGGTGAGGTGGAAGCCGTTAGACACAATCACCACCCCCGTCTTGATATCCACACCGGCCTCTTCCAGATGTCTGGCGGAGTAGACCAGATTCTGATGGGTGTTGTGCGACAGGGACTCCATTATGATGTTTTCCCGGGCAATACCGTGGTCTATCAGGTAATCCGCCATTCCCTGGGCCTCAGAGATGGGCTCTCCGGGCCCCTGGCCGCCGGAGACCACCACGGTCATCTCCGGATGGTCCTCCAAATAATCCAGTGCCCTGTCCAGCCGGTCCTGAAGCATGACCGATGGGCCCCAGTCATGGATCTGACAGCCCAGGATCACCATAGTCTGGGGACTGCCGCTGAGGTCGTCCTTTGCGCCGCCCATCACTTGGCCCAACAGAATGAAAAACGACAGCACACCGACTGCAAACAGGGCAAGAAGCACCTTGATCCACAGCGGACCTCCCTTGCCCTTGTAGCTGGACACCTCCACGCTGGGCCGCCTATGTGACCGTTGGATCATCCTCTCACCTCCTCCAGTTCCGCCGCCAGCCGCTCCCAGGTGGCATAGAGGTGGGACAGTTCATCCTCCAGCGCCTCCCGTTGCTGGTAAAGCTCCTGGAGCTTCAAATAATCCGCCGCAGCCTCCTGTATGGCCAGTTCCAGGTCATACATGTTCTCCTCTGCGGCGGCTACCGCCCGCTCGGCAGCGTTGACCTCCTTTTCCAGATTTTTGGTGCCGCCGGGGCGTTTGGGCTTGTCCTTTTTCTCCCCCTTCCCAGCAGGAGTTTGCCCCTGCCCTGCCGGCACAGCAGTATCCAGTTTTCCATGTTCCTTAGCAGACAGATACTCCTGATAGGTGCCTTTAAAGTCGGTAATCGTTCCGTTTTCCAGCATCCAGATGCGGGTGGCAAACCGATCAATAAAATACCGGTCATGGGAGACAAAGAGCAGGTTTCCCTCATACTCCTCCACCGCCTCCTCAATCCACTCCCGGCTCTGAATGTCTAGGTGGTTGGTAGGCTCATCCAAAATAAGGAGGTTAATTTTGCTGTCCATCAGCATACACAGCCGTAGCCGGCTCTGTTCCCCGCCGGACAGGGCAGACACCGGTTTGAATACGTCTTCCCCCCGAAATTTGAAGGAGGCCAGACGGTTTCGGGCGGTCTGGGCAGTACAGTCCAAGTCATAGAGCATGGTGTCCACCAAGGTCCGTTCCGGATGGTCAAAGTGAATGATCTGCGGCAGGTAACCTACCTTTACTGTCGGCCCTTTTCTAAGCTTTCCGCTGTCCGGCTCTTCCTCCCCCATCACAATTTTGATGAGAGTGGATTTGCCGGCGCCGTTGTCCCCCAGCAGGGCGATACGCTCGCCGCCTTCGACCTCTAAATTCACATCCGAGAACAAGGTCCTTCCGCCAAATCCCTTCTGCAAATTCTTGATGGACAGCACTTCGTCCCCTCGAAACTCCCGTTCGCCAAAGCGGACCGACATCTTCTGTTCCTTTTTAGGCTTGTCCGTTTGACGAATGCGCTCAATCCGCTTTTCCATAGAGTGGGCGCGCTTAAAAATCTTATCATTGCCCGAGTAGGCCCAAATGCGCAGCTGCTCTGCCGCCTTTTCTAGCTGCTGAATCTTGGCCTGCTCTTTCTCATACTGGCGCAGCTTCTCCTCGTACCGCCGCTCCTTCTCCACCGCATAAAAGCTATAGTTTCCGGAGTAAAACTCCGCCTTTCCCTCCTGGATTTCCACCACACGCTGGACCACTTTATCCAGAAAGTAACGGTCATGGGAGACGGCCAGAACCGTACCTTTAAACTTCTCCAGATACTCCTCCAGCCACTCGGTGGCCCGCAGGTCCAGGTGGTTGGTGGGCTCGTCCAGCAGAAGGATGTCGGTGTCCTCTAAAATCAGCCGGGCCAGGTTGACCCGGGTCTTCTCTCCGCCAGAGAGCATATCGAAGGGTCTCTCCCGCATGCTCTGGGGGATGGACAGACCGCTGCACACCTTGTTTTTGTTGGTGTCCGTCTCATAGCCGCCGCCAGCCTGGAAAGCGGCGGACAGCTTGTCATACCTAGACAGTAAAGCGGAATCGCTTTCCCCATTTGCCATCCGCTGAGACAGTTTCCCCATCTCTTCTTCCATTTCCCGCAGCGGCGCAAAGGCGGTGTCCAGCACATTCTCCACCGTATAGCCCGCCGGATAGACGGGAATCTGGGAGATCAGTCCCATCCGTTTATTCGGGGCAACTACAATGTCCCCCTCGTCCGGAGCAACCTCCCCTGTCAGAATGCGCAAAAATGTGGTCTTGCCGCAGCCGTTGGGGCCCAGCAGCCCCACCCGCTCTCCGGTGTCCACTTGAAAGGTGAGTCCATCCAATATTTTCTTTCCGACCTCGAACTCTTTTACCAGGCCAGATACCGCTATATCTATCATCGCTTGGGTCCTCACTTGTTTATGAATCTTTCATCTCCGCCGCAGCGGAAAAGCTCCTTTGTACACCTCTTTCTCCAGAGAACCGGGAGGAACAGGAGCGGTATGACGGACATGCTGTGCCGCGCCATGGAAAAACCGACCGCTCAGGGGTGCGGCGATCTGGCCCGGCAGGTGGAGGACGGCGCGAAGTTCCTGGCCTGGCTGGGCCAGTGCAGTCTATTCCGCGCCGGGCTGTCCATCGGCATAGAGCTGCACCGGCTGTAACCTAGCCTTCTGCCGTCAGCTCCAGCAGCTTGGCGGTCAGTTCCTCCAACTTCATCCCCCGGGAGCCTTTGAGGAGGATGGTACAGTCCGGACGAATGACCTGAGGCAGAATCGCCTCGGCTTCCTCCCGGGTCTGACAGGGCAGTACCGTGGGAACACCGGCGCTTCGAGCACCCTGAGCGATATGCTCCGCCAGCTGGCCCACTGCCACCAGACATTGGATGCCCACCGTTCCCAAATACTCCCCCACGCCTTCGTGGAGAGCGGGAGCAAATGGCCCCAGTTCCAGCATATCCCCCAGGATCGCCGTTTTATAGCGGCCTGGACTGTCCGCCAGCACACTGATGGCCGCACGCATGGACTGGGGGTTGGCGTTGTAGGTGTCATCCAGAATGGTGATCCCCTCTCCCCTGCGCAGAACGTTCATCCGCATTCGGGTGGGAACAAACTGGCTTAGCCCCAGTTCAATTTCGTCGGGGGTCAGCCCAAACCGCTCCCCCACCGCCGCCGCAATCAGGGCGGGATAAATCATGTGTGCCCCCAGAGCGGGGATTTTCACGTCCCGATCCATTTTGGGGGTGGTAAGCCGACAGTGAATGTGGCTCATCCCGTCCCCTCCGGTGGGCTGCGCCCGATAGTCGCACCCCTCCCCCTGACCGCAGAACATCGCCGGTACAGGGGTGGTTCCCCGCAGGGCGGACAGCATACTGTCATCTCCATTGAGGACAGCCAGTCCGTCCGCTTGAATGTGGGGCAGCAGCTCACATTTGGCCTTGAGGATGTTTTCACGGCTGCCCAGCAGTTCCATATGGGCATCGCCGATGTTGGTAATGATCCCCACATTGGGTTGAACCATATCCGCCAAATCGTCAATCTGACCGGGACCGTCCATCCCCATCTCCAGTACCGCCGCCTGGGCACTGGAGTCCAGCCGGAGGAGGGTCAGCGGCAATCCTACCGCGTTGTTGAAGTTGCCCTCGGTCTTGAGGACTTTATACTTCACCCCCAGCACAGCCGCCAGCATATCCTTTGTGGTGGTCTTGCCCACACTGCCCGTCACAGCGATAAAGGGGATGTTAAACCGGCCCTTGTACCAGACAGCCAGATCCCGGAGGGCTCGGAGGGTATCTTCCACCTTTACATAGAACTTTCCGGGAAGAATCTTTGTCTGCTCACGTGCGGTGAGACAGCCCGCAGCACCGCTCTCCAGCGCAGCACTGAGATAGGTGTGTCCGTCAAAGCGGTCCCCTACCAACGGAATAAACAAAGAGCCCGTGTGGATGGACCGGCTGTCCGTATCCACCTGGACGATGGGAGTGTTTCTGTCAAAGCCCTCCCCCAGCAGCGTCCCATGCACCGCCTCCAGCAATTGGCCCAGTGTAATTCTCTCCACGGTTTACCGCCCCTCCTTCCTCGCTTTCAAAGATGTTTCCATGATCATCTCACACAGCTGCCCATAACTGATCCCCACTGCCGCCGCCTCCTGGGGCACCAAGCTGGTCGGGGTCATGCCGGGTAAGGTGTTGATTTCCAAAAAATAGGGGGTTCCGTCCTGAGTGACGATAAAATCGGCCCGGGCGTAGACGGACAGACCAATGGTACGAAACACGGCCAGCGCCGCGTCGCCAATGGCCTTTTCCCACGCCTCCGGGATGGGAGCGGGACAAACCTCAGTAGCCGCACCAGGCTGGTATTTATTGGCATAGTCATAAAACCCTTCCTTCGGGATGATTTCGATGGAAGGCAGAGCCTTATCGCCCAGGATCGCCACTTGAATCTCACGGCCCTGGATGTACTGCTCAATCACGGTACGTCCCCCCAGTTTTTCGCTCTCCTCCAGGGCCTGTTTCAGCTCTTTTCGGCTTCTGGCAATGTACACTCCAATGGACGAGCCGCTGTCGATTGGCTTTACCACAACCGGCAGTTTGGTCCGCTGGACCAAATCGTCTATCGTCTCCGGCGTGACCGTCACCGTCTCCCACCGGGGGGTGGTCACCTTTCCGGCCACCAAACGCTTGGTCAAATCTTTGTCCATCGCAATGGCGGAGGCCAAGCAGCCGGAACCGGTATAGGGCACACCCAGCAAGTCCAGCGCAGCCTGGATGCGGCCGTCCTCTCCGCAGGCGCCATGGAGCGCCAGATAGACCACGTCCGCTTCTGCACACAGCTCCAGCACGCCCGGACCGATGGAGGAGGAACCGGGCCGGGCCACCCGCAGTTCTTCCAGATCAGGCGCCTCCCGAGCTACCTTTTTTAACGCGTCTGGAATGGGAGCGGTGTACCGGCTCTCCTGCTCCTCCGCGTCCACGCCAAAGAACAGGTCCACCAGGGCAGCCTGATGGCCCCGCTGCCTCAACGCCTCACATACCATAGCTCCCGAGGACAGAGACACATTGCGTTCCGGGCTCAGTCCGCCCGCCAGAACTAAAACTTTCATCCGCAATACCTCACTTCAAACTATACACAGGCCGCCTCTGCGGCGTGATTCCTGCGCAATGGGCATACCAATCACATTGTATCATTAACATGGTATTCTAACATATTCCAGAATAATACTCAACCCAAAGAAGAAATTTTTTCCTTCATACATTTGACATTGCCCTTATTTTCCGGTATGATAGTCGGGCAGTAAGCTGGACAGCCGCGCGGGCGGGGCGAAAGGCCCGTCTGTGAGGAAAGTCCGGGCTCCGCAGGGCAAGGATAACGGGTAACACCCGCCGGGGGCGACCCTAGGACAAGTGCAACAGAGATATACCGCCGCGCCCCTCCGTATAGAGGAGAAGCGCAAAACGGGTCGGCTCCCGATGCAACTGTGGAGCTTCGTTTTGGCGGCGCGGTAAGGGTGGAAAGGCGAGGTAAGAGCTCACCCGATGGCGTGTAAAAACGCCCATCGCTGTAAACTCTATCCGGAGCAACGCCGTGGAGGGACATACAGGCCG
>CAMWBA010000047.1 GCA_947172355.1 uncultured Bacillota bacterium
GGCGGTCCATCCGCTCCAGCGTCACCCGCTGCATGGGGCGGCGGCTGATGGCCTCATGGGTCCCCTCCACCCGAATCCAGGCATCTGGCGGGCGTTCGACCACCGTCCTGACCTTGTAATTGGGGGTGGTGCGCTTGCCCTGAGTCATAATGCCCAGATAAACCTCGTTCTCCAGGATGCGCAACACCGCCCGGGCGCTCCACTTAGCCTTGCTCTGTACCTGATAGCCGGTCTTGAAGTTGATTCCTCCGGACCGCTTGTACTCCATGGGGGACAGCACCCCCAGGGAGTTGAGGTCATCCGCAATAGTCTTGCAGCTCTGCCCAGCGATCCGGCGGGCAAAAATCTCTCGCACCATCTCTGCGGCCTCGGGATCGACCACCAGCCGGTTCTTGTTTTCCGGGTCTTTGTCGTAACCGTAGACAGCGAAGGAGCCGATAAACTCCCCGTTCCGCCGCTTCACATCCAGGTGGCTGCGGATCTTGATGGAGGTATCCCGGCAGTCGCTGTCGTTCATCAAATTTTTGAAGGGCCGCATCCTGGATACACTCGGCGGGCGGGAGCTCTGGGTCTATATGGATGTCTCGGATATCGGGCACCGTGGCCGGGTCTACGACCGGATATCGGCCTCTTTCATCTTTGCGTACTGTGCCGCTGTGATTTTTCCCTCACTTTAGTTAACCCCCTTGCGGATAATAGGGAAAGGCACCCCAGACATGACCTGGAGTGCCTTCCTTTTTTGGTAGCTTAGCGGAAGAAACTGAGACAAGGACGCCTGAATGCTTTTAAGTAAGCGGTGTGTCCTGGTACGTCATACTGGCGGATATCCTCAATGCGATAGACCACCCATCGCATAAGAACTCCTTCCGTTTACACGGCTGACACACAGACGGCTTATCTCCCCTCACCATGGAAAGATGTGGCGGTTAATCCTGCCGTCTGCCGAAGTGGTTTATTTCTCCATTAAAATCATTTTTCTTTTTGGGGACTGCCACTAAGGACAGTATAGGAAATAAAAGCGGCATCCCAGTAACATTTTTGGGGCAAAAGTTGGGCAATATTTGCTGTTTTTCGACGTAATCTGCAAAAAACCAGCAGTCTCCAAAAGCAATGCCCTTGGTTTCTGCTGGCTTTTCTGTTCTATCGTTAGTTAAGGGTCTGGTAAAACAAATTTATAACCCACTCCCCACTCAGTTTGTATATAGTTTTTTCCAATTTGTGATAACTTTTTTCTCAATCTTTTGATACTTTTCTATATGACATAAAAACTTGGCTTATAAGGAAACCGCCCACCTATCGTATTGATGGTGGACAGCCTCAACAGATCAGTTTAATGCAGTTTGCCGTTTGTTTCGCCAAATCTACCGCAATGAGGACTCTATTAGTAATTCTTTTTTAATCTACCACGTAGCATCGGAACAACCATCTGCACAAAAACAGCGAGCAGACCTGTGATGGCATAGGTCATTACTCGCCAGCCAAATGGGCAGCTTTCTCGTTGGAGCCGATGGAATATACCTGCTTTCCAAACTTCGTCATCGTAGAAACATAGACCATGATGGCTGTGATCACCAGCAAAGCAATACCTACCACAGGAATGGTAGCGACCTTGGCCTGCCCAAATCCATAGATGGCGTCATAGGTGGGAGTGGATGCGTCCATGCTATAGATAGAAAGGCCCATCGTACGCAGATAGAATTGGGCGATAGAGCGATAAATCAGCATGGTGGCCAGAGCAACAATGAAAGCCGGCATCTGGGCAACGCCGATGAACAGACCATTAATCAGGCCGCAGACAGTGCCGGCCGCCAAGGCGAAGAGCAGCGTAATCAGGACATTATGAGTGTTGTTGAATACCACCACAGTTAAGCCGCCCACCAGCGAGAGCATAGAGCCCACCGATAGATCAATCCCGCCGGTAATGATGACCAAGCCCATACCAAAAGACAGGATACCCACCACAGCAGAGTGTCGCAGGATATTCATCACGCCGCTCCATGTGGTCGCACCTTGGTTGATAATCAGATAAGCCACAAAAATGGATAGGAAAATCAAGACGAAGATATAGCTACTGGCCAGTTTTCCAATGGAAACCGTTTTCTTACCGGCTAATGTATTGTTTCCCATGTTAATTGGACACCTCCGCAGTATTGATGGCGTTGGTTGCCTGAAGCATCACAGCCTCTTCACTAATCTTGCTACGCTCTAATTGGGCTTGCAGGCTACCATGATAAAAGACGATACAGCGGTCAGCTACCTGTTGAATCTCCGGAATCTCCAGCGTGTTGACCAAGATGGTTTTTCCGCTCTGGGCCAGTTCCTGGATCAGGTGGTATATTTCCGCTTTTGAGTCTACGTCGATTCCCTGTGTGGGATTATCCAGCAGCAGGATATCCGATTGCGTGTTTAGCCAGCGGGCCAGGATTACTTTCTGCTGGTTGCCGCCGGACAGATTTTCCAGTTCCAGGATGGGCTCACCCAGATTGCGCTGCTCATAGGCGTCTTGTTCACTGTAGTGCTCTCCCACCATCATACGGGTGATCTTCTGGGGTGTGGTATCTGCGATGGCGCCACTGTTGATATACTCACCATTGCGCAGGACCGTAAAACGGTCCGCTAGGTCATATCTCTGTCATTTTGTGAGAAATGAAAATAAAGGAATTTCCCTGCTCTTTTAATCGGCGCACAATAGAAAACAGATGAGCTGTCTCCTCATTGTTCAGGGCAGTGGTTGGTTCGTCCAGAATAAACAGCTTCGCTTTAGTGTGAAGGGCCTTGGCAATTTCCAGCAGCTGTTTTTTCCCGGTTTCCAGTTCTGAAACCATGGCACGGGGGGCTATATCCACTCCCAGACTCTCAAACAAGGTCCTGGACTGCTCGATCATGGCCTTCTTGTTCAGCATACCTAATTTATTCGTGATCTCTTTACGAAGGAAGATGTTTTCATAAACTGTTCGATCATTAAAAAGGTTCAGCTCCTGATGGACGAAAGCAATGCCTGCCCGCTCGACCGCAGCTACAGAGATTTGGTCCAGCTTCTGCCCATCGAATGTGATGGAGCCGGAATCTCGGGTATGAACACCGGCCAGGATATTCATTAGCGTGGATTTTCCTGCTCCGTTTTCACCCAACAGCGCATGGACCTCTCCCTGCGCCACGCTGAAATTGATATGTTTCAGCACCGCAACTCCGAAGAAACTCTTGGAGATATCGGTCATATTGAGCATTTCCATATGTAACCTCCTGGTCTCTCGTTTGGGAACGCAAGGCCCGCCGGTGAAGAAGCACCAACGGGCCTCGCAGTAAGGAACAGCTTATTTGGAAACGGCATCGCCGAAGCCGCGGAAGTCGTTGACATTGCTAGCATCAACTACATCCACAGGAATCACGTGATCCTGGGCCGCGCTGCCGCCCTCCAGGGAAGTGATCATGTCATCGACAGCAGTCTGGATCATAGCGGGATCATAGGTAACGGAGAACAGGTCGGCCAGTTTGGCCACCTCAGCTGAGTAGTCGCGCTGATGGATGCCCTTCAGCACGCTGTAGATCTCGTTCAGACCGGAGGAGGCGCCCAGGTTTACGCCGGCGTTCAGGAAAGCTTCTTTCTTGGCCTCGTCGATGTCGGAGTTCTGCAGGGCCTCCAGGATACTCATGGCGATCTCATCGTCGTGGGTGAAGATGAATTTGGTGGCGGTGATCTCGTCGATGGTGGAGGACTCCAGCCACTCGGTGAACAGCTTCTTACCCTCGGAGCGGCTCCAGCCGGTGTAGGCGGTGGACTTCAGACCGGCGATCTGGTCGTCGGACCAGCCGTTCTCTTTCAAAGTGGTCTGGAAGCCGTTGTTGCGCATCTCAGGCACGGAGGAGTTGTCACCGGGCATGACTAAGACAGGATCGCCGGGCTTCAGGCCGGCGTCGATAAAGCGCTTGGCGGTGGCGGAGCCGATGCTCTCGTTGTCGCCCTTGACAGAGGCGACGGCATCGCCGGCCACAGAGTCGATAACACGGTCAAACATAACAAAGGGGATGCCGCTGCCGGCCAGCTGCTTCATGGCCGCCTCCAGGGTGTTGTCCTGGGGCAGGATGACCACGGCATCGGCGGTCTTGTTGGCGATCAGATCCTCCACCTGGGAGATCTGGTTGGCGGCGTCGGTGGAAGTGATGACGGTAGCGTCATACTTGCCGGCGGAATTAACCTTCTCCTCGGCATAGGTCATGACAGCGCCGGTCCAGCCGTGGTCGGCGTTGGGGACCATAATGGCGATCTTCTGCTTTGCGTCGCCGCCGGTGGCGCCGGGGTTGGCGGGAGCGCCGGAGCCGGAGTTGTTTCCGGAGCTGCTCTTGTCTCCGCTGTTGCCGCAGGCCACCAGGCTCAGGGACATGGCGGCTGCCAGGAGCAATGCAAGATACTTCTTTTTCATATGATTGTTTCCTCCTAAAATTATTTATTTTCATGCGGTATCCGCCCCAGGAAATACACAAAATTGACAGATCACAGAGTGATCCAGGCCGCCGCCTACCATGCCGTAGCGGATCAGTTTAGCCATAGTCGATCTCCTTTCTCAGGTCAGTTGGCGATCGCGTCGTCGAACTTGAAGTCAGAGGGCTTGAAGTCCACCTTTTTCACAAAGGCGGCCGCCTCGGTAGCGCCGTCGATGCGGTCCATGCCGCTGCGGCCGTCCAGGGTGACGGCGGCGTCTTTCATGTGGACGTGATACACCCGGTCGCGGAAGTCAGACAGGAACAGGTGGGGCTTGATGCCCTGCCATAGAAGGTGGCTGGGATCGAAGTTCAGACCGAACTCGGGGCGGTCGGCAAAGAGCTCCAGCAGACGCTTGGTGGAGTAGTAATCGAAAGCGATCTCGCCGGGATGGACCTCCAGGGCGAACTTCACGTCGTACTTCGTTGCTGCCCCAGCAGGCGATCTCTAGTCCGTCATAGCCCATCTTCTTGGCTAGGGCGCATAACTCGTCCAGCGGCAGGTCCGCCCACTGGCAGGTACAAAGAGTGACAGGTCGCTTACCCATAATAAAATCCTCCTAAATGTTGTTTTATTTTGTGAGGCGTCCCAATGGGCCCTCGAACAAACAGATTGTTGTTGGTTTCAGCTGGTTAAACGAAGGGATTCTCGGTGGAATAAGGCAGATTTTTGGGCTGGTTGTAGGCAATATCCTGGATTCCCAGGAACTTAAACACCTCGAACAAAGCCTTGCCGTAGTGGCCGAAGGCCACCGCCCCGTGGTGGGGATAGCGCTTCTGAATCAGCACATGGCGGTAGAACCGGCCCATCTCCGGGATGGCAAACACGCCGATGCCGCCGAAGGAGCGGGGCTTCACCGGCAGCACCTCCCCCTGGGCGATGTAGGCCCGGAGCTGACCCTCACTGTCGCACTGGAGGCGGTAGACAGAGTTGTTGATATCCAGCAGGGTCACGGTGTCGCCAGAGACGCACATGCCGATGTACTCAGACAGTGCGCCGTAGATATCCACCTCGCAGGAGACAGGGATGCCCCGGCTCACCAGGCGGGAGTTGACGTAGCAGGGTTCAAAGCCGAAGGCCTCGGGGAAGGCGGGCCAGCACTTGTCGGCGAAGGCCACATACTGCCGGGAACCCTTATGCCCCTCCGTCCAATCCAGCAGAGTCAGTTCCAGCTGGGCCATGCGCTGGTTCAGTTCGGGGTAGTAGCGGCCCTCGCCCATCTCCTTTGCCATGTCGGCGCAGACCTCGGGGATACGGGGGGCGTTGGCGTGGGCCTTGTAGGCCACCAGCAGGTCCAGCTCGGAGTTCTCCTCAATCTCCACGCCGATCTCATACAGCCCCTTGATGGGTGCGTTACAGGCGAAGAAGTCCTGGGGCCGAGGGCCGAAGGTGCCCAGGAAGACCACCAGGGCGTTGCACCCGGCGGACTTCACGTCTTCAACGGCCTTGAGCATATCTTTCTCGTTCTCCACAGTGACGGGGCACTCGTAGATGCCGATACCCTGGCCCTTGCAGGCCGCCGCCACGGCGGAGCGGCGGAGCTCCGACAGGTCAATGATGAAGCAGTCCCGGGAGACGGCGATGATGCCCAGCTTTACCTCTGGAATGTTGGTCAGCATACAAATTCCTCCTTAAATCTCGTTGGAAATGTCGATGCTTGCACCCTTGAGGCCGACGTGGGCTCCTTGGGCAGCTTCGCTGGATTCCGGATGGGCCAGCAGCCACTTGTTCCGGGCGGTGAGCCACTTGTCCTCCCGGTTCAGGGGCGCAACTCCGGGGGCGGCTGTGTTAGTGCCCCAGGGCAGGACCACCGCCACTCGGAAGCCCTTGGCCTCGTTGACGTGGCAGGGGGCGTAGTGCAGGGTAGTGGCATAGACCTCTACCGCCACCCCGGCGGGGACGAAGATATAGCACTTCTGGGGCTGGATGGTCTGCTGTTCGCCGGCCTCATCTGATTCATCTTCATCGTCTGGGAAATCAGCGGCCTGGGGGTCGTCGTTCACCACGAGAGTGCCCACCGCACACTGGCCGTCGTGGGACATCTGCCGCCGGTACTGCTTGGGGATCGCTTTCAGCTGGCGGGTCTGGCCGTTCAGGGGCATTTCCAAGGTTGCTCCGCCGTAGATGGCGTCCGACATGGCCTTCACCATCTCCGGGTAGCCGCCAAAACGGACGGCACTGATGATGCTGTCTGCTCCAATCCGATCCAGAATGATGGTGTCTGCGTACACCGTCAGGCGCACTTCTTTGCCGGGGTCATATTGAACAAAAAACGACCGTGTCCGCCTCTCAAAAAGGCAATTACACGGTCGTTCTTGTTCGTTTATTTGACTCCGGGTCGATTCAGTCCGGTGCGGCTGGGCGCACTACACCCTTGGCCGCTACTTACTCCGCCCTAACTTACTCAGACCTGAAATACACCTCTATTTCAGCACCGCTGGACGGAGTTGTATAGGTGAAGTTTTTTCAACTATACTATTCCAAAATATGATCTTATTCTGAGTGTCCTATATCTGTTTCATCCGACTCACTATCGTCATCAAAAACTACTTCATCCATTTCTGGAAAATCAATAAATTCAGAAAACGACATACCAAAGGCGTGTGATTCTGCTGGCGATAACCTTATGATATCCCATCTAATGTACTCCTCGACGTATCTCTCTCTCATCGAAGTAAAAGCTGCCTGTGGGTGACAGTCCACAAAACAAATTATTCTATTCCAAGTGAATCACTTTAACATTTTACCATCTGCCGATATTTCTGTATTGCAATTTCGATAGTTTTCAACTATTTGTTCCAGAGAAGCGATCTGCTTTTGTGTTAATCCGGACACGTCTAAAAAGTTGTCCTTGCCATTACTGATCCCAAGCAGAAAATCTGTCGTTACACCCAGAGCGCAAGACAAACTGACAAGCCTTGAAAGGGACGGAAGCCGTTTCCCCGACTCGTATAGCGCAACAGTAGACTTGTCTATACCAACTCTCTCTGCTAATTGTCTTTGAGAAAGTCCCTTTTCGTTTCTCAACTGCTTGATTATATCGTATAACTGCACCAATTTAGTCACCTGCCATCATGTCAAGATACCACACCCCGTGTTTTCTATTGAAAAGAGATTTTACTGACTAACAGAAACCCTGCATCCTAATATATGAGATCTATGTTTCATGTGCAGTTTTAAAGCAGTCAACTACCAGGCAAATCGCATTTATTTCTTCGGTAGTGAGTTCTGACACATCAATTACTTTTCTTTTTGAGGATTCAAGGCCAAGAAGATAGTCTGTTGAAACCCCGAATACACGAGAAGCCGAAATAAGAATTTCCAGAGACGGAAGTCTTCTTCCTATTTCATAATTTGCAATTTGCGATGCGGATATCCCCAAACGCTTTGCGAGTTCAACTTGTGACCATGCTTTTTTATTCCGTAATTCCTGCAAAATATTCCCAAATAAAATCATAATATCACCACATATACGCTATTATAAACAAAATATCGCTTGCTTGTGGCAAGTGTTTTAGTTGACAATTAGAAAACTTTATGCTAGACTATCCGCAAGCATTGATTTATTTCGATGCTATAGGGGTCAAGTCTTTCGCTGAAAGAATGCCTACTACTGAAAGGAGCATCTACTATGGAACGTAAACTGAGAGACATGAGCTGGAAGGAATTTTCTGATTACGCAGAAACCTCCAAAACTGTCATCATCCCCTCTGGGGCCTGCGAGGTTTATGGGCTGAACCTGCCTCTGGGCAGCGACATCCTGGTGGCCAAGGCTGTTTCAAATCTGGTGGCCGAAAAAGTAAACGGCATTGTCGCTCCCTGCCTGGAGATTGGGCAGTCCAAGAGCCTGACCAGTTTTCCCGGCACGATTGCGGTTTCCTCCGAAACACTCCGCGCCGTTTACAATGAAATCGTTGAGAATTTCATCCGGCTGGGCTTCAAAAACTTCTTTGTAGTCAATACACACTTACACAACACCCAGCCGCTTACCGAGGTCCTGGTTGACGCTCAACTGAAACACGATATCAAGTATGGCCAGATCGGCTGGTGGCAGTGGATTCCCAGTTTCACCGACGATCTTTGGGAAAGCGACAATCCCCACGGCCACGCTGCGGAGGCCGGTACTTCCTGTATGCTGTACCTCTATCCTGAGTTGGTTCATATGGACGTGGCCGCCTGCACCAAGAGCCCGTTTGTCAACAAGTGGCCCGGTATCACAAACAGCGTGAAGTATGCTGAGCACACGGATTCCGGCACTCTGGGCGACACCACCAAGGGCACAGCGGAAAAGGGCAAGATTTGTGTGGAGCGCGGTGTAGAGCGGATCGCTGACTACATCCAGAATTTCCTTGAGAAATAAACCGGCCTGATTTTTCGTAAAAACTGAAAGGAGTTTAGCGATGAAAAGATTTTTGTCCTTTGTTCTCGCTTCGGTCCTCACACTGGGATTGGCTTCCTGCGGAAACTCATCCGCTCCCGGCAATAACGCGAACAATGGGAATGGCAGCGGAGCTGCCTCCACCGGGGAAGGGTATGACAAATTAAACCTCAAAATCAGCTACGCCACAGGCGACACCGGAATGGATGGCATTGTGGCCATCAAGTTTGAGGAGCTGGTGGAGGAGCGCAGCGGCGGAGCCATACAGATCGAGCGGTTCCCCAACTGCCAACTGGTAGGCGGAAATATGGAACGCCACGTTGAGATGATGGTAGCTGGAGGTGCCTTCGAGCTGGCTATCATTTCTACCAGTTCCTTTAACACGGTGGACAACCGTTTCTACATTGCCGGCACGCCCTTCCTTTTCCCCACCTATGACGCGATGTGGGAGTGCATGGATTCCACTGGCGGCGAGTTTATGAACACGGTTTATGCAGACTACAACATCAAGCGTCTGGATACCTTCCCCAACGGCTTGCAGCACATAGCAAATGACAAGCGTGAGGTCACCTGCGTTGCTGACATGAAGGACCTGAAGATGCGTGCCTATGGCGATACGCAGATGAAATTGCAGCGCGCCTTGGGTGCTGATCCCGTCAACATGAGCTGGAGTGAGTTGTACAGCGCCCTTCAGACAGGCACTGTGGACGGCAACACCAACGGTTATCAGACTATGTATTCCGGCAGCTTTACCGAGGTGCAGCACTACATTACCGAATGCGGCATCATTGCCAGCACCTACGACATTATGGCTAATATGAGCAACTGGAACAGCTGGAATGCCGCTACGCAGGAACTGCTTCAGGAGTGCGCTACTGAGGCTGCCCACTATGGCCGTGATTACATGGTGGAGGAAGAGGCCAAATGTAAACAGGCTTTCCTGGATGCCGGCTGTACTATTACAGTTTTGAACGAGGAGCAGCTTCAAGAGTTTAAGGATGCCGCTGTTGATGTCATCAACGAGTGCAAGGAGCTGGCCGGCCCCGAAGCCTGTGTGGCATATGGTCTTGACTAAGCGGTTATCCCACCGGATTTAACCGCAAAAAGAGGGAACCTCCCCGGAACGAATGGGATGTTCCGGGGAGGCTGCTTATTTGGGAGGAATCTTATGAAAAAGAAACGCACCGAATTTGAAGCCATTGTGACAACCATCATTCTGATTATCATGCTGGGGCTGGTGTTTGTTGGCGTTCTTTCACGTTATATATTCCACTTTTCGTTCTCCTTTACAGAGGAACTGGTATGTGCCATGTTCGTTCTGTTGGGGACGGTAGGCAGCGCATTGGCTTGCAGCCGCCGGAGCCTCTACACAATGGACCTGGTCACGGGTATTCTGAAACCCAAAACGAAGATCTATTTTTCAATTTTCAATACTTTGCTCACGATTGTGGTTTCTGGCTTCCTGATCTGGACCAGCTTCCTGATGATTCAAACACAGGCCAAAATGGGAAGCACCACCGTTGCCCTTAAGCTTCCCACTTGGATCTATACCAGCTTTGTCCCCTTTGGCTTGGCGCTCATGGTGTTCCGCAATATCCAGAATATATGGAAGGACATCCGGGAATTGAAACAGTTTGGGGAGGACGTGAACTCATGACAGCCTTAATTCTGCTTGGCGTTTTCAGCGTCTGTGTTTCCATTGGTGCGCCAATCGGTACAGCCATGGGCTTGGCCAGTATTACGACATTGGCTACCACCGGGATGGGGTTCAGCATGGTGCCCTACAACTATTATGCTGCTTTAAGCAAGTTCCTTCTTCTGGCCATCCCGTTTTTTATTTTAGCCGGTAATATTATGGAGAAAGCGGACATTTCCTCTAAGCTGATCAACTTCGCACAGACTTTCGTGGGACATATCAAGGGTGGCCTTGCTCTGGTTTGTGTAATCGTGGCCTGCTTCTTTGCGGCGATTTCAGGCTCTGGTCCAGCGACTGTCGCCGCATTGGGTGCAATCGTAATCCCCGCCATGATGAAGGTCGGTTATAAACCTGGCGACGCGTCCGCTCTAATGGCAACCGCTGGAGGTATCGGAATCATCATACCACCCTCCATCTCGTTTGTTGTTTACACATCTGTTGTCGGTATTTCCACAGGCACTCAGTTTATGGCGGGTATTGTTCCCGGCCTGGTGATGGGTGCTGCCCTGGTATGTGCTTCGCTGTGGGTTACTCGGAAAAGCGACTTGGAACGGTTGAAGAAGGCAACCGCACGAGAGCGGTGGTATTCGTTTAAGGACGCATTTTGGGGGCTGATGATGCCGGTTATTATCTTAGGCGGTATCTATGGCGGTATTTTTACTCCGACGGAGGCTGCCGCTGTCGCCGCTGTCTACGGCTTATTTGTGGGCATTGTTATCTACCGGACGCTCCGTGTCAAGGAGCTCATCGACGTTGTTATTGATTCCGGTCGCCAAGCGGGCGCTATCATGTGGAATATGGGAAACGCCGGCCTGATGGCTTGGGTTATGTCCGTGTCCGGCATTTCTGGAACCCTGTCCTCCTTCCTGGATAATGTGACTGGTGGCCACGCCTGGCTCTTCCTGATAATTGCTAACATTATCGTCCTCATAGCGGGTTGCTTTATTGACGGAAACTCCCTGGTGTATATTTTCGTTCCGATTTTCCTGCCTGTAGCGATGGAGCTGGATGTGGACCTGTATCACTTGGGTGTCATGCTGGTTATGAACGTGGCAATCGGGCAGGTTACACCGCCGGTCGGTTGCAACCTGTATGTTGCCTGCGGAATTGCGCACATTAACGTAAAAGATATTATCAAACCTGTCGTTCCCTATATCGTTGCATCTACTGTCGCTCTTTTGCTGGTTACGTTTATTCCTCAGATTTCTCTGCTCCTGCCTACTCTGCTCGGTTAAACGTGTCAAATCCAATACCCGCCTGATTTTACATCTATATCGGAAAAGGAGAACATTTTCATGAAGAGCAAATTTGTTTTAGCCCAGCTTTCTAATGTGGGTGATGCCGAAGTCAATCTCGCCAAAGCAAAAGAATATATGGCGAAGGCGTTTGAGGAATATCACCCGGACCTGATCGTGTTCCCCGAGGTGTTTATGTCTCACTTCCCTGTGGGAACGCCCAAAGACGTCGTCATTGCGGCTGCTCAACCTGTAGACGGTCCGTTTGTTACCGCGCTGCGGGAAGAGGCGAAACGCTATGGTATGTGGGTCATCTGCGGAATGAGCGAGGCTGTTGAGGACCCGGACGATCCCCGCAAATACAATACAACGGTTGTAATCAACTCCGAGGGGGACCTGATTGCCACTTATCGTAAAACCCACCTGTATGATGCTTTTGGCTACAAGGAATCTGATACCAATAAGCCCGGTGACAAATTCTTTGAGCCAATCGACACCCCATTTGGCAGAATCGGCCTTTTTGTCTGCTACGAGGTTCGTTTCCCGGAAGTGGCCCGTTATCAAAGATCAAAGGGTGCAGACATTAT
Organism: uncultured Bacillota bacterium; assembly: GCA_947172355.1. GTDB lineage: Bacteria > Bacillota > Clostridia > Oscillospirales > Oscillospiraceae > Lawsonibacter. The sequence goes on from CAMWBA010000047.1 coordinate 12,377, forward strand.
TATCATGCCGACGGCCTGGGCGGAGGGGAAGCTGAAAAGCCAGCAGTTCCACACCTTGATTGACGCACGGGCCATCGAAAACACCGTTTACATGGTCGCCTGTGACCTGTGCGGCGATGGCTCTCTTGGTGAGAGCTGCGTTGTTGATCCGATGGGCGTCAATATTGCCCTTGCGGGAGAAAATGAACAGCTGCTTTCCGCTGTGATAGACACCGACCGTATTGAAGAAGTACGGAAAAAACTCCCGGCCTACAAGGACCGCAGGCCGGAGCTCTATACGATTTAATAATTTATCAAGTAAAAGGAGGGGCGGTCAGGTTTGCGCTTGGCCGCCTCCTACTATAATTTTACAAAAAGATTAGAGGATGGTTATGAAAGTATCTGGCAAAGGATATGTGTACGCCCTGTTGAGCGGAGCGCTCTTTGGTATCATTCCAATTTTGGTTTTGAATATCTCACAGGATGGTTCAATTTCAAATTCCTTTTGTATCATGGTCCGTTCATTTATCGCGGGCATTGTTCTGCTTCCGGTTGCTTGCAGCCGTATGAGAAATCGGCCGCTATCAAAGGAAAAAATACGGGATATTGCCTTTTCGGGCTTGGCCATGGCAAGTACATCTATTTTACTTTTTACATCTTATCAGCATATCCCCAGCGGAATTGGAGTGACATTGCATTATACATACCCCATGGTCGTGTTGATATTAAGTACACTCCTTTTCCATGTGCATATCGGAATCAAAACGGTTATTGCAATGCTCATTTCGCTCATCGGGATCGTTATGCTTTGTGATGCCTCCACCTTGGAGGGAAACGTTTTGTTGGGTGTGTCTCTGGCGCTGAGTTCTTCTTTGACCTTTGCCATCTACTTACTTTGGAACGAGCGGCGAAAGCTGGCAATGCTTGATTCAATCGTGTTTGTCTCCCTTATGTCGCTGTTTGATACTGGGGATATGTTTATTTACAATCTGGTTTCTAATCAGCTGGATATTAAATTTTCTGCAAATGTCGCATTGATTTTGTTACTGGTTGGCTTCGTTGGAATCGGAGCCATTTTGACTCAAATTCTTGCGATAAAGTATGTTGGTTCTGTCCGCACCTCGATTTTAGGTACACTGGAGCCGATTGTATGTACAATAGGCTCTGCGCTCGTCCTGCACGATGCAATCAGTTTCCGCACTATTTTGGGAGGTGCTTTAGTTTTAGGAGCTGTCATTCTTGTTACCTTGAACAAGAAACAATAATATCCTGCACTTATAATCGAAGCCCTTGGATGACCTAATCCAGCAATTCATCAATTTTCTTCACATCCTTATGAGACAGTTTCTGTCCCATAAGTGCTTTCTCAATCCGCAGGCCCTTTTGAAACGCCCGTCCAGCGGTTTCCCTTAACACAGTCCCTCTACGAAAAGAAATTTTTTCTTTTCTAAATCCAACAGACTAATTTTGTAGCCGTATTTGAGTCATGAATCTGCGATACAGTAATTAGGAAGGGACAGCCCCACAGCATGGATGGGGTAGCCCTCCTGCTCCCACAAGTCAGCACGTTTCCCTGTATCCACATCAAAAGATGTTTCAGCCCAAAATACTTGGAAATTGCCCGCTTCCCAAGGCAGTTTTCTGCCTAAAAGATTTTCAATTTCATTAGGGCTTGTTTGAAAAATGTCAACACGCCCAAGCGGCGGTTCTTTTGCCGCCATACTGCCCCAATTTTTCTTGAAATACATCCAGTATTCCTGCGAAAAATTTTGTTTGTCTGGCGACAAAATTCCTCGCCGTTGTGCATAGTTCCGTTTTTCAAACAGCGCCTAGCTCTATTTCGCCATACTCCGGCTGTTGTTTCAGCTCCATCAGGATTTCTCCCGCCCAGAGGTCTAAGCCCAGTGAGCCGCCGATGTAGAACCGTCGGACGCCCTGCCCGCAGAGCATGACAAGCTGATCCTGGAGTTGCTGCTTCAACCGCTGGCAGCCCTCATTGTGTTCTTTATACTTCCATTTGAACCGGGTAGGCCGGCATCCTGCAATCGTACAAGCTTTTAATTCCATGATGATATTCCTATTTTCGATGAAGTGGTATTATTATACTACTTCATGCGGTGTATTACTACAAAAATAATCATAAACTTGTATGGATTCTATATCCAGTGATATGGGGTTACACTACCCTTAAAGGCGGTGTAATGCTATGCCACGGACGTTGAAGGACATCAACATAGAGGTAGGAACCAGAGTTAAAGAAAACCGGCTGGCCCAGAAGCTGACCCGGGAGGAGCTGGCACAGCTGTCCGGCTATACCGCCAACTTCATTCAGGAGGTGGAGCGGGGCCGCTCCGGGCTGTCCTCCGAATCCATCCGAGCCCTATCCCTGGCATTGAGGGTTTCTGCTGATACGCTTTTGTTCGGCGAGACCCCGGAGGAATTTTCGTTCATCGTCCAGAATCTGAAAAAAATTCCGCCGCAAAAGCGAGCCCATGTCCTTAAAATCATTGAAGAGGCAGTCATATGCACACAATGAGAACAGCCCCTGTGTCAACCGGCACAGGGGATTTATCGCATTGACACTGCTCCCGATCTGTGCTTTAATATCAAGCTGTTGGGTGAATCTGGTTGGTATTCAACCGGATGCCGCTCTTAGAAATCGCTTGGTGCGGAAAGGAATTTGTTATGGAACAGAACAAGAAGCATATTTCCCCAAAAAGAGTTTTGGCCGCAGTTGGGATTGCACTATTGGTTTTAGTGCTGGCGACAGCTATTGCTATTTGGTCGATATGGGTCCACGAACTGCGTACACTGACCTCTTTTCACAAAATTGCAGACCGCAACGATGAACACCAGGATGGCTCCGTCTATGAGATGACGGTCTCCGGCGGCTACTACTTCGATGAATTTTTGGCTCAGGGCGGCGTCTCCACCGATGCGGAACTCATCGCCTTCATCACCGGAAACTTGACCAAAGGGGTGGTAGACGTCGGGATCAATCCGCCTGACGTGGCCTGCTCCTCCTTTACCGCCACGCTGGACAACGGCCACCGGGTTTTTGGCCGCAACTACGATTACAGCAAGACCAACACCTGCATCGTCTACACCAATCCCGGAAATGGCCGCTACGCCTCTGTTTCTACCGTTGACCTGCAATTCCTTGGTCTTAGTGTGGACGAGGATATTACCGGTCTCATGGACAAAATTACCTGCTTGGCGGCCCCCTACATCCCCTTTGACGGGATGAATGAGGCAGGGGTCAGTTGTGCTATCTATATGACCTATCAAGGTCCAGGTGACAGTGTGTCCACCGACCAGAACACCGATAAGCCGGATATCACCTCCACCACCATGCTGCGGCTGATTTTGGATTGCGCCGGCAGCGTGGAGGAGGCTGTAGAGCTGGTTTCTTCCTATGACCTCCACGATTCCGCCACCAGCTCTTACCACTACATGGTGGCCGACTCTACCGGCCGCAGCGCAATTTTGGAGTGGGTGGGGGATAAGGACGCCACAGATACTAACGGCACAGCCCGGCAGCTGAAAGTAACCTACAACGATCAGGACTCCCTGGCGGTGAGCCCGGACTGGCAGACAGTCACCAACTTTATTGTGGCGCCCGGCTACTATGACAACGAAGCGGATATGAAGGGCCTGGACCGGTATCAGCATATCCAGAAGGAGCTGGCCGATGCCAATGGCGTACTGCCTGATGTGGAAAGCGCCATGGATGTTCTGGCTCAGGTGGGCCGCCGTACCTGGAACAACGATGACAGTAACAGCTGCACTGTCCACAGTGTCGTGTATGATCTCACCGAAAAGACCGCTCTCTGGATACCAAACGAGCACTACGGCGAGACAGGCTATGAGTTCAAGCTCAATATTAAAAAATAGGCGGCGGTTTGTGTTCCGCTGTACAAAAGGACCCGCACCACGGTTGAATGGTGCGGGCCTATTCAGTACCACAATAAAATTTCCGGCTTTCACCAACAGAAAAAGGTTGTTCCCATCTGTGGTGACAGGGAAATTACAGTTTTACTCGAACCGGACCATCCTACATCCTCATTCCCGCCGGCAGCGTTCAAGATCAGCCCCAGCAGATCATTTGCCCCAGATTGCTCCCCCAGGTTATGGGCCACGGCGTATTCGTGGAAATTGCTCCAAATAGCGTTCATCCGAGCGTGTACGTTGATTTTTCCCGAAGTCTGCCATCCCTCACGCAGGTAAAGCAATTCAAACAGGGGAATACAGCTGTTCCGCTGTGAGAAAAACAAACAGCCCATTACTCGATCAATCCCCTGGGCCTGATCGTATTCTGTTGCCATCCAAGAGACTGCGCCGCCTGTGACAACTCACTGGTCCAAACGGGATAGCAGACCGACAGCAGCTGTTTGCCCTGGTCTGTCTCCAGCCAGTAGATTCCGTTGTCCAGGCGCTTGTAACGGAGGGTGTGCCCTGCGGGGGTCATGACGGGAACGGGATATTCCCCAAAATATTCGGGGTGGTACTCCATACTGTAGGCCGCAGTTGTGTGAAGCGATTCCAGCTCTGGAATTGGAAGGTGGTTTACTGTCAGATATCTGAGGCCCTCATAATCCACCAGCCGCTTTTGTCGTCCGCCATGGGGTACGCCAGTAACTCCGGGTGTCCGGGAATTGTCTGCCCATAGTTCTTGACCGTCTGCGAAATGACGGAGTGTCCTTTATAATGATGTAGTATTCCGAGACCAGAATTTTGGTCTCGTTTTTTTGTGCCGCTATGTAGTAAACCCCTGGATAGGGTTGATGTGCAGTCTTGATCTCTCCCAGCTCATCCTCTATTTGAAAGGGGAGCTGTTCCGGGTCACATCTTTCTATCTGGCCGTTCATTTTCTCTCCCCGATCTGATAAGTATATTGTAAAATATACTCCACAAAATAGTTATAGTAAAGTTTAATGTATATAGCTATTTTGATAAAATTTCAAAGTCCTGTATAGTTAATTTGCCAATCTCGTGAAGGGAGGGTAAATGCTTGGATTATACAGCATTGGGTGCGACCATACGAAAAAAGCGTATCGAACTCGGATGGAAAATTGCGGCATTGGCTGATAAGGCTGGCATATCAGAAGATTTTGTTGGTAAAATCGAAAGAGCAACTGATATACCAAGTCTGCAAACGATTGTAGCCATTGCAAATGCCCTGGAAGTAGGCGTTGATTCATTGCTACAGAACGACTTGGCTGTTGTCGATGTTTCTCTATGCGAGGAATTGAACAGCATGTTGGAGAATATGAATCCGAAAAGGAAAAAGTTGTTTTTACAGTTTGTGCGGAATAATCTGGAGTTCTTTAACCAAGCGAATTTCGGTTTAGAAGACGAAAGCTAAAAGCAGCCCGGACGTGCAGAAGCATCGCCCGGGCCATTTTTTGTCACCACTTACTCATGATTTTCCTGTACATCTGCCGCTTGCTCTCCTCAAACCGCTGAACCAGGACAATCACGGTGTCACCCACCATGAAATCAGAGTCCTCGTGCTGGTAGGAGTAGTTACACATGCAGACGGTGCCGTCGGGCAGATTGCAGAACACGCCGCCGCCACGCCGTTCTCTCGGTCCACCTTGATGACGATGAAGTTAATGGTCGCCCCAACCATGTTCTGGAGCACGAAGTCGGGCCGGGCCTGTTCCCACATCTCGGTGTCGGGGATGACCACCCGCACCCGGTAGGGCACCACGATGGCGCAGTACATGGTCTTTTTCTCCATCGCTCCAGTTTCCTTGTTCCGGACGCTGATGTGGAGGGGATCCACGCCGATGATGGTGCCCGTGAGGGCGCTGCGGCCGCGGTAGGAGGCGTAGATGGAGTTCCACTCCTGGAGCTCTTCCGCCGTCAGGCCCCGATCCAAAGCGTTGAAGTCCAGACCGCAGAAACTCTGCCGGACGCTTTTCTGGGGCGTGGCCGGTTCGGGCTCAGGCGGCGGGGGGAGACGGTTCCTCCTGGGGGATGCCTTCGCTTAACTCCAGCATGACGTCGATGGCCTCCAGTCGGGCGGTGTCGGGCTGACCCCGAGCCAGGTAGACAAAGCCGCCGTCCACACGGAAGTCACCCAGCCCGGAGCGCAGCTGCCGCAGCATTGTGGTCATATGCTCCTCCCTGACCGCAAAGCCAGGACGTTGGAACTTCCCCCGTACCAGGGCATGGAGCTGGTCACTTCGGACACAGCCCAGCTTGCGCAGGGTCTCCAGGATGTATTTCTGCTGAACGGACAAAAGCACAGTTACCACCTCCCCGGCGGGGCGCTCATGCGGTTGAGCTCTGGGTCTACCAGCAGATCGCTCTCGCTTTCGGCAATGCAGTTGAAGATGGTGGCCATGGTGTAGGCGGTGGAGTTCCTGACCTCCCGGTCCAGGTTGGCCCGGAGCTTCCGCTCCGCATTCCGCAGGATCATACCGTCCAGCAACCTCAGTCTGGCCCGCACCCTGCTCCGGGGCAGGGTGGCGCCTCCTACCCGGAAGTGGTCCAGATAGAACAGCCGCTCGATAGCGTTCTCGAACACCCGGGCCACCTCCGGGGAGAAACAGGAAAGCTCACAGGCATCCAAAATGCCTATGAGCTCCCTCTCATCGCCTGCCGGTCCGTCCGCGCCTCCGGCGCTGACCGGCTGACTGACATCGGTATAGCTGGAATCAGTATGACTGGATTTAATATAACTTGGCCGCATTTTTTGAGGTTCTGCAGCCGCCGGTTCTGCGGTTCTTGACCCACAGTTTTCGGGGTTCTTGCCGCTCAAATCCTGCGGTTCTTGTTCGGGCATAGGAAATCCGGTGCCGTCAAGACCGTCAAAATCTGCGGTTCTTGAATCGCCGTCCGGCTCCGGAACGAAGGGGGCGCTGGAGTAGCTAGGGTTGTCCAACGGCTCCACGCTGGCCAGGTAGATTTGGTTGGCGTCGCCCCGGCCGCAGCGTTTC
>CAMWBA010000048.1 GCA_947172355.1 uncultured Bacillota bacterium
CCCCGCCGCCGAAGATGGCGGCGTAGTCAATGACCTCCCCCACCGGAAGCGGCCACCCTCTCTCGCCCCAGGAACTGGAGGATTTAAAGCGCAGGCTGTCCCCCTCCATCTGTTTCTCCGGGGAGCTGTGCGCCCGCTACTTCACCTATATGAGCCGGGACAGCGGAGCCCACTTTGTCCTCTTTGACGACGGGGATACTCTGCGGCGAAAGATAGAAGTTGCCAAAAAATTGGGCATCCACATCTTTTTAATCCCCTGGGCAGCTGCCGCACCTTTTACCGCTCAGTTGGGGCTCCAACGCCGGCCAGAACCGCATCCGTCCCGCCGAAGGTAATGATTTCAGCCGCCGGCTGTTGTTTTAACGGCCTTCCCCCCAAAAAATAACGATGGTGTTTCGTTGGGTATCCGCCATCTTCGGGGGTGGATACCATATTAGCAATTTTGATCGTTCGGACGGGCAACCGTCTCCGTAATTCCTTTTTACAAGGGCAAAAAAAGCACCGGCGTCCCCTTTTTTCAAAAAACCTTGGGCAGAATACCGTTGACAGAATAGGCCACATTGGATTATGATGTAAAATGTTAAATTATAGAGATTTGCGCGTATTTTGCTCCAATCTGCCGGTTGGTGCAACATGCGGGGAGGTTAATTCCATTATGATCCACTCCTTTTTTGGCGGCGTATATCCCGCCACCCGGAAGGGCAACACCCGGCGCAAGCCCCTCTCCCGTCTGTCTCAGCCCCCCAAAGAGATTGTCATACCGCTGATCATGTGCGCTGACGGCCCCTCCACCCCTATGGTCAGTCCTGGCGACAGTGTAACGGTGGGACAGCCTGTTGCCCGCCGGGGCGAGACCGGGGCCGCAGCCCATTCCAGCGTTTCCGGCCGGGTAGCCGCCATTGAGAAGCGCCCCCACCCCTGGGGCGGACTGTCCTCCGCCATTGTCATCCACAACGACGACCGCAACGAGCTCTACCAGGGCCGTCTGGCTCCTCTCGACCCCCGTCAGCTCACGCTGGAACAGCTGGTGGAGCGGGTTGAGGCTGCAGGTGTTGTGGGTATGGGGGGCGGCTGTTTCCCCACTTGGGAGAAGCTGGCCCGGTCTGCCGGCAAAATTGACACCCTTATTATCAACGCCGCCGAGTGTGAACCCTACGTCACCGCCGACTACCGACTGCTGCTGGAGCGGGGAGAACACATTCTCCGATGCGCTCAGGTACTGGCCGTCCATCTGGGCTGTGAGCGTGTGGTGGTGGTCACCGAGGGGGACAAGCTCAGCGCGGTGGAGGCGGTGGAGCGCCGGCTGCGCCGCCTTCATAGAGTCCGGGTTCAAATCATCGCCATCCGCACCCGCTACCCCCTCGGGGCGGAAAAACAAATTATTCAGACCGTCACCGGCCGGGAGGTGCCCCCCGGCGGCTCCCCCCTGCACGTGAAGTGCGCCGTGTTCAATGTGGCCACCGTATTCGCCATCCATGATGCGCTGTTCCAGGGCTGGCCGCTCACCCACCGGGCGGTCACCGTCACCGGCGGGGCGGTCACCCGGCCCCGGAATCTGTGGGTACCCATCGGAACCCCGCTGCGCAGTCTGCTGGAAGCCTGCGGCGGACTGCGGGAGGCGTCGGACCGGATGCTCACCGGCGGGCCTATGATGGGGGTTGCCCTGCAAAATCTGGACGCCCCGGTGACCAAAGACACCAACAGCCTGGTCTGCCTCACCGACTGGGAACACAAACCCGAGACCCCCGCCGGAGTGTGCATCCGCTGCGGCAAGTGTGTGGCCGCCTGTCCGATGCACCTCCCCCCCACCTTCATCCGCCGTGCGTTGGAGGAGCATGATGTGGAGAAACTGGCCAAATACCACCTGGAGGACTGCAACTCCTGCGGCTGCTGCTCCTTCATCTGTCCCGCTCAGATTCCTCTGGTTGAGGCGGTCTCCCTGGCCCGAGCCGTACTGAGGCGAGAGGGGGTGGGCAAATGAGCGGACGTTTTGCCCCCAAACGCCTGTCTCCCCAGCTGCGCCAGCCCTCCACCACCCGGGCCATGATGCTGGATATGATGGTGGCCCTCACCCCCACTTTGGGTATGGCCGTCTTTTTCTTCGGCTCCCGGGTTTTGGCCCTGTGCGCAGTATCCATCGTCTCCTGCCTGTTGTTTGAGTTGCTCTACCGCCGGCTCACCCGGCAGAGCATCACCTTGGGCGATCTGTCCGCCTGTGTCACCGGCCTGCTGCTGGCCCTGAGCCTGCCCGCCAGCGCCCCTTACTGGGTGCCCGTGATGGGGGCCGCATTCGCCATTATTGTGGTCAAGCAGTTTTATGGCGGACTGGGGAAAAACTTTATGAATCCCGCCCTGACCGGCCGGATGCTGGCCGGCACACTGCCCATGCTTATGACCAACTGGACGGTCCCCCTTCACCGAATGTCTCTCACCTCTGTGGACGCGGTGTCCGCTGCCACCCCCATGTCCTACCTCCATGAAGGGACCCTCCCTCCCCAGGGATTGGACCTGATGCTGCTGGGCCAGCGGGGAGGCTGTATGGGAGAGGTATCCGCCTTTATGCTCCTGCTGGGACTGGGCTATCTTCTGCTGCGCCGGGTGATCTCTTTCCGCATCCCTGGCGCCTACCTGGGAACGGTGGCCCTCTTCGCCCTGTTCTCCGCCCCGTCCGGGGTATCGCCCCTTGTCTGGACCGCCTACCAGCTGATGGGCGGCGGACTGCTGATGGGGGCCATCTTCTTTGCCACCGACCCCACCACCTCTCCCGTCACCCCACGGGGACAAATTATGTTCGGTGTTGGCTGCGGGCTGTTTACCCTGTTGCTGCGTTCCTCCAGCCCCTACCCCGAGGGAGTCGGCTGGGCCATTCTCACCATGAACTGCATGGTGTGGCTGCTGGACCGGCTGGGGCTGCCCCGGCGGTTTGGTATGGGCAATTTCGCTGTGACCCAAGCCTTTTTGGCGCAGATGCACACCAGCCTGTCCACCATTCAATTTGTCCGCCCAACGCTAAATTTTCAGCGGCCAACGTCCAAGGAGGGCCAGGCCCCCGGCGAGGCATGGCTGGATCTGCTGCGCTCCGCAGGAAAGACCGCCGGCCCATTTGCCGGGGTGCTTGCTGTCACCTGTTTGACTATTTTCGCAGTCCACCGGCTCACCGACCTGGATACCGCCCGGGCCGGCTTTCAGGCCCAGCGGGAAATTCTGTCCCAAGCTATGCCGTTGGCCACGGTGGGCGCAGAGACCCCCTATCATGCAGCGGGAGCCCTGTCCATCACCGCCGGTTACGACGAGGATGGCAACCTCCTAGGCTACTGCGTCCAGGTGCAGAGCCAGGGATTCGGCGGTCCGGTCACTTTGGCGGTGGGCGTTGACTTAAACGGCGCGGTCACCGGCGTGTCCATCGTCAGCCACAACGAGACCGACCGGGTGGGCACCGCAGCCATGACCCCGGAAGCCCTGACCCGATATGTAGGCCGGTCGGGCACCATCCGTGTTTCCGGCCCCAACTCGGTGGACACGGTTGCCGGCGCCACCGCCACTTCTAAGGCCATTACTGCCGGGGTCAACCGGGCGCTGAACATCGTGGCCAATCTGGATACCAAGGAGGAGGTCAATTATGAGGACAGTCAGTAAATTTTCCGCCCTTCCCCTCCCCAAAAGGGGGTCGGATATATGAACTCGGCACTGGAACTGATGGGGATTGCCTTGGCTGCTCTGCTGTCAGAAAACCTGATTTTGGTCACCTGCATGGGCATCGGAACCCATGAACCCTCCTTCACCCAGCCCAAAGAGGCCATCCGCACCGGCATCTGTCTGACGGTGGTCATGGTATTGGGGACACTGTGCGCCTGGCTGCTCAACTTCCTGGTCCTTACCCGGTTCGGCTGGAGCCACTTCCAGGTGCTGGCACTCTCTCTACTCATTCCCAGCCTGGTGGCCACTCTGCGGGGCTTTCTGCGGGCCTGCATTCCGGAGCTGTCCCGGCGGCTGGACGGAAATCTGGCTTCCATTGCCACCAACTGTGCAGCTTTGGGCACCGCCCTGCTCATCGTTCAGCGCAGCTACAGCCTGGGCACCGCCCTGATCTTTGCCCTATGCGGCGGAATCGGCGCCACCCTAGCGCTGGCCAGCTTTGCCAGCCTGCAACGGGAGGTCAGCCTGGACCGCTGTCCAAGAGCCTTTCGTGGTGTGCCCATCCAGCTGATTACCGCCGGCCTGATGGCAATGGCGCTGATGGGCTACTATGGCCTGTATCTGGAGTGATCGCCTGCGCGGACCTCTTCGGCAAAATGTTCCGCAATACCAAGCATCCCCCTGACGCAAGAATCCGCGTCAGGGGGATGTTTTAATTGGCCGTCATATACGGAGGGCGGCGCTCCAGTGTGATGCGCTCCATAGCCTCCAACAGCTGAGACACATTCAACGGCTTGGGAATATGCGCATCAATGCCGCTCTCCTCGGATTTTTTCACGTCGCTTTCAAACATATTTGCCGACAAAGCGATAATGGGAATCCGTGCCACCCTGGGATCAGGAAGTCGGCGAATCGCCTCTGCCGCCTGCCAGCCGTTCATGACAGGCATCTGAATGTCCATTAAAACCAGATCATATTCGCCTGGGTTTGCACCGCTGATCTTATCCAGTGCCTCCTGTCCGTCTGCCGCCGGCTCAATGGAGAAGCCCAGCGCCTTTAAAATCTCTGTCTCTACCTCCAGATTGATTGTGTTGTCCTCCACCAGCAAAATCTTTCGTCTGCCTGGCTGGACAGCCGGAACATCCCTCCGTTTCGCTCCGTCCTTTGAGGCATAGGCTGTCCGCAGACGTAAGGTAACCGTAAAAACGCTTCCCTCCCCCTCCACGCTCTGGACTGCAATCTTGCCGTCCATCATATCCACCAATCTTTTCGTAATCGTCAGCCCAAGGCCGATTCCATGGACTCCGCTGAGGGTTGTATTCTTTTCCCGAGCAAAGGGCTCGAAAATCTGCTCTTGAAATTCCCGGCTGATTCCAATTCCGTCATCCTCCACCGTCAGCCGGTAGACCCCATAGTGGTTGGGCATCAGCCCCTCTTCCACTACAGTGATGGAGACTTTGCCGCCAATGCCGGTGTACATCACCGCATTAGTCACCAAATACAAAAGGATCTTTTTGAGCTTCTCCTCGTCCCCCCAGACCTCCCGATGAATAACACCGCTGCAGTCTGCCAAGAAGGTGATCCCCTTCTCCTCAATCCTAGGCTTCAAGCAGTCATAGACCCACTGTACCACTTCACTCAGATCACAGGGCTGTTCCTCCACCCGGCTTCCGTCCGACTCCGCCTGCGACAGTTCCAGAACCAGATTGATCAGCTCCATCAGCTGCCGGCTGGCCCGGTCAATCTGCGCCAGACAGCTGCGTACCATATCCAGATCGCCGTTGTTCTGGCTGGCCAGGGTAGTATATCCGAAAATTGCGTTCAGCGGTGTGCGCATGTCATGGGACATGTTGGACAAAAAGGTATTTTTTGCGTTAATGGCCAACGTTGCATCGTTCAGCGCCCGGCTGAGCATCTGTTTTTGTTCCATCTCTCGCAGAAGTTCCTCGTCCATCCTCCGGTATCCCATTACAATTTGCGCCGGCGGCTCCCCACGGCCAACATTTACAATACGCAGCTGCAAATACTGTATCTGCTCCCCGTTCAGCACCCGGTAATTGATATAGTATGTCTTGCTGACCGCCAGTCTCCTGCGGATATAGTCCGGCGTGGTAGCCTGAACAAACCCCTCCCGGTCCTTAGGGTGGACCCAGCTGTCCACATAGCGGGACATCGCCCAGGACAGGCTGCGCATTTGATTGCATCCGCCAAAGATTGGTTCATACCGGCAGCTCAGGCGGTAGGGCAAAACCTCATCCTCATTTAAGTCCGCATAAAAGATTGACTCATAGTTGATACTGAGTCCCTCGATCACTTCCAGCCGGCGCAGATACTCCTGGTTAATCAGCGCCCGCTCCTTGTCATAGGCTTGAATCAGATTTTGCAGTGTCTGTTCTCCCCGCTGCTTCTCGTCCATCAGGCTGGCCTTTTCCGCCAGCTGCTGCTCCCGTTTTTCCGTGGCATCACTTAAAAAGACATAAAAGAAATTTTTTGCGTCTGCACCGCGGACAAAATGCCCGTAATCCTCAATCCAGCGGATGGACCCGTCCCGCCGAATGATTCTGTACTCCACATAATCCAGGTCATACTGGCTGGCAGCAATCTGCTCCTGGATGCTCCGTTCCACTTCCTCCACATCCTCCGGGTGCACCAGTCCCCGGAAGGAATTTCCGGTTATTTCTCGGAGCTGCTCCATGGTATCGCACTGAAACATACGCAGCAGCGCCTGGTTCGCATAGACAATCTCCTCCCGGCCCTCTGCACGGTATATGAGAAAGCCGCCGGGCATCTCGTCCATAAATCTTATAATCTCAAGGACTGCGCTAATCGTTTGATCCGTCTCCTCCGATGGATCCCGTTCCTTCCCATTTCCCTCAAAAAATTGGTCTATTTCCAGGGGGCTCTCCTGGATAATATGCAGGATATGTTCCACCAAGTGGTGATTTCCCGCCTGTTCGCTCACAGCAATCCCTCCCCCTCTCCATGAGAATTTTCTGAGGCCAGCCCCGGTACGGTCTATGTTTCGCGGTCAGGTCAATATCTCGTCCAGCGTCTCAAAGAGCTTTTTCACATGGATGGGCTTTACAATATGACCGTTCATTCCGGAGCGAAGCGCCTCCCGCTTATCCTCTTCAAAGGCGTTTGCAGTCATGGCCAGGATGGGAATGCTGGCCAATTCCGGATTGTCCAGGGCCCGAATCGCTCTGGTCGCCGTGTAGCCGTCCATCACCGGCATCTGAACATCCATCAGCACCAGCCTATAATAGCCCGGCTGCGAACGGCGCAGCATATCCACGGCCACCTGTCCATTTTCCGCCACCTCGGCAGAAAATCCAGCCCCCTCCAAAATCGCCACCGCAATCTCCTGGTTCAGCACGTTGTCCTCCGCCAGCAAAATACGTCCGGTATGGGTTTTGGCCGTCTCCTGGCCTGCCACCGTCTCAATCGACGCTCCCGCCGTCACGATGGAATTTAAGCACCGCCGCAGCTCGGACAAGAACAGCGGCTTGCTGCAAAATGCGGTCACCCCGGCCTCCCGGGCCTCCTCCTCAATATCGGACCAGTCGTAGGCGCTGAGGATGATGATGGGCACATCCTCTCCCATCTCTTTCCGGATTCTTCGGGCCACCTCTACGCCATTCATATCCGGCATCAACCAGTCGATGACATAGACACTGTAGCTGTCCCCCCGCATGACAGCCTGGCGGGTACGCAGCACCGCCTCCCGGCCGGAGAGGGTCCACTCCGCCCGCAGGCCGATCTGCTGGAGCATATAGGACACACTGTCGCAGGTGTTGAAATCGTCATCCACCACCAGGGCCCGGCAGTTTTTCAGATCCGAAATCAGGGGGCTCTCCTTGGGCTCGGCACTGAGCCGGAAGGTAAACCGGACGGTAAACTCTGTCCCCACCCCCTGTTTGCTCTTTACATCAATGGAGCCGTTCATCATTTCTACGATATTCTTTGTGATGGCCATTCCAAGGCCGGTGCCTTGAATTCCGCTGATGGTGGAGTTCCGTTCCCGCTCGAAGGGCTCGAAAATATGGGTGAGGAACTCCTCGCTCATGCCAATGCCGGTATCTTTTACGCTGAACTCATAGTTGGCGCAGTAGGGCGCTGCGCTGGGCTTTTCCTCAATCCGCAGACTGACAACCCCTCCGGCTCCGGTGTACTTGATGGCGTTGCTCAGCAGATTGAGCAGTACCTGATTCAGCCGCAGCTTGTCACAGTAGATTTCTTCGTTTATCACATCTACCGCGTCAATGTACAAATCCAGCTGCTTGGCTTGAATGTCCGCCTGTATAATACTGCGCAGGCCATGCAGGATATCGGGCAGACTGCACAGCGCCTCGTCCAGACACATTTTTCCGCTTTCAATGCGGCTCATATCCAAAACATCGTTAATCAAACTGACCAGATGGTTGCCTGAGGTAAGGATTTTTTTCAGATACTCCTCCACCTGATCCTTCCGGTCGATATTGGTAATGGCCAAGGTGGTAAAGCCCACAATGGCGTTCATGGGGGTACGGATATCGTGGGACATATTGGACAGGAATACACTCTTGGCCTTGCTGGCCCGATTGGCCTGGAACAGAGCGTCCTCCAGCAGTGTCTTTTTCTCCAGCTCCT
Source organism: uncultured Bacillota bacterium (assembly GCA_947172355.1). Classification (GTDB taxonomy): domain Bacteria; phylum Bacillota; class Clostridia; order Oscillospirales; family Oscillospiraceae; genus Lawsonibacter. Next base: position 8,266 of record CAMWBA010000048.1, read on the forward strand.
TGCGGGTATCCTCATCCACGTTCCGGAATCCCAGCACCGTGACATGGCTGTCCTTCCAGGTTCCGGCCTGGACCGCTTTCATTTGGAAATATTTAATCTCGCCTTCGCACATCGTACGGTAATTGGAATAGAACAGTCCGCCCGTGCTCAGTTCCTCCAGCAGTCCCTCCAGCGAACAGGCACGGCGCATCATTTCCTGGTCCTCGGCATAGACACAGGTATCAATATACCGCTCCATACAGGTCTGAAGTTCCAGCGGCCCGCTGAAGATACACTCCAGCACCGCCGCAGGGCATTCTCCCATCCGAAGTGTTTTGCCCTCCCCGGTGTCCAGGTCAAACACACACACCAGGCTGTAGTCTGTGCTCAGCGCCTGCACCAGTTCCATCTGGCGGCGCTCCTCCGCCATACGCTCCTGGGTCTCCTGCTGCTTACGTGCGGTAAAGTCCAGCAGAAACCGCTGGTAAAACAGCTGTCCGTCCTCCTGACGCTGCGTCAGCTTGACATTGCCCAGTACATGGCGGATTTCCCCGTCTTTATGGCGCACCCGATACTCAATGTTGACGTTATCCTCCACCTTTTTCAGTGACCGGATACAGTTGTACAGCCGCTCCTTGTCTTCATCCAGAACCGAACTTGCCACCATCTTAAAGCCGTCGGCCAGCAGTTCTTCCTCCGACGCATAGCCCAAAATCTGAAGGGCCGCCCGGTTAATACTGAGGATTTGGGAGCCGTCCACCGAGTGACACATCACGCCGCAGTCCATATTGGTAAACAGGGTTTCCAGCGCGTGGTTCTTGCTGATAATCTCCTGCTCATAGGCCCGCTCCTGGGTCACGTCGATGGCCACGCCCACCGTACCCATCACACTGCCGTCCAGGTCATACAGGGGGGATTTGTAAGTAGTGAGCAGGCGGGTTCCCTCTCCGGTTTGAATCTGCTCTTCGGATACACGGGTCTGCTCCTGCTCCATCACAATCCGTTCCGACTCGATACAGGCCGGATCGTCAAACTCCACATCCCAGATATAGGCGTGGCCCCGCCCCTGCACCTGCTCTTTCGTCTTGTTCACCGTCTTGCAGAAGCTGTCATTTACCTTCTCATGGATGCCGTCTTTCGTCTTATACCAGATCAGGTTGGGATTGCTGTTAATGGTGGCCTCTAAAAATTGGCTGGTCTGCCAATGGTCCTTACTCAGCTTATAAGCACGCTGCCAGTGCAGGAACCGAAAGCGCACTTCTTCCTCGGAACAAGGTGCGGTCCAAACATCCCAAATCTGGGGCAGGTATTCCGTCAGCAGCTCCACCTGCTCCTTGTCTGCCAGCACAATCAGCTCTGTATGCTCTCCCTTGCCCGACACCAGCAGTTTGGCGGTCGCTTTCACATCTGTCTGTCTTAAATCCGCCAGGATTACGTCCGCTTTCTCCGCCAAGGCTTTGTCCGGCTCGCTGCTGTCCATAAACAGATGAGTAAACCGCTCCAGCGGAGCCATCTGCCGAATGGGATCGAATACCCAGCGCTGGCGTCCGACCAAATAGAACTGAACAAGGCAGTGATACATAGATATTCCTCCTAAGGACCATATAATTCCGAATTTTACTTCTGCGGCAGGCCAGCTCCACAGCGGCGCAGCCCGCCTTTTCGGTCAATATTTCCCTATGATACTATTTTATCAATCCCGAAGTCCAATGTCAATCTTTTGCCGCCGTTTGTTGAAAATAATCCGACGCCAGACGGCAGAAAATATCCCTGCCCTGTGCAAAGGCACAGGGCAGGGACACAAGCCTTATCCTCCCGCCAAGCGGGCCTCAGCGGACGCCCAGCTTAAAGGACGCGCACTCGGTGCCCTCACACTTGGTGGGGGCGCAGTCGCAGCAGCCCACCTTGATGGATTCCAGGGAGCAGCAGTTCTGTGCGCCGGAGTGATAGGCACAGGTGTCCACAGAGCACTTAATGCTGGTGTTGCATGTCTTGTTATTCATCATAAAACCCTCCTTGTCTTGGATAGGCTTAGTATGAAACAACAATCCCCGGTTTATTCCCTGTTCCGCCGGGACTTTTTGGCTTTTCTCCCAAATTTTGGCTGACGCGGGTTGATATCTTCGGGCTGGACCTCCACCACCTGTGGGATAAACCGGCTGGCAAATTTGCCCTGGCCCCGGCTTTTTACATAAAAATAGCCAATCACGGAAAATACCACCGCCCCGATGAAGTTGACAAACAGGTCTTTCATCGTATCCAGAATACCAATATCCAAATAGCCGCCCAGCTCCAAAGGAATCTCCCGGCCGTCGGCGGTTATCACGATGGTCTCCACAATATTTTCAATCAGCACCCGGCGGTTCCCCCCAGTGGGGTCCAGCATCACCGAGGAGATTGCGTTGACCACCGTGTCTTTCTGCATATCCAACATCATCAGCTGGTCCATGGCACACTCAAAAAACTCCCACAGCACCCCGATAGTCATGGAGAAACAAAACGCAACAATGGACATGAAGACCGGCGACAGGGACAGGGAGAATTTCTCCGTCCGGTTGAGCATATCCACCAGGGCAAAGCCGATGGCGGCGCACAAAAATCCGTTGATAGTGTGAAGGATGGTGTCCCAGCTTTTAAAGGTGGTATAAAAGGAGCTGATCTCCCCCAGTATTTCCGCCGCGAAAATAAAGAGCATGATGATAATTTCCATGGTATTGGGCAGATCAATCCTCAGCGCCCGCTCAAACACCGTGGGCAAAAGAAACAAAATCAGAGTCAGGCCGCACAGGAAAACGCTCTCAAAATCGCCATTGAAAAATTGCGCCGCCATCACGGCAATAACCAGAAACCGCAGCGTGAAATAGACCACCGCCACCACCCGTTTGCGCCGCAAGGCGTCGTGGGCGGCGGAGAGGACCTCACGCACCCCCTTCCTTTTGCCCGCCATGTCATCATCCCTCCCATCGTTCCTTTTTTCTATAAACACAGTATAGCCCCTTCTGTTGGGAAAGTCAAGGCAACGGAGCTGTCAGGGCATATCCGCACAGAAGGTCCCGTATTTCCCCGCCTCCGGCGGGAGAACACAGATAAAATCTCCGCGCTGCGGACTGTCAAGGCTTGCGCCTCCGGCGCATAGACTGAACCGGAGGTGATTCCTATGGATTTACGCGGAAAGCAAATTACAGTGGGCGAGCTGCTGGACAATCCAAAATCCAAAGCGGTATTCCAGCGCCGTTTCGGCAAGTTTATGAAGCACCCTATGGTGGGCGCGGCCCGTTCCCTCTCTCTGGCCCAGCTCCAGGAGATGGCGGCGGTCTACATCCCCCAAAAGACGATTCAAGACACCCTGAAGGAACTGGAGCAGCTTTAATGCAGTTTGCCCTGCTCCCCTGAAAAAATAGTTTCCATTTTTCCCTTGTTGTGGGTTGCCACCGGAGGGATTTTAGGATAAAATAATTCAATACCGGCCCTATGAGGGCCGGAAGTTCACAACACCGGGGGAAAATCATGGCAGCTATGAACATCATTCGGCAGGAGGTCTGCGGCGTCGTTTTTTACCGCTGCGATCATCCGGACTGGGCGGGTACGGCCCACGGCTTCTCCACCCGGATTGGGGGGGTATCTCCTGCGCCCTGGAACACGCTGAATCTGGGTGCCAACCGGGGGGACGACCCGGCCAATGTCCGGTGGAATTTCAACTGGTTCTGCTCAGTGATTGGGACGGATGATGAGGCCCTGGTGAAAAACCACCAGATTCACAGCAATATCATCCGCCCGGTCACCCGGGAGGATATTCTCTCCGACCCCGCCGAGCCCGGAACCTGCGAGGCCGACGGACTGGTCACCGACGAGCCTGGGATCTGCCTGACCATCTTCTCCGGAGACTGCATCCCCATCCTGCTCTACGATCCGGTCCGCCGCTGCATTGCCGCCGCCCACGCCGGCTGGCGGGGGACCGCCGCAGGCATTGCCGCCCGGGCGGCAGAGGCGATGGTCCGGGACTACGGCTGCCTGCCCGAACATATCCTGGCCGTCATCGGTCCGGGCATCGGCCCCTGCTGCTTCGAGACCCACAGCGATGTTCCCGACGGTCTGCGGGCCGGACTGGGCGCGGACGCAGAACCCTTTCTCCGCCCCCTGTCCAAGCCGGAAAAGTTCTCTGTCGATTTAAAGGGCGCCAACGCCCGGTGGCTGGAGCGGGCGGGGCTGCGCCCGGAGCACATCGCTCTCTGCCCCGCCTGCACCGCCTGCGATCTGGACACCTTCTGGTCCCATCGCGTCCAGGGGAGCGCCCGGGGCAGCATGGCCGCCATGATTCAATTGCGGTAACCCCGGGGCCCGCAGCCCCTCCTCAGCGTCCGAACTCAGGGGCGCGCAGCCGCTCCCCCACACTCGCTTTGCAAAGGAATTGTTATGAAACGATACATCCTCCCCCTTTTTCTGAGCCTGCTGCTGGCCCTCTCCGCCTGTGGAGAGAGCCTCCCCTCCGGCCAATCCGGCGGCGCGGGTTCCTCCTTTCCGCCGGATAGCAGCCAAGGAGCGGTCCAGTCCCCTGAACCGGTCCCGTTTACCTTGGCGGTCTACTCCGAATTCAGCCTTCATCCTGCCTTGGCCGCAAACCGGGCCAACCTCACCCTGTCTCCGCTGCTGTATGAGCCTCTTTTTGCGCTGGATGAAGCCTTTCAAGCCCAACCAGTGCTGTGCCAAAGCTATCATGTCAGCCCGGACAAGCTGGTCTGGACCTTTACGCTGCGATCCGAGGTTACCTTCTCGGACGGCACCCCCCTTACCGGTCAAGTCGTGGCCAGCGCTCTGGATTTAGCCCGTTCCGCCAAGGGACGGTATCGGGAACGTCTGGCCGATGTGACCTCCATCGCTGCCTCGGAGGACACCCCCAATCAGGTCTCCATCACCCTCCGCCGGCCCAACGGAACTCTGCCCGTCCTATTGGACATCCCCATCGCACTGGGTGAAGGGGACCGTCCCCTGGGCACCGGCCCCTACATCCTGTCGGAGCTGGAGGGATTGATGTCCCTTGTCCCCCGAACCAGCTGGTGGCAGGAGGACAAGCCCCTGCCGGTTCAGACCATCCCGCTCCACACCGTAACCAAGAGCGACGAGCTGATCTATGCGTTCGACGCCGGAAATGTATCCTTGGTGGATGTAGACCTGATGGCCACCAACGCCATGGGCTACGGCGGCAACTACCAGACCTGGGATTATGCCACTACCGACTTTCTCTATCTGGGCTTCAACACCCAGAGCGTCCTGTGCCGTGCGCCCCAGGTCCGCCAGGCTTTGGCACTGGCGGTAGACCGAGAGGCCATCGTCTCCGCCGTCTACGCCAACCATGCCGTTCCCACCTGGCTGCCCGTCCACCCGGGCAGCGCACTGCACAGCCAAAGCGCAGCGGACTCCGCGCCCTCCTATGACCTGGAGGGCCTGGCCGCGCAGCTGGAGGAGCTCCGGCTGGCGGAGAAACCATTCACCCTGTTGGTGAACAACGAAAATACTGCCAAAGCCTCCGCTGCCCAGCGCATCGCCTACCAGCTAGAGGCGGCAGGGCTGACGGTGGAACTGCGGCAGCTGTCCTTTGAGGACTACACCGCCGCCCTTGCCGCTGGAGATTTTGACCTCTACCTGGGCGAGACGGTATTCACTGCCGATTTCGACCTGGCTCCTCTGCTGGGTTCTGCCGGCAGGCTGAATTACGGCGGCTGGTGGACCGAGGAGGCCGACGGGCTGCTGTACGCCATGCACACTGCTTCGTCCGAGGATAAACCCGCCGCAGCAGAGCAGCTGTTTGCCCTGCTGAACGAACAGGTTCCCATTGTCCCCATCGCCTTTAAAAACGGCTCCGTCCTCACCCAGTGGGGGCGGCTGTCAGGTTTAACCCCGGTGCGAGGAAACGTGTTTTACCAAATGGAACATTGGACCATTCAATAGAACTATGGAGGAGAAAAGAGTATGAGTGTTTACCGCTGCTATTCCGAGAAAAAGCCCCAATATGATGTCGAAAGCACCGCCCTGCTGGACCAGCTTTGGGGGCAGCTGGGCATCAATAATCTGGAGGACCTGTTCATCCTGCACCGCTACGATGTGGAAGGCGTCTCCCAGGAGGTCTTTCACCGGGCTAAGGGGATCGTCTTTTCCGAGCCCCAGGTGGACGAAGTGTTTGATGAGGATTTTGCTCCCGTCCGCACCCCAGAATACACCCTGGCGGTGGAGGCCCTGCCGGGGCAGTTTGACCAGCGGGCGGATTCTGCGGCTCAGTGCATCCAGCTGATGGCTGGCGTGGACCGTCCCCTGGTGGCCTGCGCCACAGTCTACTACTTCTACACCCTGGAGGGGGAGCTGTCCCAGGCGGACCGGGAGAAGATCCGCAATTACCTCATTAACCCTGTAGAAAGCCGGGAAGCCAGCCTGGACAAGCCCGAGACCCTGGTGCGGGAGCATGCCATCCCCGACCATGTGGACAGGGTGGAGGGCTTCACCGCTATGGACGAAACAGCCCTGTCCGCCCTGCTGGACAAGCTGGGGCTGGCCATGGACCTGGACGATCTGCGCTTTCTCCAGACCTACTTCCGGGACGAGGAACACCGGGACCCCACCATCACCGAGGTTCGGGTGGTGGACACCTACTGGTCCGATCACTGCCGCCACACCACCTTCTCCACCCATCTGGACGAAATTCAGATTGACGACCCCGACATAAAGTCCGCCTACGAGCGGTATCTGGCCGCCCGGGTGGAGGTCTATGGTGAGGAGAAGGCCGCCCAACGTCCCCAGACTTTGATGGACATGGCCACCATCGGCACCAAGGTGCTGAAAAAGCGGGGACTGCTCCCCGAACTGGACGAGAGCGAGGAGATCAATGCCTGTTCCATCCATGTCCCCGCCCAGGTAGACGGACAGGAGCAGGACTGGCTTCTCATGTTCAAGAACGAAACTCACAACCATCCCACCGAGATCGAGCCCTTCGGCGGGGCGGCCACCTGCATCGGCGGCTGTATTCGCGACCCTCTGTCCGGCCGGGTGTACGTCCACCAGGCCATGCGCTTCACTGGGGCGGGCGACCCCCGCACCCCCTTTGAGCAGACTTTAGAAGGCAAACTCCCCCAGCGCAAGCTGTGCCAGACGGCGGCGGCGGGGTACTCCTCCTATGGCAACCAAATCGGCCTGGCCACCGGCCATGTGGCCGAGGTCTACCACGAGGGCTACATCGCCAAGCGGCTGGAGTGCGGCGCGGTGGTGGGCGCAGCTCCGGCGGAGAACGTGCGCCGGGAGCGGCCCGCACCGGGGGATGTGGTGATCCTTCTGGGCGGCCGCACCGGACGGGACGGTATCGGCGGGGCTACCGGTTCCTCCAAGAGCCACAACAAGAAATCCCTCACCACCATGGCCTCTGAGGTCCAGAAGGGCAACGCCCCCGAAGAGCGGAAGATCCAGCGGCTGTTCCGGGATGGGGAGGTCACCCGGCTCATCAAGCGGTGCAACGACTTCGGTGCGGGAGGCGTCAGTGTCGCCATCGGCGAGCTGGCCGACGGCCTGGAGATCAACCTGGACGCCGTACGCAAGAAGTACGACGGCCTGGACGGCACCGAGCTGGCCATCTCCGAGAGCCAGGAGCGCATGGCCGTGGTGGTGGCCCCCGAGGACGTTGACAAGTTCATCGCCGCCGCTGAGAAGGAGAACCTGGAGGCCTACCGGGTGGCTGTGGTCACCGAGTCCCCCCGGATGGTGATGTGCTGGAAGGGCCAGAAGATCGCCGACCTCAGCCGGGAATTTTTGAACACCAACGGCGCGGTGAAGCATGCAGCGGTGTCTGTAGACAAAAAGGACCGCTCCGCCTTGGGGCAGGAGCCGTTCAAAACTCTGCGTGAGATGGCCTCCAGTCTCAAATGTGCCTCCCGCCGGGGCCTGGCCGAGCGCTTCGACGGCTCCATCGGGGCTGGTTCCGTCCTCATGCCCTTCGGCGGCAAATATCAGGCCACCCCTGCCCAAGCCATGGCGGCGCTGCTGCCTGTCCTGCCCGGCCAGGAGACCGATCAGGCCAGTGTCATGGCCTGGGGCTGTGACCCGGATGCCCTGTCTGTGGACCCCTATGTGGGGGCCTATCAGGCGGTTACCAACTCCATTGCCAAACTGGTGGCTGCTGGCGCAGACTACAAAAAGGTTTATCTCACCTTGCAGGAGTTCTTTGAGAAGCTGCGGGACGAACCCAACCGCTGGGGTAAGCCTGCCGCCGCCCTCCTGGGCGCACTGGACGCCCAGCTGGACTACGCCGCTGCCGCTATTGGCGGCAAGGACTCCATGTCCGGCTCCTTCCTGGACCGGGACGTCCCTCCCACTCTGATTTCCTTCGCCATCGCACCCATCAAAGCCGGTAAGATCATCACCCCCGAGTTCAAGGAGGCGGGACACCCGGTATACCTCTTTGTAGGGGACGCTACCGCAGAGGGCCAGAAAGCCGTCTGGGAAGAAGTCCATGCTTTGTGCCAAGCGGGCAAGGTGAAAGCCGCCTGGGCAGTGGAAAATGGCGAGGCCGAGGCCGTAATGAAGATGTCCTTTGGCAACCGAATCGGGTTCATCGACGGGGAGGAAGAGCTGGCCTGGGATATGCCCAACCCTGGCGCGATTGTCGCAGAGCTCTCCGAAGAGATTCCCGAAAGCCCTTGGGTACTTCAAATCGGAAGCACCGTCGCAGAACCTGTTATTACCATCGGCGCTGATTCCGCCCCCATCGACGAGCTGCTGGCGCTCAATGAAGGCGTGCTGGAAGCGGTTTACCCCACCCGGGCGGGCAAGTCGGAGACCGTCCAGACGATTTCCTGGGATAAGCGCTCCCCGGCGGTCTGCAAACACAAGGCGGCCCACCCCAAGGCGGTGATCCCCGTCTTCCCCGGCACCAACTGCGAGTACGACACCGCCAAAGCCTGCCTCCGCGCCGGCATCGACCCGGAGATTGTGGTGGTGCGCAACCTAACCACCGATCTCCTGTCCCAGTCCGCCGCCGCCTTGGAACAGGCTATCCGTGGGGCACAGATTGTGGTCCTCCCCGGCGGCTTCTCCGGCGGCGACGAGCCGGAGGGCTCCGGCAAGTTTATCGCCTCCTTCCTCCGCAACCCCGCCCTCAGCGACGCCATTATGGACCTCCTGCACCACCGGGACGGCCTGATGCTTGGCATCTGCAACGGGTTCCAGGCCCTGGTCAAGCTGGGTCTGCTCCCCTTCGGGGAGATCCGTCCCATGGACGATTCCTGCCCCACCCTGACCTACAACCTGATTGGCCGTCACCAAAGCCGGTATGTCACCACCCGTGTGGCATCGGTTCAGTCCCCCTGGATGCTGAACTGCAAGGTGGGCGACCTGTACACCATCCCCATCTCCCACGGCGAGGGCCGCTTCGTAGCCCCGCCGGAGGTCATCGCCGGCTTGATTGCCAACGGCCAAGTGGGAAGCCAGTATGTGGGTATGGAGGGCCAGCCCACCATGGACATCCTGGCCAACCCCAACGGCTCCATGGAGGCCATCGAGGGCATCTTCTCCCCCGACGGCCGGGTCTTCGGCAAGATGGGCCACCTGGAGCGCCGGGGACCCTATGTGGCGGTGAACATCCCCGGCAATAAGCACCAGCCCCTGTTTGAGAGCGGGGCGGAGTACTTCAAATAACCCGTCATGGCCAGGAAAAAATCCCCCGCTTCCCTGGAGCGGAAAAAGCTCCGGGAGAAGCGGGAGCGGGCCAGTGCGCTGGCCGCACAGTCCAGCGTCAAGGCGGACAAAAAACAGGCCTGGTGGTGCCAGAAAAAGAAAGGGCCCACCTACAGCCACCTCCCCTCCAGCCAGCGGAAGAAGATGAAGCGAGCGGAGCAGGAGAGCGTAGGCAGTTCGCTTCGGTCTCCGGGACCGAAAATCTTGTTTATTACCACTGCCATCAGCGGACTGGTGTCATTTCACTTATTTTTCTACTACAATCAAAGGCTTCACTACTGGTTCCTGGTGGGCCCTGATACCCTCTACCAGCAGTATGGCATCTCCAGCCTTATCGTGGCTGGCCTTGTGCTTTTTGCGGATATCGGTTTCCTGAACATGACACTGGATGCGGCGTTCTCCGCGATCCGGGACTGGTCCCAGGGAGAGAAGGACTTCCGCAGCATCTGCGGGGAGTTGAAGGGGTTCCTGCCCTTTACCATTACCGTTTTGGTACTGCTCCATTCTCTGGTGCTGGTCTCCTGCCTCAGCCGGACAGAAGCTGCCACTACCGGCGTATCCACCTATGTCCTGGGCATCCGGACCAGCTGGCACTCCTATCAGGAGTTGGAGGAATCGGACCTTTACCGCACCTCAGTCACCACTCGCACTGGACATTTGATCCGTTACGCCTGGAACTATGAGCTGCGGTTTCAGGACGGCTATGAGATCAAGCTCACAGACCTGGACAAATACTGTATGGGTACAGGGTGGGAACGGCAGAATGAGCTCTACGCCCTTGTGTCCCCCTTCTTTCCGGACTAGCTGTATCTCCTCTCCGGGTCCCGGCCCGGAGAGGAAAGAAAAATGAAAATTTTTCAAAAAAACAGTTGACAAAGGGGGAGAAATCCGCTATACTAACCCTTGCCCTGTTTGAAGGGCCAAAAACGGCGGCATAGCTCAGTTGGCTAGAGCACGCGGTTCATACCCGCGGTGTCACTGGTTCAAATCCAGTTGCCGCTACCATTATAAAAAACGGATATGTGTCCGTTGCCATATAAAACGGCCCGGTGGTCAAGCGGTTAAGACTCCGCCCTTTCACGGCGGCAACACGGGTTCGAGTCCCGTCCGGGTCACCACCCCGTTTCTATATGGAGGCATAGCTCAGCCGGTAGAGCGCTCGCCTCACACGCGAGAGGTCACAGATTCGAGTTCTGTTGTCTCCACCAG
>CAMWBA010000049.1 GCA_947172355.1 uncultured Bacillota bacterium
CCGAGGGGGATACCAAGTGCTTCGGCAAGCACACGGTGGCCTTTGTCTACGCCCCTATGGTCCACTGGCCCGAGGCCATGGTCACCTTCGACACCACCAACGGCGTTCTGTTCTCCGCCGACGCCTTTGGCTCCTTCCGCTCCCTGGACGGCAAGCTGTTCGCCGACGAGTTCGACTTCGACCGGGAGTGGATCGACGACGCCCGGCGGTACTACACCAACATCGTGGGCAAGTACGGCCCCCAGGTGGTGGCCCTGCTGAACAAGGCCGCCAACATCGTGGGCCTGGACAACATTAAATACCTGTGTCCCCTCCACGGTCCGGTGTGGCGCAAAGACCTGGGCTACATCATCGACAAATACACCCACTGGGCCACCTACGAGCCGGAGGAAAAGGGCGTCATGATCGTCTACGCCTCCATGTACGGAAACACCGAGGCCGCCGCCGAGGTGCTGGCCGCCAAGCTCACCGCCCGAGGGGTCACCAACACCCGGCTGTATGACGTGTCCTCCACCCACGTCAGTTACCTGATCTCCGACCTCTTCAAGTACAGCCACCTGGTGCTGGCCTCGGTCACCTACAACCTGGGCATCTTCCCACCCATGCACAACTTCCTCATGGACATGAAGGCCCTAAACCTGCAAAAGCGCACCGTGGCGATCATGGGCAGCGGCTCCTGGGCCCCCCGCTCCGGCGCACTGATGAAGGAGGAGATCGAGTCCTTGAAAAACATGACCATTTTGGATGAGGAGATGACCGTCACCTCCTCTCTCAAGGCGGATAATGAGTCCGAAATCGACGCGCTGGCCGACGCCATTGCCGCCTCCGTTCTAAAGCAGTGAGCCCAAGCGCCGGGCAGGGGTATCCCCTGTCCGGCGTTCCTTATAGTGGCGCAGCTGAAAAGGAGTAAAGCTCCTTTTCAGCTGCGGTGACTATATTGTTCCTGCCTGTCTTGATTGTGGATTGTCACCAGACAAGGAGCGAACGAGCCCCCTGGTTGGTGGGGGGCCAGGGTGATGCAAGAGGGCGGTGCCCCCTTGACCGCCGGAGGGAATCGAATGTTTCCCATGGCGCAAACCGGCCCCAGAGGCATTCTCAACTTTGACAGCAAGCGGGAATCCATACCATTTTTTGCGGAGGAAAAACCATGCGTGAGTTTCTGAATGTTATGATCTATCCCCATCAACGGCTGGAACGGGTCCGAACAGAAGTGAATGGGCTGTCTGACGCGGTAATGCGGCTGTATGGGTTGGATTTGGACGCGGTGTGCTGGGCAGGGTGTAGGGAGGGGGTGCTTGCCCGTTTTGAGGAGGACAGCCACCCCGAAATGCTTGTCCGCATCCCCACGGCCAAGCTGGATTGCACCGCTCTGCTGCTTTACATGCAGGAAGGCGGCGGCTGGGGGTATCAGCTATGCTATAAGGGCACAGTGGAGGACGCTTTTGCATCCATGCCTGGAAGTGCGCCGGATTCCGCCACACCGGAACAGCACGCCGCCCGGCTGGCCCGGCGCTTCCGTCTGAATCGGGAGAAACTGCTGGCCTGCTTGACGCAGGAGAATCCGGTGGACGGTTCGATGCAGGAAGGGACGGAGTTTCTCAACCATCTGGCCCCCTGGGCCTTCGAACTGCTTGCCTCTGACCGGCTGGCTCCAGCTCCGGCCGCCTCAGCCGCTCCGGCTGCTCCGGTCCCGGACCGCTCCTCCCCCCATCTGAATGCCCCGGACCGCCTTGCCGGGCCACCGGAGCGAAGGCTGGAGGACTGTCTGCCCTTCCTTGCTGGAGTAAAGGTCCTGGAGCGAAGTTGGGCTTTCCCTAGGTCCCTGCTGTATTTCCTGTTCCCCCAAAAACGTCCCGCCCCTAAGCTCGTCCCCCACAAAGGCTGGAGCGCCCAAAACCTGGAAGCGATTCTGGAGGATTTTTACTGCGGGCGGCTGGACCGGCTGGAACTGGAATTTACACTGAACGGGGCTGGAACCTATGTCCGCCGGATGCAAAAGACGGTGTATCATCCCTATCTCCTCACTCTGGAACTGATTCGTGAGAAGGGGCGCTGTATGTGCCTCCTACTGGATGGCCAGGAGCCGACGGTCTACCGCCTGATTGCCGACCGGGACCCCTATATGAATGTGGATATAAAAGACTTGAAAAAGACCGTTTTTCATGGCCAGTCCGTGGAGGAGTATGTGGTATTTTCCGCCCCAGACCTTACCCCCATCCGCCAGGAGGTCGCCCTCCTCCTGTCCCGGCTGGACTGCCGGGACGGGGTACTCAGCGCCACCCGGCGGATGGGGGTGTGGAGCTGTGAGGGACTCCGGTTCAACCAGGGCCAGCACCAGCAGCAGCGGGATGTCTGGTGCTTATAAAAAACGCCTGAAGTTGTAAGACTTCAGGCGTTTTTTTACTCCAAATTCAGTTTGTTTTCCAGAATCCAGCACACAACGGCGAGAAAAGCGGCGGCGGGGAGAAGCATAATGGCGATATCGGTGAGCATAGAACCGTAGGCGTTGACGGTAGCCGCATCCACCAGAGCTTGGATAACCTTGTAAGATAATACCCAGCTGTATATGTTGGCAATCAGAATATACAGCCCAATAAAGGAAACCAAACTGATAAGCCTCCGATGGTGGGAGAACAGGTGCCCGATGGATATTGCCAGATATATCGTCGAAATAAACAGGATAAGAAAGGAGAGAATAACCATACAGAACTCCGCCGCCAGAACCAGAGTACCTAGGTTCTGCAAAAGCCTCCGGAAAAGTTTCAGCCAGTTCACCGACTGGAAGAAGCGCTGGAAGTCCTCGGGATACATGAGGATGGCGGACAGAAAGGCCACAACGCAGCTGCCCAACCCGGTGACAATGGCGCAGATCAGTTTGGACAGCACCAGCTGCCAGGGGCGGACAGGCAGAGTGTGCATGAGATAGCCCTCTCCCCCCAGCAGTCCCTTTGAGAACCGCTGGATAATAAACATCACGGAAATGACAAACATAGCGACAAAGACTATTGCAAGGGCAAGATTTGTGAAGTTGGCAATGCGGGTACCGAGCGTGACAATGAAATGAAGCGTGTGTGTCAGCCGGTGAACCAGTGCCAGCGCCAGGGCCGCCCCCCAGATCAGGGAAAATTGCTTCCACATGGCCCGGGAGTCGTATTTTAACAGTTTAAGCAGCATCAAAATCCCTCCTCCTCATCGAACATGGGCCCAGCCTGGAAGATCTCACGAAAAAGGGCGTCCACACTCTTATTCTCCTTCGCACGGATGGCATCCACCGTCTGGTGGAGCATGATTTTTCCCTGCTTGAGAAAAATGGCCTCGTCCAGCACCTTCTCCACATCGGAAATCAGGTGGGTGGAGATTAAGACGGTGCCCTCCTCGTTGTAGTTAGTGAGGATGGTGCGCAGAATGAAGTCTCGGGCCGCTGGGTCCACCCCGGCAATGGGCTCGTCCAGCAGATACAGCTTGGCTGTTCGGGCCATAACCAGAACCAGCTGTACCTTCTCCTTGGTGCCCTTGGACATGGTTTTCAGCCGGTCATGGGGCTCCACCCCCAGGGAACGGCACATAGCGAATGCCTTTTCATAGTCAAAGTCGGCATAGAAGTCCCGAAACAGGTCGAACAGGTCGGTGGCCCGCATCCAGTCGGCAAAGTACATCCGGTCGGGCAGGTAGCTCACCACCGACTTGGTGTAAGGACCTATGGCCTCGCCGTCCACCGCCAGCCAGCCTGCGGTGGGCCGGAGCAGCCCGCACAGCAGCTTAATCAGAGTAGTTTTTCCGCTTCCGTTGGGGCCCAGCAGTCCAACAATGCGGCCCGGCCCCACCGCCAGGTCCACCCCAGACAGAGCAGGCCGCAGGCCGTACGTCTTATATAGCCCCCGGCATTCGATCAAAAAGTTGCTCACAAAAATTCCTCCTTTACAAGTGCCGCCGCCTGCTTCCGGGTGTAACCCAAGGCGGTCATGGCGGTGTAGTACTGTTGAATCACCGTTTCTGCCTCCCGCCGGCGGACCGCCTCCATAACTGCTGTGTCCTGGGTCACCAGCCGGCCGGCGGTGCGGTCGGCCTTGGCCAGCCCCTCCTGTTCCAGCTGAGCCAGAGCCCGCTGCATGGTGTTGGGATTGACCCCTGCCTCCGCAGCCAGTTCCCGCACCGGGGGCAGCTTGCTTCCGGGGGGATAGACCCCGGTGATAATCCGCCGGGCCAGCTGCTCCGCCAGCTGGAGCCAGATGGGCCGGTGATCGTCCAGCTTCCAGTCCATGGGCAACTCTCCTTGTCTTATTGTATTAGGTAAATAATACAATAAGACAAAATGGCCGGCTTGTCAACCCCTGGAGAAAATTTTTTTAAGATATGCAGCGGGCATATTGGAGAAAGGAACGGGTTGTGGTATGATATTGGTACGGCGGAAAGCCCTCAAAAGGCTCGGACGGATTTGCTTGAGCGAAATGAAGACGGTATTTTGAGGACCGGCCGGCCCAATGCAGCCCTGTTCGGCCGGCGCGAAACAAGGACATCTGGAAGGAGAATTGAGAATGAAAAAAGCAATATCCCTGACTCTGGCATTGGCGATGTGTCTAGGACTTGTGGTCCCTGCCTTTGCCGACCAGAGCACCACCACCATGAAAACAGCCTATAAGGACCTGGATGCCCGCACTGAGATCTACACGGTCACCCAGACGCCAGGGTCGGACTATCCCTACTACGGCGCAAAAAATGAGCAGACCGGCGGTGTGTACTATGGACGAACCACTCAGGGCGGAACCTTTTCCACCGGGCGCTTTGGACTGATTAACGAAAGTGAGATGGCGGGAGAGTCTGTGGTCTCCTTTTACCATGGCCTGAGCGACGGCTACACGCTGGAGTACTGGTCCTATCTTTATGGTCCCGCCTTGAAGGACAACAGCAGGGCCTTTTTGGTCTACCTCAACTTCGACAACGAAGGGGCGGACTGCGCCAAGGTCAGCGGCGGCGCCTATGACAGTAAGCTGACCGAGGTATTTACCTATCTGAATACCTTGAGCTGCCCTGTGCTTGTCCGTATCGGGGGCGAAATGAACGTGTGGACCACTGCCGCCAAACCCGAGGACTTTATTGCCGCCTACCGGTATATTGTGGACTTTGGCCGCAGACTGGCGCCTCGGGTGGCGATGGTGTTCTCTCCGAACTACAGCAGCTCCTATCAGACGGATATGGACGACTATTACCCTGGTGACCAATATGTGGACTGGATCGGCACCTCTTTGTACTACGACCGCTGGCACAACAGCGGAGATACCAAGCGGGATGAGTTTTACGGCGTTGGTGTCTACGGCGACGCGCTGCTCAACATTCAGCAGACAGTGAACCTGTCCCGGATGCACAAAAAGCCCATCATCATCACCGAAGGCGGCTCCTGCAACGACTACAAGGGAACGGATAACTCCGCCTGGGCCGGTGAGCGGATGCAGCGGGCCTATGCGTTCCTGTCCATGGTCTATCCCGAGATTAAGTGCATTATCAGCTCCGATTATAAGGACACCTGGCACAACATCGACTACACCTTCTATGACAACAGCGTGGTCACTGCCGCCTATCGGAAGGGGACCACCTCCAACCCCACGCTGCTGAGCAGCTATCACGATACCCCCTCTTACTATACCAAGTTATCCGCATATACCGGGACGTGGGAAGGCACCATTCGTCTGGCGGCTTACACCTATGCAGCGGACCGGCAGAGCGCGGTCTGGTCGGTGGACGGGCAGACAAAGGCCACCGTCTCCGATTACCCCTATGCCTTCCAGCTGGATACCAGCACGTTGGGCGCCGGAAGCCACACCGTAACGGTGACGTTCAGCAACGGCGCCACAAAGAGCTATACCTTCCAAATCCAAGGCGGCACCGCCCCAGCCACTCCGGTCACTCCTCCAACTACTCCGGCCAGCCCTGATGGGCCGACGGTAACCGAGTGGGCCAAGAGCTATGTGAAGGAGGCAGCTGCGGTCGGTCTCATTGCGGACAGCCTGGGGAATGACTTCCAGAAGCGTATCACCCGGGCCCAGTTTGCCGCCACGACGGTGAAGCTCTATGAGGCTATGGGCGGCGAGAAGATTGTCACCACCGGAGAAAGCCCCTTCAGCGACACCGATGACCCTGTGGTCCTCCAGGCTGCGGCGGCGGGCTTTGTCAACGGCGTGGGCGGCGGACGATTCTCCCCCAACGCGGAGGTGAGCCGGGAGCAGGCGGCGGTGATGCTCTCCGCCGTCTATACCAAGCTGGGCGGCAAGGTTCCCATTGTCGCCGCCACTGAGTTCAGCGACGACAGCAGTGTGTCCGGCTATGCAAAGAGTGCAGTAGCCTTTATGGCGGACAAGGGGATTATCAACGGTGTAGGCGGAAACCGGTTTTCCGCGCAGGGCAAGGCCAGCATTGAACAGGCTTTGACCATCGCACTGGCAATGTATAAAAACCTGAAGTAAACACAGCAAAGGAGGCCGCCCCAAAGGGAGCGGCCTCCTTTGCCGATTCTGGAACGTCCATCAGAGCAGCACAAAATTTTCGGCGGGAGCGGTATAGTTCTGTTCCAGCATCGCCACATGGGAGAGAAAATCCAGGTCCGCAAAGTATTTTGCATGGACGGTGCATTTGCGCACACATGCCTGACATTTGATGCACAGGCCCACGGCATCCATCGTGGTTTTGTCGATGCTGCCCATGGGACAGGCGCGAGCGCAGGCCCCGCAGCGGGAGCATTTGCTCCAGTCAGTGAGGGGCTTGGCCTTTAAGAATTTAGCGGGGGTCCCGTCCTCCTTGAGAGGGGTGTAGTAGGGGCCGATCTCACTGCGGTCCATCGCCAGCGGGGGGAGGGAGATCCCTGCCAGCTTGTCCGCCAGCTGTGCGGCGAAGTCCGCCATTTGGGTCCGGTCTACTTGGTTGGGCCGGCCCTCCCCCACCTTGTCGGAGAAGGCATGCCGCCCGGCAAAGGCGGCGGCTCCCACAGGGCGGAAACCGTTGTCCTCCAGCAGCAGCACCAGCTCCCGCAGTCCCTCGTCCGGGCTGCGGTTTCCGAAAACGCAAATGGGGACAACAGGGGTTCCATCCCCGAACAGCTTGGCTTTGTACTCCGGCATCACCTTGTTGGGCAGACGTCCGGCGTACACCGGTGAGGCCATCACCACCAGCTCATCCGGAGCGAAGCGGCGTGTTTGCTCCCGTTCCTCCGGCTTGGTGAAGGAGATGTACTCCGGTGTCAGGCCCAGACGGCTGCCCAGTGCTTCGGCTGCGAAGCGGGCGATTTTCTCGGTGCCTCCGGTGGGGCTGAAATACAGGACGCGAAGTTTTTTGAGTTCCATAACCATCCTCCTGTCCAATGACTTTGTGGGTTCCATTGTACCCCAGGCGCTAAGAAAAAGCAATGCAGAAAGGGCTTAATGAAGATTTAATTTGTTTTCTGGGGAAATTGTGCTATACTATAGCGGACGAAAAATGTTCCGCCCCTTGGGGCGCTTGGAAAGGATGGACTCAGCGGTGAACAAGTACGATATCTGGATTGCCGGTGCGGGCTACGCTGGCGCGGTGTCCGCCCGGGCCTTGGCGGAGAAGGGCAAAAAGGTGCTGGTACTGGAGCGCCGGGACCACATTGGCGGCAATGCCTACGACTGCCTGGATGAGCATGGGGTGCTGATTCATAAGTACGGTCCCCACATCTTCCACACCAACGATAAAAAGGTCTTTGACTTCCTGTCCCGGTTCACCCAGTGGCGGGATTACCAGCACCAGGTGGTGGCCAACATCCCCGACCCGGCGCACCCCGACCGGCGGGGCTGGCGGCTGCAATACCCCGTCCCCTTCAACCTCACCTCCATGGAGGAGGCCTTCGGCAAGGAGGAGGGCAAAAAACTGGGGGACAAGCTTATCGCCGCCTATGGAGCGGAGAAAAAGGTCACCATTCTGGAGCTGCGGCAGAACCCAGACCCGGAAATTGCCGCCATTGCGGATTACGTATATGAGCATGTCTTTGTCCACTACACCATGAAGCAGTGGGGGCAGACCCCAGAGGAGATCGACCCAAACACCACCGCCCGGGTGCCGGTGTTCCTCTCCCGGGACGACCGCTATTTCCAGGACAAGTACCAGGGGATGCCTTTGGAGGGCTATACCAAAATGTTCCAGCGGATGCTGGACCACCCCAACATTGAGGTTCTGCTGAATACCGACGTGCGGCAGTACCTCTCTCTGGAGGAGTATGACATCTTCCTCCGGGGGGCTGGGATGCCCCTGCCCGTGCCGCTGATCTATACCGGTCCTTTGGATGAGTTTTTCGGTCTGTGCTACGGCCGCCTGCCCTACCGGACGTTGGACTTTAAATTCGAGACCTGGCAAGCCAGGAACTACAGCGCTCCCGGTATGCCCTATCCCGACATGGAGCACCCCCTGCGGTGCGGAGACTTCTTCCAGACCCACGCCACAGTGAACTACACCATGGACGAGGACTACACCCGCATCACCGAGTTCAAGCGGCTCACCGGCCAGGAGCTCCCCGGTGTGACCACCATTGTCAAGGAGTACTCCCGGCCCTACATTGGCACCCCCCGGGAGACCCCCTACTACGCCATCATCAACCCGGAAAACAACGCCCTGTATGCCAAATATAAGGCCGAGGCGGACAAAAAGCAGCAGCTTCATCTGCTGGGCCGGCTGGCCGAGTACAAATATTACAACATGGACGCCATCGCCGCCCGGGCTCTGGAACTGGCGGAGGAACTGGCGTAAAGGAGAGAAATGACTGATGGAAACGTTAATTACCTTTGCCGTCCCCTGTTACAACTCAGCGGCCTACATGGACCACTGCATAGAAACGCTGCTCCAGGGCGGGGAGGACATTGAAATAATCCTGGTGGACGACGGCTCCACCAAGGATGACACCCCGGCCATCTGCGACCGGTACGCGGATCAGTACCCGGATATCGTCCGGGTTATCCACCAGCCCAACGGTGGCCACGGCGAGGGAGTCAATCAGGGCATCCGGAACGCCAGGGGTATTTATTATAAAGTAGTGGACTCGGACGACTGGCTGGATGTGGACGCCTTGCATCAGGTGCTGGACAAGCTGCGCCAGTTTACCCGGGACGGCAAGCCCATTGACCTGATGATTGCCAACTATGTTTATGAACATGTAGAGGACAACACCCAGCGTGTGATGGACTATCGCAATGTGTTCCCGGTGGGCCGGGTATTCAACTGGAAGCACATCGGCCGTTTCAAACCCTCTCAGTATCTGCTGATGCATTCGGTGATTTACCGCACCCAGCTGCTGCGGGACTGCGGTCTGGTGCTGCCCAAGCACACCTTCTATGTGGACAACATCTTTGTCTATGAGCCTCTGCCCTGGGTGCGCAACATCTATTATATGGACGTGGACCTGTACCGCTACTTCATCGGCCGGGCGGACCAGAGCGTGAATGAGAGCGTGATGATGGGCCGGGTGGACCAACAGCTGCGGGTAAACTACCACATGATTGATGCCTGGGACCTGGTCGAAGTGGCAAAAACGAGCAAAAAGCTGGCCAAGTATATGTATAACTACCTGGCTATGATGATGGCCATTTCGTCCATCTTTCTCACCATGGAGGGCAGCCCGGAGTCCTTGGGCAAGCGGACGGCGCTGTGGGAGTATCTGCGGACGGTGAACAGCCGGCTGTATCTCCGGATGCGCTATTTTGCCGTCCCCACCGCCACCAATCTGCCCACCGCCCCGGGACGGAAGCTGTCCCTAGCCCTGTACCGGCTGGCCCGGAAGATTTACAAGTTCAACTAAAGCCGCCCCAGCTCCAGACCGACGGAGATGCCGGACAGGAGGCACGCCTGCTCCCGGCAGGCGGAGAGCGTGGCCAGATCAAGGGTCAGTTGTTTGACGCAGACCTTCGCCTCCGGGGACAGAGACCCCAGTTTTTCGGTCAGCTGTGCGGCGTGCAGCTCCGCCTCCGGGAATTGGGGCGAGTACGCCCCCAAAAACCGGGGGATGAGAGCTTCTTCTGCGTATTGGGTCAGGATTTCCAATAAGGTTTCCATTGCAATTCTCCTTCGTTTGCGCGAACGTGCGGATTTTGGATATATTATAATTGCACATTCGTGCAAAGTCAAGCGGGGTGGAATAAGTTTGTCTATTTTTTCTGAAAGACTCCTTCATCTAAGGCGTGAGAACGAACTGTCTCAAACGGGGTGCGCAAAAAAACTGCAAATCAGTCCCCGTGCGTATGCTTATTATGAAGCCGGCGAGCGGGAGCCTCAGCTGTCTGTTTTGATTCGTATGGCGGATTTCTACGGCGTTTCCCTGGACTACCTGGCCGGGCGGAGGGATACGCCATAGCCCGCTTCGCCCGCAGGTGCCAAAGGCCCACTTCGAGAAGGGGGGCCTTTGGCGTGGTCCCCGTAAGCGGTACTTTTCGTGTAAAAATAGGAATTGATTTTGGAAAGTGTTGGTGCTAGACTAAGAACGCACCCGGCTTGGGGCGCGAAAACCGATGGATAGAGGATGTGGAGAGCATGGACGGAACAAAGAAATTTTATTTGAAATGGCCCATTAACGTGATCGTCTATATCCTGTTGGTGGTCCTGCTGCGGATTTTTGCCATTCCGGTGATTCTGCTGATTATGTGGTGGAACAAAAAGCAGCAGCCGGACGGGCCTGAGGGGGGCTATTGTCTGGACCGGACCCGGAAACGGCTGGGCCGGCTGCTGTGGTCGGTGCTGTACTTACTGCTAGCCGCCGGCTGCGGCGTGGTATTTTTTATGGGCTTTGGAGAGGAAAAGACCGAAATTGCCGATTGGGCTGTCTGGATTGTCAGCGGCGGCGGGTTTGCGGTCTTTATGGTCTGCTTTGTGGTTGAGACCTATATGGACCTGCGGGATGCCTTCTTCCCCGCCAAGAGCCGGCTGGCCAACTCCATCCGTTCCCAACTGCCCTACCCCGACGAGGCCCCGCCGGTGGAGGAGCTCTTTGCTATGGTGGACCAGGATATCCAAGCGAACGGCCAGTGGTTCGACCGGGTGGCCATCGGCAAGGAATGGGTCTTTGGCGACGATGTGTCCTCCATTGCCCGCATCCGGGGGGTATTCCCCAGGGACGAGATCAAAACCCACTACTCCAACGGCCGCCGGCAGTCCGCCCGGATTATCGAGCTGTATATTGTGGACGACCGCAGGCAGGTCCAGAGCACCGGCCTGCGCAAACCGGCGGAGCTGAAAGCGGCAGTGGACTGCCTGCGTCTGCGGGTGCCTGAGGCCCATTTCGATAACTACAGCAATATGAGCAAATTTGCCGGCCAATCAGAGGAGGAGTGGCAGGCGCTGGAGCGCGACTTCGTCCGCCGCCGGGACCAGCGGCTGGCCCAACAAGAGGAGCAAAGCCGGTACAGCGCCGGGAACAATCCCAATTTCGTTCTAATTGACCTCCAGGGCCGGCGGACCTCCCGCTTCGACCGCAGGACGGTAGAGGACCAGATCACCGGCCTGAACGGCCAGGGGAGCCGTTTTGCCCTGGAGCCGGTGGAGCTGATTCCTGTGCCGGGACGGAACGGAATGAGGCTCTCCAGGCTGGAGTGCGGCGTTACCAACCAGGGTCTGACTTTGGTCGTAGTGCTGAAGATGGCGGGTGGGCCCGACCAGGTCTTTGCTAGGCCGGTGAGCAAGCAGGAGGCCCAGGAGAGCTTTGTGAATCTGCTGGAGGGCAAACAGCCCCCCGACCTCTCCAATCTGTCCCGATGGCAGCCCCTCCAGGTTATGGAGCAGCCAAAGCAACAGTCCCGTGCCAAATTGGTCTATAGCGACCGCACCGGCGTGGACCGGGAGTTCACCAGCTTCACCCGCCGGGACGTGGAGCTGGCCGGGGAGGGCCTGGCCAGCGGCAAATACACTGTGGTGGCCCTGTTCGCTGGGCCCCGGTATCTGTACTTGAAAGCGGGAGACCAGTCTGACGGCCGGGTCACCGTCAACGCCAGCCGTCCCGACCCGGATAAGCTGCGGGTTTTTGAGACCAAGTGTACCGACCGTCAGGCGCAGGCCTGGCTGCTGGAGATGTCGGAGGGGACCTTCCGCCCCGATTTCTCCCAGTGGAAGGATATCACCAAAAAATTAGAGAAAGAGACAAAGAAATAAAGAGGAGCGGATGAATCATGGGCAAGTATTTCAGCGATGCAGTGGACAACGCATTGGAGGCCATCTACTACAGCTATGACCGGGAGCGGGCGGCAGCGGCCGTCCAGCCGCTGGCCGACGCGGCCAACGCCGGCGATGGCGACGCGGCCTATATCCTGTCCAGGTGTACCTCCGGACCCCAGTATAGTTGGGATTACCACCCCTTCCAAGAGGACGACAATGTGACCGAGCAGCTCATCCGGCAAAGCATTGTGAAGGGCAGTGCAATGGGTGTTTTAGGGGCTATGCGGTGCGGAATGCTCACCCCCGAGATGGAAGAGGCTATGAAAGCACACTATCCCACCTTGAAAGACGCCTGGAATGCGGTGTATGAGAAGGCGGAGGCGGGCTGCCTCTTCGCCATGAACATGATCGGAAACACCTATTTCTGGCTGGATATTGTGCGCATTGAGGGCAAGGGACCCAACGATTTCCCAAGCAAAGCGGCCTTCGGCCAGTGGCTGCGGGAGAACGAATTGAAGTGCATCCCCTGGTTTGAAAAGGCGTTCCAGGGCGGCATGGGCTTTGCCGGCCGGAATATGTATAACCTCTATTGCGACGGCGAGGAGGGGATCATTGCGCCCGATAAGGCCAAGGCGGAGGCCGTCGCCCGTCTAGGCGCCGAGAAGGGCTATCCTGACTGGCAGGAGCGGTATGCCGCTCTGCTCAAGGAAAAAGAGGACCTGAGCCAGCGGGTTTTTGACCTGTATCTCTCCGCCGCCAAGCAGGGGCAGCTGTCCAGCTGGTTTTATGTGGGCTATGCCTACGAGCTGGGCAAGGTGGGCCCCAAGGACTGCATTAAGGCAATGGAGTGCTATGAGCTTGGCCTCCGGGACCCCAAACAGGTGGGCTGTGCCAACCGGTCCGGGCGGCTGCTCTTCTTGGGCCAGGACGGTATCCCCCAGGACTATGCCCGGGCTGTCCAGCTCTTTGAACAGGCCCGTGCCAATCGGAGCACTTGGGGCAACGACATGCTGGGCACCTGCTACCTCTTTGGCTATGGCTGCCAGAAGGACCCCCAGCGGGCACTCCAGCTGTTCCAGGAGGTGGATTACAGCACCAATCTGCTCAACTACGGCCTGGGCACCATCTACACCGAGGGCTTGGGCGTGCCGGAGGACATCAAAAAGGGTGTGGAGTATTTTCAAAAGTGCAAGAACTACACCCCTGCCCAGGAGGCCCTTCTCAAATTCAAAAAGACGCTGTTCGGCAAATGGGTGCGGCGGTAAGAAGCAGCCGCTAAAACGAAATGAAAATGAGACATTTGGGAAGATGGATGGCCGCGTTCACTCTGCTTTGCGGGGTGCTGGCGGGCTGCCGTGCGCCGGATGTGCCGGGGTTCGGCCCATCCCCGGCGGCGAGCACCCCGGTTGGAGGAGCGTCGGACCATTCCTCCTCCGCACCAACCAGCGGGGGGACGGCGGAGCTGTATATTGGAACCAGAGCTTCCGGGTTTGTCCAGCATCCTATGGACTATGAAGGAGATCTGACGCCGGAAGTGCTGATTCAGGGCATTGCAGATCTGACCGGCTGGGATCTTACACTGGCCGACGAGGTGACCACCGGCAAAGGCGGTATGAGTGTGTGTCTGTCTGCGCAGTCAGCACTTTTTGTCGGTCCGCCCGACCCCCAGAAGGATAGGTTTCGTGTCTATGATGGGGAGCAGCTGGCGGAGATCATTCTGGACAGCATACAAAAGACGCTGCAGATGGGGTTCACCGGCGAAGGGGGTGACCCGGACGCCTTGGATATTTACTATTTTCTGGAGGGGGAAAAGCCTCTGGAACTGCCTAATCTGGGGCTGTCTTGGCCGATCGACCAGCCCTATCAGTGGCCGGCCTAGCACAATGAAACGACAGCAAAAGCCCGGACGAGAAAGGTCCGGGCTTTTGTGTTCTTGACATACCTAGAAAGCCGAGTCATTATAGCGTCGGGAATTCCCCGGGAAAGGACGAAAGGTATGAAATTTGACAGGTGCCTATCCTCCTGTCATCCGGTTCGGGCCCGGCTGGGACAAGGTCCGGCGAGAGCTGCTGGGCGGGACCGGTGGAAATCCAGAGCCTGGGGGAGCGCTATGGCACGGTGGGGACCTATCAGGACCAGGCGCTCATTCAGGACATCCGGTACGCTCGGGACTACTGGCCCCGGAATCCAGAGGGCCCCCTGATTCCCGTGGATATGGAGTGGTTTGCGGCGGTGGACGTCCCGGAGGGACCGCCTCCGCCCGGCTGAAGGCCGAGGCCGGTTGCTGGTACTCCAGAGTGCCGGGCGGCGGCCTGCGGCCGGCACCCCCGGTCCGTAATTCGCAAATCGCACAAAGAATAGGCGGCTTCGCCCCGAAAATCTGCCAAATATTTTTGAAAAACCCCTTGACACACACGGGCGTGTTGTTGTATGATAACGGGGCGTCTTAAGGATGCAACCTGCGATGATGCGGGAGATTGCGGTGAAAACCGGTAACTTCCGCGGAGTATGTCCGACGATCGGGCGGCTGAGAGCTTCCTGCCACGGCGTATATCGTCTGGCATGGGGAAAACCGGCCCTTTTGTGCCGGTTTTTTCGTGGCTGGAAATGATACGCACGAAAGCGTGGAACCAGAGAGCTCTTACCGTACGAAGGACGAGAAACGGCAACGCAACCCCCTAAACTCAACTTCGTATTCAAGGAGGAAATACACACATGGCTCAGAAAGAAATGATCCGCATTCGCCTCAAAGCCTATGACCACCAGCTCATCGATCAGAGCGCCGAAAAGATTGTGGAGACTGCCAAACGCACCGGCTCCAATGTCTCCGGCCCCATTCCCCTGCCCACCAAAAAGGAAGTGGTCACCATCCTGCGGGCCGTCCACAAGTATAAGGATAGCCGTGAGCAGTTTGAACGCCGCATCCACAAGCGCCTCATTGATGTGGTGAAGCCCTCCCCCAAGACGGTAGAGGCCCTGATGAGCCTGGAGCTTCCCGCCGGTGTGGAGATCGAGATCAAGCTGTAAGCAGAAGCGCCGAATCCCCGAGCAGGGGAGACAGCGCCGAAGCGCAGGGCAAAGCCCAAGGAGGGGCCGACGGCCCCGAATGGGTTTGCCCGGAGACGGAGAAGCTGTTGACCCGGCCGCAAGGGGACCGAGGCGTGACAGCAGCAGAAGCGCCGAATCCCCGAGCAGGGGAGACAGCGCCGAAGCGCAGGGCAAAGCCCGTGGAAGACAGCGTTGATCTGCCCGCAAATTTGTGTACCCACGGCCTGTCGAACCATAGAGACAGGCGGGTCAAGTTGGCCGAGCCATGACAGCCCAAAGGTCACCTCGTCCAACCAATAACCTTTATTTAGGAGGAAAATCCCAAATGGAGAAAGCGATCATCGGCAAAAAGATCGGCATGACCCAGATCTTCGATGAAGCCGGCCGGGTGGTGCCTGTCACCTTGATCCAAGCCGGCCCCTGCACTGTGGTGCAGAAGAAGACCGCCGAGAAGGATGGCTATGAGGCCATTCAGCTGGGTTACCAGGATGTTCCCGAGCGCAAGCTCACCAAGCCCGAACTGGGCCACCAGAAGAAGGCCGGCATCACCGAGTTCAAGAAGGTGCTCAAGGAGTTCCCCCTGAAGGACTGCTCCAAGTATGAGGTGGGCGATGTGCTCACCGCCAACGTCTTTGCCGCCGGCGACCATGTGGACGTGACCGGCACCAGCAAGGGCCACGGCTTCCAGGGCGTGGTCAAGCGCCACGGAGCGGCCGTCAAGCGCAACACCCATGGCGGCGGCCCGGTCCACCGCCATCAGGGTTCCCTGGGTCCCGGCACCACCCCCGGCCACATTGCCAAGGGGCGCGACGGCGCCGGCCAGATGGGCAATGTGCAGGTCACCGTCATCAAGCTGGACGTGGTTCAGGTGGACGAGGAGCTGGGCCTGATTGCGGTCCGGGGCGCCATTCCCGGCCCCAAGGGCGGCATTGTCTATGTGAAGAACACTGTCAAGACCATCGTTGAGAAGCACGCTGCCGAGGGCGGCCGTGTCAACCCGCAGAAGGCTTCCGCCCGTGTCAACCCGCAGAAGGCTTCCGCCCGCAACAAGTAAGGAAAGGAGAGATTGAGTCATGCCTAAAGCGAACCTTTATGATATGGCCGGTAAGCAGATCGGCGAGATCGAGCTCTCCGAGGCCATCTTCGGCGTCGAGCCCAACCAGGCGGTGGTCCATGAGGTGGTCAAGAACCATCTGGCCAACTGCCGTCAGGGCACCCAGAGTGCGCTGACTCGGGCCGAGGTGTCCGGCGGCGGCAAAAAGCCTTGGCGCCAGAAAGGCACCGGCCACGCCCGTCAGGGTTCCACCCGGGCTCCCCAGTGGACCCACGGCGGCATCGTGTTTGCCCCCAAGCCCCGCAGCTACCGCTATGTGCTCAATAAGAAGACCCGCCGGCTGGCCCTTAAGTCCGCTCTGTCCGCCAAGGCCGCCGAGGGCGCTGTCCTGGTGGTGGACGGTCTGAAGCTGGACGAGGTGAAAACCAAGACCATGCAGACCTTCCTCAGCAGCCTGGATGCCGCCAAGCCTATGGTGGTCACCTGCGACGTGGATAAAAATGTGGTTCTGTCCGCCCGGAATATCCCCGGTGTGGTCACCACCACCGCCAAGATCCTCAGCGTTTATGACATTGTCAACGCCAAGCAGCTGGTCATCGACAAGGCTGCCCTGGCTATCATCGAGGAGGTGTATGCGTAATGGCCAGCACTGCTTATGACATTATTAAGCGCCCCATCATCACCGAGCAGTCCATGGAGCAGACTGAGATGAAGCGCTACACCTTTGAGGTCGCCAAGACCGCCAACAAGATCGAAATTGCCAAGGCAATTGAGAAGATCTTTGGTGTGAAGGTGGCCAAGGTAAACACCTTGAATATGCAGGGCAAGGAGAAGCGCATGGGCAACCGTCCCGCCGGCCGCCGGCCCAGCTGGAAGAAGGCTATGGTTACCCTGACTGCCGACTCCAAGTCCATCGAGTTCTTCGAGGGTATGGTGTAAGGAGGAATTGAGAAATGGCGATCAAGACTTATAAGCCCACAACCCCCTCCCGCCGTCACATGACTGTGTCTGCCTTCGAGGGGATCGACAAAAAGGCCAAGCCGGAGCGCGCCCTCACCGAAGTGCTGAAGAAGCACGCGGGCCGCAACAGCTACGGCCGGATCACCGTCCGCCACCATGGCGGCGGCAACAAGCAGAAGTACCGCATCATCGACTTCAAGCGGGACAAGGAGGGGAAGGCCACCGTGCTGAACCTCCAGTATGACCCCAACCGCTCCGCTAACATCGCCCTCATCCGGTATGAGGACGGGGAGAAGCGCTATATCCTGGCCCCTAACGGCCTGAAGGCTGGCCACGTCATCATGACCGGCCCCGACGCCGACATTCTGCCCGGCAACTGCCTGCCCATCGCCAACATCCCCGTGGGCGAGATGATTCACAACATCGAGCTCTACCCCGGTAAGGGCGCCCAGCTGGTGCGCGCCGCCGGTGTGGCCGCCCAGCTGATGGCCAAGGAGAACGGCATGGCCCAGATCCGCCTGCCCTCCGGCGAGGTTCGGCTGGTTCGGGAGAACTGCAAAGCCACCATCGGGCAGGTGGGCAACACCGACTGGGCCAACATCCAGATCGGCAAGGCCGGCCGCAAGCGCCACATGGGCTGGCGTCCCACCGTCCGCGGCTCGGTTATGAACCCCAACGACCACCCCCACGGCGGCGGCGAGGGCAAGAGCCCTGTGGGCCGTCCCGGACCGGTCACCCCCTGGGGCAAGCCGGCTCTGGGTTACAAGACCCGCAAGACCAAGAACCGCACCGACAAGTTTATTGTCAAGCGCCGCAACAGCAAGTAAGGAGGGAGTGTAAAAGATGAGCAGAAGCATTAAGAAAGGCCCCTTTTGCGCC
>CAMWBA010000050.1 GCA_947172355.1 uncultured Bacillota bacterium
GTTGTTGGTTTCGCCGTCCTCAACCTCGTTGTTGGTTTCGCCGTCCTCAACCTCGTTGTTGGTTCCGTCGCCCTCAACTCCGTTGTTGGTTTCGTCGCCCTCAGCCTCGTTGTTGGTTTCGCCGTCCTCAACCCCGTTGTTGGTGTCCTCAACCTCGCCTGTGGCATCGGTGTTCTCGGAGGTAGTGGACTCATCAACCTGGACATACCCCTGATCGCTTGAGTCTTCGCTATCAGCGAAGACGGTCAGGTTCATCATGCTCAGGCACATGACCAGCACCACAAACAGAGCCAGGCCGCGTTTGCTTACATTTTTCAGATTTGTCATTATAAACTTCCTTTCTTTGCGAAGATCGGACGCAAAGTATCCGGTAGCCGAACGAGCATAGCGCAGACACGCGCCTTAGCCTCTGGCTTTGCGATCCCGTCGTTTCCGGCGGTTTGCCGATTGCAGCCGAACGAGCGTAGGGCGAAGCGCCCCTTAGCCTCTGGCTTTGCGATCCCGTCGTTTCCGGCGGTTTGCCAATCGCAACCGAACGAGCATAAAACCGCTGCACAAAAGATGTGCCGCAGATCCCCCAGCCTCTGGCTTTGCGTCCCACAGTTTCCCATGGTTTGCCAAGCGCGTCTTATGCTTTGCTCCCGCAACCAGCGACGCTTCTGGCGGCGGGGCGGCCCCAGGGCGGCTGATCTTCCAACATCGTCATTCCTCCTTTGGTTACAAAATAGACATTTCGTCCTATCCAACTGTACGTGTTATTGGCACATCTGTGGGGGATAAGTACAAAATTTCTATTTCTTTTCTAAAATATTATACCACATTACCTACCCAACAGAAACACATTTCAAAAAAATCGGCGAAATAACGTAAATTCAGCATAAATACCAGGGCCACAGGTATCTTTTTTGCTTGTGACCCTTGATTTTCATGCTGTTTTATGGAAAATTTTTTCAATTAGCAACAATAATATCAGATTAGAAAAACGAAATGTCTATTTTGTCAATTTGACCAGTGCTATGTGATCAGCCGTAAGCGCTCCAACTGGCGTGCGTGCTCTGTGCCGGCGGTCTGGAGGTAGATGCGGGTGGTGTTGATGGAGCTGTGGCCCAGGATATCCGCCAGCTTGACGATATCCCGGCAGGCGCGGTAAAACACGGTGGCGAACAGGTGACGCAGGTTGTGGGGAAAGACCTTGGAAGGGGCCACCCCGGCCTGTTCACACAGCAGCTTCATCTCCCGCCAGATCTGTTGGCGGGAGAGCCTGTGTCCCCGTTTGGTCAGGAAGATCTCGCCGGAGACAAGGCGCTGCTGCCGGGCATATTTCAGCAGCTTCCGGCACAGCTTGGCCGGGAGCAGCAGCGTGCGCAGCTTGCCCTTGAGGGCTACGTCGGTCCGGCCCCGCCGGGCCGCCTCCACCGTAATGTAACGCACCTCCGACACCCGGATGCCGGTGGCGCAGATGGTCTCCAGCAGCAGCTCCAACCGGGCCTGCCCGCCCCGCCGGGCGGCAGAGAGCAGCTGGACATATTCCGCCCGGCTCAGTTCCCGGGACTGCTCCCGGAACACCCGCCGCTGGATCTTGACGAATTTCACCCGGCACGCCCAGCCCTGGAACCGGAAAAAGCTGTTCAGCGCCGACAGCTTGGAGTTCACCGTCACCGGTGCCAGCCCGGAGGCCAGCAGCGACTCCTTCCACGCCGCTGCCGTCCCCGCGTCCACCGGCCGGCCCTCCAGCCACGCGGAAAACCCGGCCAGGTCCCGGCGGTATTTCTCCACCGTCCCCGCTGCCCGCTCCTCCTGGCCCAGCGCACAGGCGAACTGCTCCAGCAGCGCCGGGGTCAGCAAATATCCAGTCATAGCTATTCCCCCTTTCGTTGCTCTGGACCAGTTTACCTTATTTCCGGGAAAACTTCTATCCTTGATTCAGTCTATGCTGTTGAATTGCTGGAAATGGTAAAAATCGGCGGCAGCAATGTATTGGCAGATTGTGCTTATGGATCAAAGATAATCCGAACTTATATCTCAGAACAGGGTGCCAACTATGTGATCCCGCCGCAGGGCAATGTTTCCGCGCTGTGGCCGGTAGATTGGCGGCCATGTAGGGGGAAGAACTAATAGAGCTTCGTTTCAACTCTTGCCAAAAAGTTGGGTGCTTGTCCATTCCATTATACTATGCTATAATAAAAAACACTACCATGGAAAGAAAGGGGAGGGGGGTCTATGAAGAAAAGCCGCCGCATTCGCTCCGCAGTTTTGGTTTTGGCCATCTTTTTGGGCTTGTGGTATCCCATACCGGCACAGGCGGCCAACCTGTATTTTACCGCTATCAATGACAGTATGCCTCCTTTGACGGCGGATACAATGCCCTTTTGGTCCGGCGGTTCCATCTATGTGCCATATACCGTCTTTGACGCCAACTTGAACGGAATCAATGTCAGTTTGGGACTGTATACCAACTACAACCGGGGGAACAACACCATTACCATTTTCAATCTGCGGCAAATGCTGGTATTTGACTTGAACAGCGGCACCTGTCGGGATGATATGACGGGGACGGTTTATTCCTCCCGGTCTATTATGCGCAATGGGCGGCGTTATCTGTCCCTGAGCATGGTGTGTTCCTTCTTTGGGCTGGAATACAGTTATAACCAGCTGCCAAACATTCCACAGGGTTATTTGGTGCGGATTAAAAGTGCCGATGCAGTATTGGATGATGCACTGTTTATTGAGCGTGCCAAAGACCTTATCAACAATCGGCTGCGGGAGTATACCCTGAGTCTCAGCCCAGCAGAGAGCACTGATCCGGTGATTACGCCTCCAGCGACAACTCAACCGCCAAGCAGCCAAACACCGGCAGAGGACGGAAGTGATACCGCTGCATATCTGGCGTTCCGCTGTGAAAGCGGAGAGAATTTGGGCGCAATTTTGGATATTCTGGAGAGCAGCCACCACTATGGAGTATTTTTCCTGACACCTAAAGTGCTGGAGGAGGAAGGGGATTTGGTGCGCCGTATACTGGGCACCGGCCACAGTATTGGAGTATTGGTGGACAGCGGAGAGGAGACCGGCAGTCAATTGGGCCAGGGCGTCTGGGCCTTGGAGGCGGCGGCCCACACCAGGACAACGCTGGTTTATGCCCCGGCAGGCCAGCGGCCGGCACTGGAACAGGAGGGATGGGTGTGCTGGAAGGAGACGCTGCTGCTGTCTCCTAATAGCACCGTAAGCTCCACAGCCTTTGCGAACAGCGTCTTGAGCCGGCTGGGGCAGCGGCGCAGTACCGTCTATCTTACGCTGGAGGGAGACGCTAACACTGCAAGGGTGTTGTCTACGTTCCTGCGTCAGTTGAACAATAATCATTACAATGTTGCAATACCAATGGAGACCAAGTTGTAATTGTTGCCCTGACGATGACACTATAGGATATCCGTGAGGTTCGTTCTCCGGCTGAAAGGGGATACCATATATGTTTCCCTGCGTCATAACCTGTTTCTTCCCCTGTATCCGCATTCTGTACGCTTTGTGCATCAACAATTCCAAAGGTAGTTTTATCCCGCCTTAAATCTTTTCTGCGTATCTGTTTCTCCAGCTTTTGCAATACTTTGTCCAGAATACTAATACCCATTTCATCCTTTTCTGACCCTACCCGGAAATGATAATACACACTTTGCCATTTGAGGTAATTGCTTGGCAGCATTCGCCATTGTATTCCGCCTTGGACCGCATATAGCATAGCACAAAACACGTCATGCCAATCATATTTTCCGGGCTGTGTCTTCTTCGCTCCTTCTAAATCCTCTCGGATCAGATTGTATTCTTCCCAACTGAGATCACTTGGGTGTTGATGCATCCTACCCCCGACTCCTGATGGTTTTCCCCAATTGTAACGCGTTCACTGTGTATTGTCATCAATCTCTTGCAGAATATCATTGAAAAAATTACAAAAATATCCGGAAACCATGTGATTTCCGGAGATTTTGGAGCTAGTGGGGTGACTCGAACACCTGACCTGCTGATTACGAATCAGCTGCTCTACCGACTGAGCTACACTAGCAAGTTATTCAGTTTATTCTGTTTGCGCCATGTGTTACCTTATCAACAATCAGCGTCCACATCATTTCGAGTGATGTGCTCTGCCATTGAGCTACACTGCCATACCAGCACAACAACTGATATTATACCTAAATCTGTTCCATCCGTCAAGGGGGAAGCGGGCAATTTTCCGCTATACTTTTCCTCAGGTTAATGTTAAAATGTACATACCAACAAAAGAGAAGGGGATGTCCTATGGTCATTGCCAGCTTTTCCGATCTGAAAACCCGCCTTCACGAGCTTCCGCCCAAACGAGCGGTGGTGGCAGCGGCCCACGACGAACACACCCTTCAAGCGGTCTTTGCCGCATGGCGGGATGGACTGATTCACCCTATTTTGGTGGGGCGGGAGGAGTCGATTTTGTCCATAGCCCACAGTTTGGGAGAGCCGCTGGATTCGGTACAGGTAGTGGACGCAGCGGATGATGTGCAGTGTGCAGCCCGGTCGGTGGCTCTGATCCGCAGGGGAGAGGGGGCCATGCTTATCAAAGGAATGCTCCCCACCGGCACCCTGCTCAAAGCGGTGGTAAACAAGGAGACCGGTATTCGAGCCAGCCAAGTCATGTCTCATGTGGCTGTTTTAGATGTACCCAGCTACCACAAGCTCCTCTATGTCACCGACGGCGGTATGGTGGTGGCTCCTGATTTGGAACAGAAGCGGCATATTTTGAAAAATGCCGTGGACTTCTGCCGGTTTCTGGGCTACGATTGTCCCAAAGCGGCGGCGCTGTGTGCGGTGGAGACGGTAAATCCCACCATGCCAGAGACGGCAGATGCCGCAGTCCTAAAAGCGGAGGGAGAACAGGGGAACTTCGGTCACTGTCTGGTAGAGGGGCCCATCGCTCTGGATTTGGCCACTGACAGGGAGTCAGCTCAGATAAAGGGCTACCATAGCCCGGTGGCGGGAGATGCCGATATCCTGCTGGCTCCCTCCATTGCAGCGGGCAATCTGCTGGGCAAGTCTCTCTATGGCCTGGCCGGAGGTGAGATGGCCGGGGTGGTTCTGGGCGCGAAAGTTCCCATCACGGTCAATTCCCGGGGGGCCACAGCGGAAGAGAAATATTGGTCGATTTTGATTTGCGCAGCGATGAATTAGGAGGCTGTTATGTCATACGATATTTTAGTCTTGAACCCTGGCTCCACCAGTACCAAAGCGGCGGTATATCGGGACGAGCGCCCCCTAATGGTCCGGAGTGTGGTCCACACCAATCCGGACCTAGCCCCTTACCCAACCCTCAACGACCAGTTGGACTACCGGGTGGGTATGGTGCGCAGCTGGCTGGCGCTGGAGGGCTACAAGCTGTCTCAACTGGCCGCGGTGGTGGGCCGGGGAGGGATCATCCCCAATATCGTCTCCGGGGGCTATCTGGTGGACGAAGCCCTATCTGACTGCCTGCTCCACCATACGGTGTTTGACCATGCCTCCAATCTTGGAGGGCTGATGGCCCGGGAGTTTGCCCAGCCCCTGGGTATCCCCGCCTATATCTACGATGCGGTCACCAGCGACGAACTTCTTCCTGAAGCCCGGGTCACCGGATTTAAAGAGGTTACCCGCACCAGTTTCTGCCATGTCCTCAACGCCCGAGCCACCGGCCACAAGTATGCCAAAGCGATGGGCCGGAACTATGAGGAGATGAACTTGGTGGTGGCCCACCTGGGAGGCGGGATCTCGGTATCTGCCCACAGCCGCGGCCGGATTATCGACTCGGTATCCGACGATGCCGGTCCGTTTTCCCCGGACCGGGGTGGGAGCTTGAATATGCTCTATGTGCTGGACATGTGTTACTCCGGCAAATACACCAAAGCGGAGATGCTGAAAAAGATGCGGGGAGAAGGGGGGATGTCCGCCCTGCTGGGTACTCACGACTGCCAGGAAGTGGAACGGCGCATTGCTCAGGGGGACGAGTGGGCCGCCCTGGTCTATCAGGCCCAGGCCCTCCAGATTGCCAAAGGGGTTGGCACCATGCTGGCCTGTTTTACCGGATTGATTGATGCAGTAATCCTCACCGGCGGACTGGCCAATTCCAAGATGCTCACCGGAAAAGTGATTGACTACCTCCACAACCTGTGCCGGGTGGTGGTCATCCCCGGGGAGAACGAGATGGAGGCTCTGGCTCTGGGGGGACTGCGCCTGCTCCGGGGAGAGGAGGAGGTTCACCAGTTCCATGCTGTCTGCCCTGTGACACAAGGACGGTGACCGGGACAACAGAACGCGGGAGAAGCAATGGAAATATATATTAAGGACAATTCCTGTTTGCTGAAACACGAAGATACCAATAAAAAACGGCCTGCGTTCCAACGGAAGCGGGCCGTTTATCTATTTTGCGCTCAGAAGCTGTCCCTTGGGCCGGCCGTTGGCCTGGTACTGTTCCCGAAGCTGCTCCATCAGGTCCTGGTCTGGATCTACATAGATTGTTCCAGTATAGCCGTCCATCAGAGCCAAGCGGCCCTCCCATCGGGGGGAGATGTCCGCTTCTACAATGGCCGGGATGTGATAGGCCCGAACCAACATGGCGGTATGGCTGTCAAGACTGCCATTCCGGGTGATCAGACCCAGCAGCCGCTGCTGGTCGAAGTCCATCACCTCGCTGGGCAGATAGTCATCCGACACCAAAATGGCGGGCTCATCCATAAGCAGCACCTGCCGCCCTCCCATCAAGGCCCGGAGCACCCGCTGGGAGATATCCCGGATATCCGCCGCCCTGGCCCGCATATAGGGGCTGTCCATGGCGGCAAAGGCGGCGGCAAAGGTAATCTCCGCCATCTGGACAGCATATTCTGCAGTGGCCCCCTGGCCTTGGATCAGGGAGCGGACGGTCTCTATGTAGTCATGATCTTCCAGGAGCATCCCATGAATTAAAAAGATGGAGGCCACTCCTTCACCCACCTGGTGAAGCGCCCGGTGGTAGAGGGTGTTCAGTTCTAAAATAGAGGTCTGCTGGGCCCGATGGAAGCGGTTAATCTCCTGCCGCCAGTCCCCCCGGGTATACAGCTGAACTTGGGGGGCGGGACGGCGGTAGAAGCACAGCCGCCCGGCTACAATCTGCTCCATTATGGCCTTGCCCGACAAAATCTGCATTTCATACCAACCCCTTGTCAGAAGATAGAGCACGTTATAAACGATTGTATTCCGCCTTTCAGAGATCCTTTTATGCTTCCGGACTACGGACAAGAGGCTGGAGCAGGGAAAGGATGGAGATTGAACTGGTATCGCAATTTTTTACGATTATAGTCCCGGCACCCTGCTTTTGTAAAGGTCACTTTTTTCCAAATTTAGCACCATTCCATAAATTTTATTCGTCAACTTCGTATTATTTGGAAGAAATTTGCAAATTCTTCCGTTATTCTTCCTTTTTCAAATCATTTTCCTGCTTTACTCCAATAAATTACTGTGTTATAATGGGAACCACCTGGTTTCCGCAAAGAAGAATTTCACTTAAGGAGGTTTTCCCATGGTTTCTGAACGAATGAAGGGTCTTGGCACCGCCCGGTCGGTGATCCGGGAGCTGTTTGAGTACGGCAAGCTCCGTGCTGCCGAAGTCGGTCCGGAGAATGTTTTTGACTTCTCCATTGGCAACCCCAGCGTCCCTGCCCCCGGCGCCGTAAACGAGACAGCGATCCGCCTGCTCACCGAGCAGCCCGACCTGATTCACGCCTATACCAGTGCGCAGGGCGACGCAGCCGCCCGCCAGCGCTTTGCCGCCTCCCTTAACCGCCGCTTTGGAACCGGCTACACCCCTGAGCGTCTCTATGTCACCTCGGGAGCTGCCGGGGCGCTGTGCTGTGTGTTCAACGGCCTGAGCTGCCCCGGAGACGAGTTTATTGTCTTTGCCCCCTACTTCCCGGAGTATAAGGTGTTCATCGAGGGGGCAGGGGCCAAAATGACGCTGATTCCCCCGGAAATTGAGGGCTTCCAAATTGATTTCGATGCCTTTGAACGCTCGGTCAGCGAACACACCAAAGGCGTGGTCATCAACAGCCCCAACAATCCCTCCGGTGTGGTATACTCCAGGGCCACTCTTGAGCGGCTGGCCGCTGTCCTCGCCGAGAAGAGCGCCGCCTACGGCCACCCCATTTACCTGATCTCCGACGAGCCATACCGGGAAATCGTCTACGCCGGGGTGGAGGCCCCCTGGGTGCCCCATCTCTACCGGGACACCATCGTGTGTTACTCCTTCTCCAAATCCCTGTCCCTGCCCGGTGAACGTATCGGCTATGTGCTGGTGCCTGAGGATGTAACCGACGCTGGGGATGTCTACGCCGCCGTGGCCGGGGCAGGCCGCTCCTTGGGCTATGTGAACGCTCCCAGCCTGTTCCAGCAGGTCACATCCATTTGCTGCGACATGACGGCCGACTTGAAAATTTATGAGGAGAATGCCAAGCTGTTTGTCTCTGCGCTGCGGGAGATGGGCTACCACGTGGTGGAGCCCGGCGGGGCGTTTTACCTCTTCCCGCGCAGTTTGGAGCCTGACGATGTGGCCTTCAGCGAGCGGGCGAAGAAGTTGGACCTGCTCATTGTCCCCGGTTCCGGGTTCGGTGCACCGGGACATGTGCGGGTGTCCTACTGCGTCCAGACCGAGACCATCCGCCGGGCCCTGCCCAAGTTTAAAGCCCTGGCCGAGTCCTACCAATAGACTCCCTATATAAAACAAGCAGAGAAGGCGGGGCGCTCCATGAGCAATCAGTGGAGAGCATGTCAAACCGCTCCGGGCTGAGCCGTCCCGCCACCATGTCCTCATAGATACGCTTGAACAGCATATCCAAGTCCTCATCCCACCGCTTCAGCGTCACAATGCCCAGCTTGGCCTTTTCTACGGAGGTCTGGCGCTTGAGGCTGGCTTTCTCCATCTCCCGTTTCACAAAGGCCGTTTCAAACTGCTGGACATAGGCCAGAACGCACTTCATGTGGGCCAACAAGATTTTCTCCAACGTCACCGACCGGATAAAGTGAGCGGTGCAGGTTTCCGTGTTGCTGTGGTAGTTGCCGCAGTTGAAGAAGTCCTGATTGGGAGAGAATGCGTTGGCGTTCAGTATTGGAGCTTCGCCCCGCAGCCGTCGGCCTGTGGCGGTGGGCGCGTATCTCCTGCGCCACCTGGAAAGTGTGCTCATCCACGATGTCCGAGTGGGTGTCCCGGAACAGCTTGCGCTCCTCCTTGGCGGTCTTGACCCGCTTCTTGCAGTGGTAGTTTTTGGATGTGCTTTTAAAATCCTCCGTGTGGCCCAAGTACTCCACTGAGTCTGCATTGTCATTGACGGCGATGAAGCGGAATCGTTCTTCACAAATACAATGTCCATACATCCCCACTTGCAGATCGTTCCGGCCCAGGCGGGACATATCCTTGATAATGACAGTCCCCTACCTCACCGGCTTCGATTATCTGCGCCATCTAGCGGAAACTCGGCCTGTCGAAGTTGATTCCGCTCCATCTGTCATTGATATATCCCTCTATATAGGTCCAGTTGGGTTTCGATTTTATCAACGCGGTATAATATTGAATTTGATTTTCCAAACGGTTGCTCTGCTCGTCCTTTCCGGTGGACACTCTGGGGTAAAAGGTCACCCACAGAGGAAGGCCAAAGATGGTTTTCCTACTGCGCATCTCATTGCGTATTCTGAGTACATTCGTGTCTGCTCGCCTCCTCTGTTAAGCACACAGGATACCGGAAAAACTCCGGGAAACCTATCATAGAATACACCAAATCAACCGTCCCGGAATAGGTGGAGTTTGATATGAGACCGAGGGAACGGATGTGGTCCGGCAGGATGCTGACCAGTTCTCTCTATGCGCTTTCCAAGCTGCAGCACCTCAGTTCATGAATATGCTTTCAGAAATCAAAAATGCCAGATGGAGCAAATCCGTCTGGCATCCAACTTACGTTTTATCGCCGGTGGCCGGGTTGTCGATGAGGGTCCCGTCCTCCCCAAAGCGGGAACCGTGACAGGGACAGTCCCAGCTGTGTTCGGCGGCATTGTACTTCAACGCACAGCCCATATGGGGGCACCGGGGGACAGTGGGGGTCAGGATTCCCAAGGCGGACTCCAGGCTGTTCACCGCCAGCTGGGGACGAAGCATGGTCCGGGAGGGGGAGAACAGCTCTGAATAAGGATTTTTTCGTTCCAATACCAAGTCGGTCAAAACCGCCGCCGCCGCCATAGAGGAGGTCATGCCCCACTTGTTGAAGCCGGTGGCCACATAGAGGCCGACGGTGCCCTTGGAGTAGGGTCCGATATAGGGAACGCCGTCCAATGTCATGCAGTCCTGGGTGGCCCAGCGGGCCACGATTTGAGCGTCGGAGTAGTCCCGGCAGGAGAAACGCTCCAGCTCCTGCCAGCCGCCGCCCTCTTTACCCGTCCGGTGACTGCCGCCGCCTAGAAGCAGCAGATCGCCATAATTCCGGAAGGACAGCCCCTTTTCATCCTCGTCCAAATACATACCGTTGACGTCCGGAGCGTTTTTCAGGGCCAGAACATAGGAGCGGTGCTGGTACAACTTGAGAAAATATCCGCCATGTTTATTGAGAATGGGGAAGTGGGTAGCCACGATGATTTTTCCCGCCGAGATGGTCCCGCCATTTGTGACAGCTCTGCCGGGGCCCAACTCCAGGACCTTGGTGTGCTCAAAGAGCCGCAGGCCCTTGGTGATGGCGGCAATGAAGTTCAAGGGGTGAAACTGGGCCTGACGGGGGAACTTTACCGCCCCTGCTGTGGGGAAGGGGAGAGGAATATCGGTTACAAATTCCGCCCCGAACCCCAGCTTGTCCAATGCCTTCAGCTCCTGGTCCAGCTTCTTCCGGCTGTCTAGGGAGTAGACGAAGGCGTCCTTATCCAGAAACTCGCAGTCGATGCTTTTGCACAGGGTTCGATATTCCTCCAGTGCCTCCTGGTTGGCCTCCAGGTAGAGCCGGGCCCGTTCCACGCCGAACTCCCGAATCAGCTTGTCGTAGATCAGGCCGTGCTGGGAGGTGATCTTTGCCGTAGTGTTTTTGGTAATGCCGCCGCAGATGCGGCCCGCCTCCACCAAGGTATAGTCCACCCCCGTTTGGGCCAGCTTGTAGGCGCATAAAAGCCCGGCCATACCGCCGCCGATGATGAGTATATCGGTGTTTAGGTCTGACCGGAGCGGCTCAAATTGGGGCAGCTGTGTCGTTTTTGTCCATATAGAGTCCATCCTATCACCTCATTAGGGTTAGGATGGCTGTGATTTCTATGGTTTATACTTGGAGCGGCTCTTGCCGGAGAAGTGCAGGCATTTTTTCGGACAGGCATCCACGCATTTGCCGCACCGGATGCACTCCGGGGAGTGGGAAATCTCCTGTAGGGAGAGTGCAACTGGGCAGGCTGTTTCGCAGGCCATACAGAACACGCACAACTCCTGTTCCCAATGAATTTGCACCAGGCTGAATCGGTTAAACCAGCCGTAAATAGCTCCCAGCGGACACAGATATTGACAGAAGGGGCGGTAAATCTTGATGGACAGCAACACAATGCCGATTAAAACTCCAAGTTTCCAGAGGAATAATCCACCGGCCTGACTCCGCAGGGCCTCGTTTGCACCCAGCAGAGGGAGCGCCCCTAACAGGGTGCCCGACGGACACAGGTATTTGCAGAAGGCCGGGACCTTGGCGAAACCGCCCAACAGGAACATGGAGCCAACGCACACCAGCAGGATCAGGACTGCGTACTTTCCATACTTCAGAGTGTTGTGGCCAGGCAGGCGCTTTTTCTTTTTGAAGACGGGGATTTTGTGTAGGAGGTCTTGCACCAGCCCAAAGGGGCACAGCCAGCCGCAGACAAAGCGTCCCAGAAGGCTGCCGAAGAGGAAGAAGAAGCCCAACGCGGCAAAGGGAACCTGGAAGCCCCGCTGGTTCAGCAGGGCCTGGAGGGCCCCAATGGGGCACGAAGCAACAGCCCCCGGGCAGGAGTAGCAATTCAACCCCGGGACGCAGATGTATTTCAGCCCGCCCCGGTAGATTTTTCCGTTGAGAAAGCCGTACAGATATCCGTTTGTCACGATGGTAACGAGCAGCTGTACCATCAGTCGAAGTCGTTTCATCGCTTCACCCAATCCCAATGCACTCCAGACAGATCATCACTGCCTTTCGCCAGATCACGTCCAGCTGCCCTTGAAAGGCTCCAAGCCCGAGAAAGATTCCTCCGGTCAGGATGCCCAATATCCAGGGCCTACTGTTCTTCCAAAAGTTCATTGATGATCTCCTCCCAGGCCGACTTTTCGGCGGAGCCGACAACACCACCCAGGTACGCTCCCTCTCCATCAAAAAAGAAGGTGGTGGGGACTCCGCTTACGCTGGACAGAATCGCCTGACCGATGGAGTCGTTGGCCAGCAGATGTGGATAATTTGCGCCTGTCTGCTGGATCAGGTCTTCCACAAGCGACTGGTCCTCGCCCTCCATCACATCGCTGACGATGCCGATGATCTGGAATTCCGAACAGTCATACTCTGCCGCCAGCTCCCCCAAACCTGGCATCTCCCGCAGACATGGGTTGCAGTAGGTAGCCCACACGTTGACCATGGTGAGTTTGGACTGGGAAAAGACCTCCTGGGAAACCGCGTTCCCTTCCAGGTCGGTCCCCTCAAAGGTGATGAAGATGGGGGCAGGCTCTTCCTCAGAGGACGACGCTTCCGAGATGGAAGGTTGGCTTGTTGGATCCGTTTTGGGCGTGGGCTCAACGAGCAGTTCGCTGCTGCTTTTGGCGCAGCCAGACAGTAGGGGCAGCGAAAGTACCAGAAAACTTAAAACTATCTTGTGCAGTTTGTTCATGTCATTTCCTCCGCTGTTATTGTTTGTTCTTCTGTGACACCGCTTGATGAAGCATTCTGTTGATTGCGGCTGCCAATACGCTGACGACATTCTGGTACTGTGCAAAGACCTTGAAGATGCGCGACGCTTTCGCCATAGTGTGACCAACTATTTGACCCGAAATATGTGGTTGGTCATCAACGATGTTGTATAAATAAAGTTGAGACATTAATCAAGACATTAACAAATATCCAACTATTACAGGAACAAGAGCCAACAATATTAAAATACTTTTCTTCACATGGCATCATCTATCCAAACTCTTGATTTATCGGTTCCTGATAGCCATCAGTATAACACGAAAGCGACCAATGCACAAGCCATATTTGATGGGCTGATGGCAGCGGCAGGCAATGGCTCGGTATATACCGACCCGTTTGCTTGTTGGTGGCCAACCGCCCCCAAGCCTCTGTGCAATCGGGAGCCGCTGTTTCCGATTTTCAAGCCGCCTACGGCTGCCGCTGCCTTTTGTATTTAGGTAGTGGTTAAACTTACTCTATCTCAAATTTTATTGAGAAGAATACTGGTGAGGCTTAACGTATGTTTCAAATTTGAGATAACCTAAAATTTATGATAACAATCTGGGTTTGCATTTTAAAATGAGGCGTGCTATAATAACAAACTAGAACCGCGTTATCCCTTCCGGCTTTCTTTTCTGACGCGGCCCAGAGTTGGAAGGAGGCTTTTTCCATGATTCACCAATGGGAACTTACTATCCCGGAACTTACCGGAGATCAGTCCCGCCGGGCCTATGTCTATCTGCCCGACTGGTGGAATGACAACCCGGAGCAGCGGTTTCCGGTGCTCTATATGTTTGACGGCCACAATGTGTTTTTCGATGAGGACGCCACCTATGGGAAGTCCTGGGGGATGAAGGAGTATTTGGAGTATACCGACACCCCCCTCATTGTGGCAGCGGTGGAGTGCAACCACGACCCCGATCACGGCAGGCTGTCGGAATACTCTCCCTATTCCTTCCGCTATAACCGCACCAAGC
This sequence comes from uncultured Bacillota bacterium, assembly GCA_947172355.1. Lineage (GTDB taxonomy): Bacteria > Bacillota > Clostridia > Oscillospirales > Oscillospiraceae > Lawsonibacter. Next base: position 13,907 of record CAMWBA010000050.1, read on the forward strand.
AGATCCTTGGCCGGGGAAAACTTACGATGGAGTGGTTTACCAAGGTATTCAAACCGGAAATTGACCAAGAGTTTCCCACCCTGCCCGGACGGGAAGACACCTTCATCGCCGGTAGCTCCATGGGCGGGCTGATGAGTTTGTACGCCCTGCTGGAATACAACCATATCTTCTCCCGGGCAGCAGCCCTCTCCCCCTCTTTGTGGGTGGCCCCCGGAAAAGTGGAGGGACTGATCCGCGCCTCCCGTCCGGCTCCCGGTACGGTGCTCTATATGGACTATGGCTCTCAAGAGCTGTCCAATCATGCTCATATGCTCCGGGACCTGGGCAGGACCGCCCAGCGTCTCTTGGAGAAGGAGATACTTCTGGATTTCCGTATTGTCCCCGGCGGCGACCACAGCGAGGCCAGCTGGGAGCGGCAGATTCCCTTTTTTCTAAACGCCCTGCTCTATGGGCGGGAACCAATGGAGGAATGACCAATGGAAACGCAGTATTTTAAGAATTACAGTCCGGCCCTGGGCCGGGATATGGAGTGCAAGGTCTATGGTCATGCTGGCCGGCCAGTGCTGTTTATCCCCTGTCAGGACGGGCGGTTTGTGGACTTTGAAAACTTCAAGATGACCGACGTGTGGTCCCCTTGGATTGAATCGGGCAAGGCGATGGTCTTCAGTATCGACACTATGGACCAGGAAACTTGGTCGGCCCAGGGCGACCCCTATTGGCGGGTCCGCCGCCACGAACAGTGGATGCGCTACCTCACTGACGAGATGGTTCCCTTTATGCGCTCCATGGTCAACGACCGCAACGGCTGGACCGGGGAACCGGGTGTGATGGTGTTTGGATGCAGCCTGGGGGCCACCCACGCCGCCAACCTGTTTTTCCGCCGCCCTGACCTGTTCGACCGGGTGCTGGCTCTCAGCGGACTGTACACCGGAACCTATGGCTTTGGGGACTACTCGGATGAGTTTGTCTACCTCAACTCTCTGGTGGACTGTATGGCCAACATGCCGGACGACCACCCCTATATCAATCTGTACAATCAGAAAAAAGGGGTGATCTGTGTGGGCCAAGGGGCCTGGGAGCGTCCGGAGACGACCCGCCGCCTCAAGCAGATCTTTGAGGAGAAGGGCATCAACATTTGGGTAGACCTGTGGGGCTGGGATGTAAACCACGACTGGCCCTGGTGGTATAAACAGACCGAATATTTTCTGCCCTATCTGCTGGATTGACATTCCCGCAAACGGGCCGCCCAATGCGGCGGCCCCAAATTTTAACCCTTCACATCAACGAGTTAAAGCAATACAGTATCTTCCAATCCGTCCCCTGTTTCGCGGAAGCTGGATTGGCGGAATGTATTACATATAAAGAGAACAGGAGTGTGTGTTATGAAAAATTGTGTCTTTATTTCCCCCAATTTCCCCACCAACTATTGGAAGTTCTGCCGGGAACTGAAAAACAACGGGCTCAATGTACTGGGAGTGGGCGACCAGCCCTATGATGAGCTGAGTCAGGACTTGAAGAACAGCCTCACCGAGTACTATAAGGTCGGCAGTCTGGAAAACTACGACGAAGTGTATCGGGCGGTGGCCTTTTTCGCCTTCAAATACGGCCGCATCGACTGGCTGGAGTCCAACAATGAGTATTGGCTGGAGCAGGACGCCCGGCTGCGGACCGATTTCCATATTACCAGCGGCTTCCAGACAGAGGATATGCCCCGAGTAAAGTATAAGTCCAAGATGAAGGAATACTACCAGGCCGTGGGGATCCCTACCGCCCGCTACCACCTGGTAGACAATGAGGCCGGCTGTCTGAAGTTTATCAAGCAGGTGGGCTGGCCTGTGATTGTCAAGCCGGACAACGGCGTGGGTGCCTCTCACACCTACAAGCTGGGCTGTCAGGAGGAGCTGCGTGCTTTCCTGGCGGAACGGGACCAGAACGTCCCCTATATCATGGAGGAGTTCATACATGCCACCGTCAATTCTTATGATGCCATTATCGACTCCAATGGCGACCCCCTCTTTGAGACGGGCAACATTACCCCAATGTCCATTATGGATATAGTAAATGACTTGGACAATTCCGTTTACTATATCCTAAAAGCCCTCCCTGCTGACACCCGAAAGGCCGGTCGGGCGGCGGTGAAGAGCTTTGGTGTGAAGAGCCGTTTTGTCCATTTTGAGTTCTTCCGCTTGGACCAGGACCAGGAGGGAATGGGCAAAAAAGGCGACGTGGTTGCCTTGGAGGTGAATATGCGTCCCTGCGGCGGTTTCACTCCCGATATGATTAACTTTGCCCACTCCACCAACGTGTACAAAATTTGGGCCGATATGATCGCCTTTGACCAATCCACCGTCCCTGTGGGGGAACACGCCTTCTGTGCCTTTGCTGGCCGGCGGGATGGAAAGAATTTTGCTCTGGACCATGAGGCCCTGCTGAAAAAGTATGGCAAGCAGATGCGCATGGTGGAACGCATTCCCGACGCGCTCTCCGATGCCATGGGCAACCAGATGTATGTGGCCCTTTTCCCCACCCAGAAGAAACTGGACGCCTTTTATGAGGATGTACTGCGCTGCGCAGAGCCGGAAAAACCGGAACAATAAATCTACCCATGGGGAGGGACAGGCGGTTGACCTGTCCCTCCCCGTATAGTTTTCCGAAAAAAGAGAATAGTAAGTTGCGGAATCAACTGCGTCAAGGAGGAACCTATGAACGTCAACCATAGAAAGGCGGCTATTATTGGCTGCGGCGCGGTGGGCGCGTCCATCGCGTTTCGCTTTTTGCAGCAAGGGCTGTTCTCTAGCCTTGTTCTGTTGGATGTAAACCGGGACAAGGCGGAAGGAGAGGCTATGGACCTGCGGGATGGACTGCCCTACGGTGCGTCCATGGAGATTACCGCAGGGACCTATGATGACATCACCGACTGTGCGCTCATTGTCATTACCGCCGGGGCCAACCAAAAGCCTGGGGAAAGCCGGCTGGACCTCATTGGCAGAAACGCTGAAATCATCCAAGGGGTTATTGGAGAGATTACCGCCCGCGACTGCGGCGGCATCCTGTTGATCGTCTCCAATCCGGTGGATGTGCTGACTTATACCGCCTGGAAACTGTCCGGTTATCCCCGGGAGCGGGTGTTGGGTTCCGGAACTGTCTTGGACACCGGGCGTCTCAAACAGCTGCTGGGTGCAGAGCTGGGAGTGGACAGCCGGAACATCCATGCGTTCATCATTGGTGAGCATGGCGACAGCGAACTGGCTGTGTGGAGTGAAGCCAATGTTTCTGGACTGGCTTTGGAGGACTTCTGCCGTATCCGGGGACGGGAACTCGATCGGGAAAATATGGACATGCTGTATCAGGAGGTCCGCAACAGTGCTTATGAAATCATACGCCGCAAAGGGGTCACCTGTTATGGCATCGCGATGGCTGTGGGGCGTATTGCTCAGTGTATTGTGAAAAATGAACATGCTGTACTTCCGGTCTCGGTTGTGCCTAACGGGCAGTATGGTTTGTCCGGACTTGCGCTGAGTATCCCCTCTGTTGTAGGCCAGAACGGCCTGGAGGATATTCTGGAGATCCCACTCAGCTCTTCTGAGAAGCAGGAGCTTGACCGCTCAGTTCGACAGATGGAAGAGGCTATCACATCTTTGAACTTATGATAGGTTAGGATGGGCTGAAACGACAGGCGCCGGCTGTGTCTCTGCGGGTGCCTGTCGTTTCCTCCAACAAAATCTGTGGAAAAATTTATAAAAACTTGCATTTTGCCGTTGACAAACCTCGGTATTTCTGGTAAGATACCACTTGCGCTGAACGGAGTACCCGTCCAACGCAGTGTATTTGGGGGTATAGCTCAGCTGGGAGAGCGCTTGAATGGCATTCAAGAGGTCAGCGGT
>CAMWBA010000051.1 GCA_947172355.1 uncultured Bacillota bacterium
GTGCAGGCACATCCACTGCACCTCTATCTCGGAGAAAAACAACTGATTTTTCTCCATCAGGTCGGCAAACTTTCCAAACCGGTCCCCGTGGGTTTTCTCCACCCGGGCGATGTTTTCAAAGAGCTTTCCCACCAGGGGAAAGCCCTCGCTCATAGCGGTCTTGGCGAAATGGTCGTAGTCGTGCTCCCACTCCTGATACTCGTTGTGCTGGGCGGCGCGCAGGTAGTCCAGCACCCCGGAGTAGATATCCACCGGGTAGGTGCCGTCCACCTTGACGGTCTGGCCGGCGCAGTCCTCCAGGGCGGAATAAAACTGCTTGGCGTGGACCCGCTCCTGCTCGGCGGTAAAGAGGAATACCCCCTGGATGACGGCCAACCCCGCCTTGTTGGCCACTCCGGCGGCGATGGTGTAGCGGTTGCGGGCCTGGCTCTCCCCGGCGAAGGCCCGCATGAGATTTTCCCGGGTCTGGCTGTGGAGAAAGGCCTCAGTTTTGTCGGACATAATGAACCCTCCTTGCGATAGTATTGATTCCCGCCCTTTCGGGCGGGAATGTGAGCACCGCTGTGGGTTCAGTATGTCTCAAAAGCTGGAAATTATCCGGCGTTGACGGGAATCTTGTTCTCCCCGTACTGCACATAGTCCACCTGGCTCAGGTCAAGGGGCTGGTCGAAGACAACAAAGCCCTCCAGCTCCCGCGTGCCGATCTGGGAATCGCCAACATCTGTGTCGCAGCCTTGGATACAGAGGATCGCCGTGCCGTCCTTCAAAACGATTTCCACAGGGCCCAGGCCGGCGCCAATCCAGTTGTTGTCTTTCGGCAGGGTGGTGGTGTAGCGGTAGGACAGGCTCAGCGGGGATAGGGACATTTGCTTCACGGTGTTGGTTACGTCGTAGGCCACGCCCCGGAACCCGTCTTCTGCCCGGGTGCTCCAGGTGAGGCCGTCCACAGCCAGGTCCAGCAGCTGAGATTGGAAATTCAGGCCAATGTCGAAGGCAAATTCTCCAGTGAAAATGGGGGTATAGACTTTGTCCGAGTCCTGCGTCCACAGGCCGTGGATGGTAAGCCGCTTGGATACCCCGTCGTTCAGGGCAATCCCCTCGTCGCTGAGGTTGGTAAACTGCACCACGAATTCCTTTACATTGTCGTTGGGCTCGCTGTCGGGCAGGGGGCGGAAGTTCAGCTGATAGCCGAAGGCGTCCGCCGGATAGGCTCCCTGAGCGGGCTCCAGGGTGAGGCGGTCGGCCGCCTCGGGGCCAAAGAGCTGATAGACAGCCTCGTCCCTGTCCCAGTCAAGGTCGGGCAGAGCGGTCCCCTCCGGGGCCTCCACCCGCAGGCGCAGGTAGTAGATGTTCTCGTCAGCCAGGGCTGCGATGGGGGTGATGCTGGCCCCGTTGTCGGTGACGGCGGCGGGAATGGAACCGTCCTGGCCCTGGAAGGTCTGGACCAGCCGGTCGATGGCGTCCATCTGTCCTTGGGACAGGGCGCTGCCTCTGTCCTGGGAGAACACGTCCCCGAACAGCTCTCCGCCTTTGAACATATGGGTGGCCGCCAGGGCAGAGACGGACAGGGCGGCCACCACAGCGGCAGCAATGAGCAGACGGGTGGGCCTTATACGGGCACGGGCCTTGGCCTGAGTTGCGGATGTATTGGCATTCATAATCTTTTTCATAGTAATCTCCTTAATTCTTGTGGAGGAATAGGGGGTAATTCCGCCCAATTCCACGTCCTCCGCCGGATAGCGGTCCAGCAGGTCCGAAATGTTATGCTTCACGGAGAAACCCCTCCCTCGTCAAAATCTCTTTCAGCTTCATCCGGCCCCGCCGGAGCTTGGTTTTTATGGTGGATTCGTTGAGGCGCATACGCTGTGCAATCTCCTGTACGGTCTGTGCATAGTAGTAATGCCGGAGAAAAATCTCCCGATCCAGGTCGGGCAGGGCATCCACCGCCTGACGGACCAGACGCCGCTCCTCCGCCCGCTCCAGATCGCCGGGCGGGTCGTCGGGGCCGGGGATGTCCAGGGCGTCCTCCTCCAGAGGCAGGGTCCGATTCATCTTCCGTAGCCTGTTTTTGGCCTTATTCCGGGCTACCGCCCCCAGCCAGCTCTTCACCGAGCCTGGACGCAGGGCCGATGGCTGCCGCCACGCGGCCATAAACACATCGGACACCACCTCCTCCCCGTCCTCAATGGACATGGAATTGCGCAGAATGTTCCACACCACTGCGGAGACGTAGGGGATGTAGCGCTCCATCAGCGCCTCCAGGCCGGCGGGATCGCCGGCATATATTTTTTGCAAGATAATCTCTTCCCGCATAAGAAAAGCTCCCGAACTGTTTTGAAAGCTGCTTTCACTTATCATATCACGGGCGGGCGGTTTTTGGTTTCACAAACCCTTGCATTTTTTTCCTCAGCGTGTATAATTAGGTTCAAACGAGAGGGTGTCTTGTCACCCCCGACGAAGGAGGCTTTCTCTATGAAAGCGAAAACCAATCTGACCATGCTGTGCGACTTCTACGAGCTGACCATGGCCAACGGCTACTTTCAGACCGGTTTGCAGGACCGCATCTGCTACTTTGACGTGTTCTACCGCTCCGTCCCTGATAAGGGGGGCTTTGCCATCGCTGCCGGTCTGGCCCAGGTGGTGGAGTACATCCAAGAACTGCGGTTTGACGAGGAGGATGTGGCCTATCTGCGCACTAAGGGCTGCTTCAGCGAAGAGTTTCTGGCCTTCCTCCGGGAGTTTAAGTTCACCGGCGACATCTGGGCCGTCCCTGAGGGCACCCCGGTTTTCCCCAATGAACCCATTCTCACCGTCCGCGCCCCCGCCATCCAGGCCCAGTTCGTCGAGACCTTTATCCTCCTCACCTTGAACCATCAGAGTCTGATTGCCACCAAGTCAAACCGCATTGTCCGGGCCGCAGAGGGCCGGCCGGTGGCGGAATTTGGCTCCCGCCGGGCCCAGGGGGCAGACGGCGCTCTGCTGGGGGCCCGGGCCAGCTACATCGCCGGCTGTGCCGCCACCGCCTGTACCATGGCCGACCAGCGGTACGGCTCCCCTGCCACCGGAACCATGGCCCACTCCTGGGTTCAGATGTTCCCCGACGAATATACCGCCTTTCGGACCTATTGCCAGCTCTACCCCAACAACGCCACCCTGCTGGTGGACACCTATAATGTCCTCAAATCCGGGGTGCCCAACGCCATCCGGGCCTTCCGTGAAGTCCTGGTCCCCATGGGCATCACCAAATGCGGTATCCGGCTGGACTCGGGCGATTTGACCTATCTGTCGCAAAAAGCTCGGGAGATGCTGGACGCGGCGGGCTTCCAGGAGTGCAAGATTGTGGCTTCCAACGCCCTGGACGAATACATCATTCGGGACCTGGTTCGGCAAGGGGCCCGCATCGACTCCTTCGGCGTGGGCGAGCGGCTTATCACCTCTCGGTCCGAGCCGGTGTTTGGAGGAGTCTATAAGCTGGCCGCCATTGAGGACGACCAGGGAAACATCATCCCTAAAATCAAAATCAGTGAGAACGCCGCCAAAATTACCACGCCCCACTTTAAAAAGATTTACCGAATCTTCTCCAAGGACACCGGCAAGGCGGAGGCCGACCTAATCTGCCTCCACGACGAGGTGTTTGACTTTGACCAGCCCTTGGAGCTCTTTGACCCGGACGCCACCTGGAAACGAAAGGTCTATACCGATATTGAAGCTCGGGAACTGATGGTCCCGATTTTCCAGGGGGGCGAGCTGGTGTATGCGGTGCCCGACCTCCAGTCCAGCCGGGCTTACTGCCAGCGGCAGGTGGATGCTCTGTGGGATGAAGTGAAGCGCTTTGAAAACCCCCACAACTACTATGTAGACCTGTCCCAGAAGCTGTGGGATATCAAGCACACCCTGCTCAACCGTCACGAGATGTAAAAAAGCGGCTCCGGGGAAGAATCTCCCTGGGGCTGCTTTTCTCTATCCCTCTTCCTCCTTGGAAAAATCCAGAAGCTGGAAAATACGTTCTTCCTGGAGGGGGGAACCCCCTGCGGCCCGCCAGCCCGCCACAAAGGACAGCCGTATCATGGAAAACAGATAGCTCTCCGCCTCGTCATACTCCCGGCGCTCCAAAAACTGAGAGAAGGCTTGTTCAAACTCGTTACTATACATGATATTTTCTCCCCCTGCTATTTAAAACTAATTTACACGATTCACCATGATTTGTCAATATTGCACGAGAAATAATAGTATCATTCCGGTTGGGGAGTGATTCTATGAAGCCAATTAAAACGTCGGTGAGCATTACGCTTGATGATCCTGTTTTATGTAAAATAAAGTCGTTGGCTGAGAGGGAGGACCGTTCTCTGTCCAGCTATATCAATTTGGTGCTCCGGGCACATCTGGAAAAACTGGATCAAAAAGAGATTAAAAATCCCTAATTTTCCTTGACAGAGAAGAAAAAGTGTCATACAATAAGAATCCATAAAGCGAAGACAGGGAAGAGTACCCCACAGCGGGATTTCAGAGAGAGGATGGCTGGTGAAAATCCTCCGAGGCTGGGGGAGGGAAGGCACCCTGGAGCGCGGGGAGGAAATGCCCCGCCGGTCCCCCCGCCGTTACCGGGTCAGAGTGTCCCCACACGGGGAAATTCAGGTGGAACCACGGACAGCTTCTGTTCGCCCTGAGCCGAAGAGGCTCGGGGCGTTTTTTCTGCCTTGAGCCAGAGAAGCAAAACGAAGTTTTGCGCATACGTTCTTTTTGGTTCTTTTTCTTCCAAGAAAAGGAACGCCCGCCCGGCGAGGGCACACCAACAAAAAAGGAGAATCACAATGAAAAACAGCGAAAAGACCATGGAAAAAATCGTAGCTCTGTGCAAGGGCCGGGGCTTCATCTTCGCCGGCAGCGAAATCTACGGCGGACTGGCCAACACCTGGGACTACGGCCCTCTGGGCGTGGAGCTGAAAAACAACATCAAGAAAGCCTGGTGGAAGAAGTTTGTCCAGGAAAACCCCTACAATGTGGGGCTGGATGCCGCCATTCTGATGAACCCCCAGGTGTGGGTGGCCTCCGGCCACGTGGGCGGCTTCTCCGACCCGCTGATGGACTGCAAGGAGTGCAAGGAGCGCTTCCGGGCCGACAAGGTGATCGAGGACTGGTGCCAGGAGAACAGCTTTGATTTAGGCCGCAGCGTGGACGCCATGAGCCAGGCCGAGATGAAGGCCTTTATGGACGAGCACCAGATCGCCTGCCCCACCTGCGGCAAGTTCAACTGGACGGACATCCGGCAGTTCAACCTGATGTTCAAGACCTTCCAGGGGGTCACTGAGGACGCCAAGAACACCGTCTACCTCCGGCCCGAGACCGCCCAGGGCATCTTCACCAACTTCGTCAACGTCCAGCGCTCCACCCGGCGCAAGCTGCCCTTCGGCGTGTGCCAGATCGGCAAGTCCTTCCGCAACGAGATCACCCCGGGCAACTTCATCTTCCGCACCCGGGAGTTCGAGCAGATGGAGCTGGAGTTCTTCTGCCAGCCGGGCACCGAGCTGGAGTGGTTCAAGTACTGGAAGGACTTCTGCCACCAGTGGCTCCTGGGCCTGGGCATCAAGGAGGAAAACCTGCGGCTCCGGGACCACGACCCCGAGGAGCTGAGCCACTACTCCAACGCCACCACCGACTTTGAGTTTGCCTTCCCCTTCACCGAATGGGGTGAGCTGTGGGGGGTAGCCAGCCGGACCAACTTTGACCTAACCGCCCACCAGACCACCTCCGGCAAGGATCTGACCTATTACGATCAGGAGAAAAACGAACATTATATCCCCTATGTTATCGAGCCCTCCTTGGGCGTGGAGCGGATGCTGCTGGCCTTCCTGTGCAACGCCTATGACGAGGAAGTGGTGGGCCAGGATAAGAAGGGCAACGACGATGTGCGTACGGTCCTCCATCTCCACCCTGCGCTGGCCCCCTTCAAGGCCGCTATCCTCCCCCTGTCTAAAAAAGAGGTGCTGTCCGGCCCCGCCCAAGAGCTGTATCAGGAGCTGTCGAAGCATTTTATGGTGGACTATGACGACGCTGGCTCCATCGGCAAGCGCTACCGCCGCCAGGACGAGATCGGTACTCCCTACTGCATCACCCTGGACTTCCAGACCGTGGGGGACGAGAGTACCCCCGCCGACCACTGTGTCACCATCCGCAACCGGGATACCATGGAACAGGAGCGCGTCCCAATCAGCGAGGTCAGAGCCTGGCTGGAGGAAAAGCTGGCCTACTAATTTATGAGACAGATGATAAAACTACAGGACCGCCTGACGCCGCCTGTGCTCTGGCGGTGGCCGCTTTCGGTCTTTGCCTGCCTGCTGTCCGGCCTGGTGTGGGCGGAACTGGCCCTCCTTGTTGAAAGCCAGTCCATCCGCCGCGCCCTGGCCGGACTGGCCTTGCACCGCACTTGGTTCACCGCCTTATTTTTTGGACTGGTGGTCCTTGCCCTCACCTTTTTTCTCCACTGTCTGTTCTTGGGCAACCTTATCACCGGGCTTGCCTGCATGATCCTCTCCTTTGTCAACTACTTCAAGGTGCTTATCACCATGACACCTCTGCTCCTGGGTGACTTTGCCCTCATCGGCCAGGCCACCCAAATTGCCAATCTGAACAGCGCCTCGCTGGTTCTGCGGCGCAACAGCTGGCTGGCTATTGGGGCGGGGGTAGTGTGGTTGCTGCTATGCCTGTTTTTCGCCCGGCCTCTGCGGGTGAACTGGGAGTGGAGCGCGATGCTGTGCGCCCCTCTGTGCGTACTGGCCTTCTACACCATCTTTTGGACCCATTCGGAACCGCTGGTCTTCTCTGTCATGGGGGCGAGCACGGAAATGGCCATGTCTCAGGCGGCAGCCAACAGCACCTGCGGCGTGCCTTTGGGGCTGTGGCGCTCCTTGTATGTCAGCCTCCACCCCAAAACGCTGGAGGATTACTCCCTGGAATATATGGAACAGGTGCTGGCCCAGGCGGAAGACTACACCGGAAACCGGCGGCTTGAAGCACGGGAGCAGCCCAATGTCATCCTGGTCCTGTCTGAATCCTTTTTCGATATCACCCAACTGGAGGGGCTGTCCTTCCGAGATGATCCGCTGAAGGAATATCACGCCCTCCAGAAAGAAAGTGTGTCTGGCACCTTTGGCACCCGCAGTTTTGGCTATGGTACTTGTGACATTGAGTTGGAGGTGCTCACCGGTATGAATTCCGGTCTGCTGGACAACGAGCCGTTGAACAGCTGGCCAAAGGAGTACTTTACCCGTCTGCCCACTGTGCCCAATCTGCTGCGGGACAGCGGCTACTATACCTCAATGATCCACATGTACAACGACTCTGTGTATAACCGTGGGGCCTATTTTGCCTCTCTGGGCTTTTCCGACATCTATTTCTGCGAGGATTTTGCCAAGTTCTATCCCCCGGCAGCGGAGGCAGAGGACTATAATGAGTTTATGCAGGGCCACTTCTCTGGCATGTATTTCTCGGATGATTTGATGGCTGACCTGCTGATTTCACAGTTTGAGACCAAGGCAGCAGCGGGAGAGGGGCCGGTCTTTCTCTATGCCAGCTCTATGGAAAACCATACCCCCTATCCGCTGGAAAAATATTCGCCGGAGGAAATCAATGTGGAACCCATCTCTGATTTGACCGGAGAGGCCGCGGAACACATCTTGATCTGTGCCCAGGGGCTGAACAACGCCAGCGAGTCCCTCGGCAAGCTGGTGGACTATTTCCGAACTCGGGAGGAACCGGTGATCCTTGTTTTTTATGGCGACCACCGGTCCGGGCTGGGACTGTCCACCGGCGGCACCTCCTATTCCGCCATGGGGCTGGTCCCTTGGGTATTGGAGGATTGGGGTGTGGAGGATTTTGTCCGCTTCCACGCCACCGACTATTTGATCTGGTCCAACGACCCCAGCTACCTGCCCGGCGAACCGGGCAGCCGGTACGACACTGGCTGCCATTACCTGGGGGCCCGGCTTTTGGAACTGACAGGAACCGATATGCCCCTCTACTGGCGGCTTATCGACAAGCTGTCTCAAACCCGGGTGATCGACAGCGCCAACTATCATCTGAGCCGGGATGGGGTGTTGTCTGCCGACCTGCCCGATCAGGGGACCGACGGTCTGGGCCTCTCTCTTCTCACCGATATCCTCTACGACGCCACCTATGGCGAACAATATGTGACAGACAAACTATGGGGCTACCCATAGCAAAAAACCGGTTCCCCTCGGTGGGGAACCGGTTTTTTCGTGTGCTGATCCTATCCGCCAGACTATCTCAAATAATTCAAGGGGTTAACCGCAGTTCCCCGCACCCGAACCTCAAAGTGACAGTGGACGCCGGTAGAGCGGCCGGTACTGCCCGCCTTTGCGATGGCCTGACCCTGATAGACCTTATCTCCTACCGACACCAACAGGCTGGAATTGTGGGCGTAATAGGTCTTAATGCCGTTATCGTGGGTAATAATCACCAGGTTTCCATAACTGCCCTGGCGGCCGGCAAAGGTGACCGTTCCACCGTCGGCGGCTTTGATGGACTCACCGTAGGTTGCATGGATGTCCAGGCCGGAGTGATAATTGGAGCTGCCAAAAATCTTCCGTCCACCGAAATAGGAATTGATGCGCCGGGAGCTGGTTGGCCAAATGAAGGTGCCCGTGGATGCGGTTCTGGGTTTCTCTTTGGTTCCAACAGCCTTCACTGTGGTGGTGGGTTCCCGCAGGGTGGTGCTCTCCAAAACGGTGCGCTCCTGCTCATAGCCGTTGACATATACAACGTCAGCCTTTACCTGAGCCTCGCCCTCCTCGCCTTTGGTGAGAATTTTGGAGTCCCCCTTATACATGGAGCTGTCCTCCACCGTCTCTACCGGGCATTCAATTGGCTCGGTATAGGTCACCCGTTCGGTAGTCTGGACGGACAGGGCAGGAATGATCTCCTTCACGTTGAGCACATCGCCCACCATTAGACGGTTGATATCGGCCTCTGGATTAAGCTCCATCAGGTCGCTGAGGGACATATCGTTGCGGTAGGCTATACCGTTATAGGTGTCTCCCTTCACCACTGTATAGGTGGTCTCTCCGGTGGTGTTGGCCTTGAGGGCCTCCTCAATCTGGCTCACATCCATCAAATCGTCCACAGCATAGACCGTATTCACCGACAGGTTCTCCACAAAGCTGGAGGACACAGTATATTCGGTGATATACTGCTCTTTGATGCCGTCCAGCATGATGTTGAGGGCGGTCTGGTCCTTTACTGCACCGATGACTCTGCCATCCAGCAACACCTCATAGGCCCGCAGTTGGTCGCTGACCTCGTTAAGCTGCTCGTAAAAGTAGTTGCTGATCTCCTGAACTTGGCTCAGGTCGCTTTTCAGTGTAAGGCCAAAGCTGTAATCAATCTCACTTTCCACCTGATAGTCATAGCCCAAAAGCCGGCTGCCCCGATCCTCCACCACCTGGATGGCTTGGTCCACCACACTTTGGTCGGCCACTATGCCCACCTCCTGGCCGTCCACAATAACGGCATAGCTGGTGGAGTAGAGGGTGGTCAGAGTGAGGGCAGTACCCAAAGCCCCGGCTACCAGCAGAAAGGAGATGGGTCCCACCGCAAGATTGCCGGCCGCCACGCCGTGAAACAGGTGGGTCCAGCGGCGAAAATGAATCCGGCTCCACTCTGCCGCCCCTTGGAAATAGTGCTTTAACTTCATCCGCTGTTCTCCAACAGAGGGCTTTTTCTCCTTTTTCTTCAGCGACGGCAGGGTCAGCACCGTTCCCGACTGCGGCGGCAGCGTCCCTTCGGGGCGGGCGCTCCGCTGTTGCGGTTTGCTTTGTTTCATGGTCATTACCTCTTTATCCCGGAATCAAAAATGACAATCGTAAAAAAAGAGTTACAAAATGGTAACAACAATATACACGTTTTCCCTTTCTTCGTCAACCCCTTTTTTTCGTCGGGATCATAAAAATTATTAAAAATATGTAAATAAATGAACGCCATTGAAAAAATCATGGCGTTCTTCTTAGAATTTATGATTATTTTGACGAAACTACCAGACGGCAGCGCTTCCAGCCGCTACCATACAATCCACAGAACAAAGGCCAATGTCATAAACACCACCGCCAAACTGGCGCAGGCGTCCAGCGTCCAAGCCCGGCGTTCCCAACGTGCCCGCCGGCGCGCCTCTTCATCCATGGTCAGCACCACCGGACGGAATACCGGCTCAGAAACCTCCTCCGGCTGTCGGGCTAAACTGTCCTGCTGCGCTAGGTCCAGCCGGCGGCGAAACTCCCCAAGATCCACCACATTGCCGCTGTGCTGAATAAAATTGGATGTTTTATAGTACATGGTCTTCATGTGCCATCCCTCCGTGTCAGTCAATGAGGTTAGTTTAGACCAGAGTATGTCCCAAAAAACGGACTATTCCAAAACGAAACATCTGTTCCAATCAAAAGAATACAACATATGTTCCAGTCTGTCAAGAGAATTCGAAATATTTCACTTCCTTTAATTATATAAACGATTAAGCCGGAACAATGTTCCGTTTCATTCCGATATCCTGTCCACTTTTCTCTTATAGAGGGTCCTGCCGCCTTGAAATTTTTCTTGGGATAGACTATAATAGGATGATCAAACCGCCTAAAAAACCTGTTTGATGACGGCGGTTGAATTGCTGCCATTGAAAGGCAGCAAACGGTTTCCGATCCTTATTCACTTTCCTCTGACTGGAGCGTAGAGTTTACATGAAGACCTATTTTGCTGGGCAATTTGATATCGCTGTCATCGGGGCGGGCCATGCGGGGATTGAGGCCGCTTTGGCCGCTGCCCGGATGGGGATGCGAACCCTTTGCTTCACCGTCAACCTGGACGCTGTAGGCAATATGCCCTGCAATCCGGCCATCGGCGGCACAGGGAAGGGCCACCTGGTCCGAGAACTGGACGCCTTGGGGGGCGAGATGGCCCATGCTGCGGACAAAGCCTGCATCCAATACCGTCTGCTGAACCGGAGCAAAGGTCCGGCTGTCTGGTCCCTCCGTGCCCAGGCCGACCGCCGGGAGTATCAGAAGGTGATGAAGCACACCCTTGAAAAACAGGAGAACCTGTGGGTAAAGCAGGCGGAAGTTGTTGACATTTTGACCGAACAGGGCAGAGTCTCCGGTGTGGTCACTCACACCGGGGCGGTGTATCAGGTCAAGGCCGCCGTGGTAGCCACCGGCACCCATCTGGGGGGCCGGATTGTGGTGGGGGAGGTGGTCCGGGATTCCGGCCCGGACGGTCTGTCCGCCGCCCTGCCGCTGACGCAAAGCCTGATCAAATTGGGGCTGTCCATTCGCCGCTTTAAGACAGGTACGCCGCCACGAGTCAACGCCCGCAGCGTGGACTTTTCCAAAATGGAACTCCAGGAGGGGGACGAGGAGGGCCTGGCCTTTTCCTTTCAGACCAAGACACCTCCAAAAAACCGGGCGTTGTGTTACCTCACCTATACCAACCAGCGCACTCATGAGATCATCCGGGCAAATCTGGACCGTTCCCCTCTCTACGACGGCACCATTGAGGGGGTGGGTCCCCGGTATTGCCCCTCCATTGAGACCAAAGTGGAGCGTTTCCCCGACAAAACCCGGCATCAGCTGTTCATTGAGCCCATGGGCATTGATACCGAGGAACTGTACATCCAAGGCTTTTCCTCCTCCTTGCCGGAGGAAGTGCAGGTGGAGATGCTCCACACCATTCCCGGTCTGGAACAAGCCGAGATGACTCGCTGTGCCTATGCGATTGAATACGACTGTGTGGACCCCACCCAGCTGGAGGCAACGTTGGAGACCAAAGCTGTCTCCGGTCTGTATGGTGCAGGACAGTTTAACGGTTCCTCCGGCTATGAAGAGGCCGCTGTCCAGGGCTTTGTTGCCGGGGTAAATGCGGCACTGAACCTTCAGGGAAAGCCACCCCTCCTTCTCCGCCGGGACCAGGGGTATATTGGGGTGCTGATTGACGATCTGGTGACTAAAGGCACCAACGAGCCCTACCGCATGATGACCTCCCGCACCGAATACCGCCTCCTTCACCGCCAGGACAACGCCGACCAGCGGCTCACTCCCATCGGCTATGAATTGGGGTTGGTCTCCCGGGAACAATATGAGAGGGTTTTGGAAAAATATGCCGCTGTGGACCGGGAGGTCCGCCGTCTGGAGCACACCGGCACACCGCCCTCCGCCGAACTGGCTGCCTTGCTGGAGAGGAGGGGAGAGCCCCCCGTCAAGGACGGCGCCCGGCTGACCGACCTGCTCCGCCGCCCCCGGCTGACCTATTTTGATCTGGCTCCCTTCGACCCCGACCGACCGGATCTGCCCCCGGCCGTGGTTCGCGAGGCGGAAATCACCATCAAATACGCCGGCTATATCGACCGCCAGCTGCGCCAGGTGGAGGAAGTGAAACGTCTGGAGGAGCGGCCCATGCCGGAGGATATCGACTACCTGTCCATCGACGGTCTTCGCCTGGAGGCCCGCCAAAAGCTGGACGCTATCCGCCCCCGGAATCTAGGCCAGGCCGGGCGGGTGTCCGGGGTGTCTCCGGCAGACGTGGCGGTGCTGATGGTATATTTGAAGCAGCGGGAGATGTGAGAACTGATGGACGAGCAGAAACAGCATCATATTATGTCCACTGTCGTTGCTTTGAACCGATATATCCGGGACCATGAGATTTCAGATTTTAGAATCAAAGGGCTGGATGGTGAAATGCTGTACCTTGTGGGCAGCTTTGATTTGTCCTATTACTACGATGTAGAAATTTTTATAGCTGGTGTCGTTCATTTGAACCTGCCCTGTAACTTTTGGGTAGACTTGTCAGAGCTTCAGCCCTTTTCCATCACATTCCCTCCCGAAAACAACGCGGTATTCAATTTTACAGACTGCGGCGTATGCCAGCGGGGAGAGATCGTCTTTGAAGAGGACATTTCTTTTTCTACGGAACACATATCTTATGGATAAGAGGGGAACAGGATGCAGCTGACACAAGTAAAGGGAAATACCTGGGTTATTGAGGCCAACCAGCTCATTCCACTGTATAAGCTGGATGAACACCGGTGTGTGTTATTGGACACCGGACTGCTGGAGGAGCGGGAGGCACTGGAGGAGACGCTGGCCGTCAACGGGCTGACCCCGGTCAGGGTGCTGTGCTCCCACGCCCATGTGGACCACTGCGCCAACAACGGCTATTTTCAAAAGAAGTACGGCGCACAGATCGCCCTCACCTTTCCGGAGGCGGGGATGTGTTCCTCTCTGCTCACCTTGAAGTGCTACTTTCTTACCCTCTCCCCAGAGACAGTGGAGCGGGAGTCGGCCTGCATGGTCCACGAACCCGACTTCTTTATTCCTCCCAATGACACACCCTTTACCTTGGGCGGTGTGAAGTTTCAGATCATCCAAACCCCGGGCCACTCCGCTGGGCACATCTGCACCATTACCCCGGACAACGTGTGCTATACCGCCGACGCCCTGCTCAGCGAAGAGTTTCTCAACGCCAAGCTGCCCTATAACCTGAGCCAGCAGATGGCGATTGAGAGCCGGGAAAAACTGCGCCATTTAGACTGTGACGCCTATATTATGGCCCATCGGGGCATCTGTTCCAAAACCAGGATTGAAGGCCTGATTGATGCCAACCAGGCCCTGATTCAGCGCCGGGCCGGGGAAATCCTATCCCTGGTGGACCGGCCCATGACTGCCAGCCAGATTGACGAGGCGGCTTGTACATTTTATCAGCTTTTTACCCACAAGCCCCGCCGTTCTCTGCGCTTTGAACGCAATGTCCGTTTTTTCATCGAGTATTTGACGGACACTGGGCGGCTGAACGAGGTATGCCAAAATGGTGTTACCTATTATGTCCGAAGGGAAAATTCCTAAAATTCGCGGAAAACCCTTGCAATTTCTCTGGAATTATGGTATGCTGTTGGATACTTCCGGGGGTTCCGGAAAGTGTTGTAATTTTGCGGCCTCTGGGCCCTTGAAAGGAACGAGTAATATGAATCTGTTTCTCACTATTATTCAGGTCATCTGTGGTCTGGCTGTGATTGCTGTGGTCATGCTCCAGTCTGGCAAGAGTGCCGGTCTGTCCGGAGCCATTGCCGGCGGCGCTGATACCTTCCTGTCCAAAAATAAAGCCAAGAGCCTGGACGCCAAACTGGCTCGCTGGACCAAGTGGGTGGCCATTCTCTGGATTATCATTACTCTGGTTCTCAGCCTTGTCTGATTAAAATGTAAATCGGGTCCCGCTACAAAAGCGGGGCCCGGTTTTTGTTATCTGCTCAGCAGCTTTTTCATCCCTTCCTCCAGTCCTTCCACCGTAAGGGAAAACATGGGGAACTCTTGGGCTATGGTGTCGTAAGTCTGGGCCCAATAGGCGCCCCAGTCGGGGCGGCGGCTGGGATTGAGCCAAATGACATGCCGGAAGCGGCTCTTCAACAGCCGCAGCCAGTCCATACCGCACTGGGGTCCGTCCGCCTGCTCTCTGCGGCCATAGTAGCCGCCCATCAACTCATAGGGGGCCATCTGGGCGTCCCCCACAAAAATGAGCTTGTACTCTCCAGGCAGGTTGGACAGCACCCAGTCGGTCGGTACGCTGTTTCGAGACATGAGAGCGGGGTCGTGATACAGCCGGCCATAGGGGCAGTTATGGAAATAGTACACCTTTAAATCCTTGAAATGTCCCGACTTGGACACTGCTTGAAACAGAGCGGAGCACAACTGGGTGTAATACTCCATGGAACCACCGGAGTCCATCAGCAGCAGCACCTTTACCGTGTTCTCTCGGGGGCGTTTGTAACGCACCTTTAACACACCGCCGTTGTTGGCGGTATCTTGGATGGTACGGTCCACATCAAACTCGGTAGGGGGGAGGTCCACCAACCCGGAGTACTGCCGCAGGTGGCGCAGCGCCACTTGAAACTGCCGGATGTCCAAGGTGTTGTCCCTGCGGAAGTCCCGAAACTTTCGTTCTCCTGCCACTCGAAAGGCCCGGCGGTACATAGACTCTCCCCCCACCCGGATTCCTTTGGGGGAGAGGCCGGAATTCCCAAATACCGACATGCCATGGGTGCCCACCCAATAATTTCCGCCGTTGTGCTCCTCGTTCTGCTCCGCGAGCCGATCTTTGAGCATCCGCTCGATCTCTTCTTCAGTCAGCCCCATATTTTTTAGGGCCTGGATTTCGTCCCAGTTGGCATAGTTGGATAATACGTCTGGTTTATCCAACCAGTCTAATAACTCTTTGGATACTTCCTGTTGGAAGGGAACATCCTTAAAATACTCCAAAAAGGAGCGGTCAAAGGTATCGAAGTCCGCTTCACTCTTCACCAGCAGACAGCGCGCCAAGTGATAAAAGCCGGTAAAGCTGGCGTTATGAAGGTTTTTGTGCAGCCCTTCCATCAAGGTCATCCACTCGGTGAGGGACACCTTTAACCCATTCCGCCGCAGCAGATACAGCAGGTCCTCAAACATGGTTTCACCTTCTTATTCTTGTCTTTAACGATTGTATCGTTTTTTCCGGAAAAAGGCAAGACTATTTCCTCTTGCATTTCTCATCCGTTTTCTGTAAGATAGGCTTACACTGAATCATTAACTGATTTGAAAGGGAGACAGCTATGGAATATTTTGCCATTGGACTATTTGCTGCTGCGGTGATTGGCATTCCCATCGCCATTCTGCTGTACAACGACTACGGTTCAAAGCGGGGGTGCGGCCGGGGCTGCGCCACCTGCGGCAACCGGGTGATCTGTTACCGAAAGAGGAAGAATAAGACACAGGACAAATAAGTCCTGTGTCTTTGTTATTTATATTTCTGGCTTTCAGCTACTGCCAGCTGGTCACAGCGGTTATTGAACTCATTTTCTGCGTGACCTTTCACCCAGTGCAGGTTGACGGTATGCTTTTCGCACAGGTCCAGCAGCTTTCCCCACAGGTCGGGATTAAGAGCGGGTTTTTTATCCGACTTCACCCAGCCCCGGGCCCGCCACCCCTTGGCCCAACCTTTGCCCAAGCCGTCAATCACATATTTGCTGTCGGAGTACAGCTCCACCACACAGGGTTCCTTCAACACCTCCAGGGCGGCGATCACTCCGGTGAGCTCCATACGGTTGTTGGTGGTCTGGGCCTCGCCCCCGGACAGTTCCCTCCTGTGGCCGCCATACATCAGGATGGCACCCCACCCTCCGGGACCGGGGTTTCCAGAGCAGGCCCCATCGGTATAAATTGTGACAGTTTTCATACTTCTCCTCAATCCTCCCTTTGAGGAAGGATGTTATACTTTCCAAACAATGTTCCCCAAACCCACCCGTGCGAAATCGACGTCCGGTGATCATAATAACGTGTTCCGAAGAACATAACCATACAGGTGTAACCGTACCGGACCTGGTGAAAAGCCAGGATTTGAACCCGGCTAAGCGAGGTCCCGCCCGCTCCCACTAGGTCGCCTGTTGGCTCCGGCGCAGAGCTGACGTCCGCCTTTCGCACAACCATATGATGGATGAGATTTCACCCTCTGGGGCTGAAATTCATCATTCCAACAGCTCGGTAGTCCAGTTTTTCTCTTGGATGCTCTCTTCCAGCTCCCGCAGTTCTTGGGACAGTCCGTCCACCTGCTTTTGCAGGCGGCGGACATTGATGGTGCTTTTTATCTTAATTTCACTGGCGCTGTGACGGTGGACCAGAGCGCTGGCGTTATTCAGAAAATTCCGCAGACTGCTCAGTCTGCCCCTCCGGCAGTCCCGCCGGGCAAGCAGATCGGACAGTGTGGTCCCGTCCTCCAGCTTTGTGGAATTGTTGGTCCGGTTAATGGCAGAGATCAGGTTCTCCAGCTGGATATAGTCCTCTTCCAGCTCCTTCAGCAGCTCCATAGGGTCCTCGGCGGGCTGTTCTCCCTCCTGGACCTTGGCGTTGTTGTTCAGCCGGACCTCCATCTGACGGATGCGGGTCTGCAATTCCGACCGCTGGGACAGGGCGTTGGCTAATTTCATTGGTTACAGCTCCTTTTCCATCCTTCTTCGCCGCTGCTTATATTCCTCTTCGGAGATGACCCCGGCGGCTTTCAAACATTTCAGCTGATCCAAGCGGCACCGGCTGTCTGGGTGAGCCGGATTTTCTCTGCGGGCGGTTCTGCTCATCATCCGTCTCAGCCACCGCAGGGGGCCCCAGACCTCCCCCTTCTTTTTGCTCTCATTGTAGGGGATGTAAATGCCGAAGAAGCCGACACAACAGATGGCCAAAAAGAGAAATACAACATGCTGGGGGACAAACATCGCAAAGGTGGATATCATCATGTTGCCCATGTTACAGCCCTCTTAAAATCTCCTGCCGCTTTTCCCGATACTCCCGTTCGTCAATCAGTCCGGCAGATTTTAGGCTCTCCAGCTGTTCCAGCCGCTGTTTGGCGTTTAACGCGATGGAGGGGATGTGGTCGTGGGTC
>CAMWBA010000052.1 GCA_947172355.1 uncultured Bacillota bacterium
CCGCCCCCAGGCCGAAGCCCATGGTGCCGAAGCCGCCGGAGGTGAGGAGCTGGCCAGGGTAGTCGAAGTGGAAATGCTGAATGGACCACATCTGGTGCTGGCCCACGTCGGTGGACACAATGGTGTCTTGGGGAGCCAGACGGCGGATGGTCTCCAGTACCTGTTTGGGGGTGAGGCTTTCGCTTTGCCGGGGAACTGAGGGTTCCCGCAGGGGCAGAATGTGCTCCTTCCATGACCGGTGGCTGTACTGGGGCAGGCGCTGGTTTAGGAGCGCCAGTACCCGTTTGGCGGAGCCGATGATGTGGTGGTCGGTAAGGACATTTTTGTCAATCTCCGAGCGGTCGATGTCGATGTGGACAATTTTGGCCTGGCTGGCAAAGGTATCCGGCTGGAGGGCCACCCGGTCGGAGAACCGGCAGCCCACGGCGATAAGCAGGTCGCACTCGTTGCAGGCCACGTTGCTGGCCTGGGAGCCGTGCATCCCGATCATCCCGGTGGTGAGGGGGTGCCCGCCGGGGAAGCCGCCCCCGCCCATGACGGTGATAGCCACCGGGGCGTCCAGCTTCTCGGCAAACTCCCGAAACTCCGCGTCCGCCCTTCCCCGGACCACGCCGCCGCCGCAGATGAGAAGGGGCTTTTCTGCCTGAGCGATCATCTCTACCAGGGTGTTGATGTCGCCGATGTTGGGTTCGGGGGCCTTCAAGTCGTGGCTGTCCGCCAGGGATTTGAGGCTACCGCAGCCCCGGTTTTTCGTCCAGGGGACGAACTCATAGTCGATCTCCACGTTGGGGAAGGTGACGTTTTTCACAAAGTCGATGAGCACCGGTCCAGGCCGTCCGGTGGCGGCCACAGCGAAAGCCTGACGCATAACGTCAGGGATGGTCTGGGCGTCCCGGACCAGGTAGGCTGCCTTGGTGATGGGCATGGCGATGCCGGTGATGTCCACCTCCTGGAAGGCGTCTTTGCCTAAGGTCTGCTCGGTGACGTTGCAGGTGATAAAGACGATGGGGGAGGAATCCATATAGGCGGTGGCGATGCCGGTGACCAAGTTGGTGGCCCCGGGGCCGCTGGTGGCGAAGCACACCCCCACCTTGCCGGTGGAACGGGCGTAGCCGTCGGCGGCGTGGGACGCGCCCTGCTCGTGGGCGGTCAAAACGTGGTGGATTTTGTCCTTGTAATTATACAGCTCGTCATAGAGATTCAGGATGGTCCCGCCAGGATACCCGAAAACGGTGTCCACCTCCTGCTCCAGCAGGCACTCCATGATGGCCGCGGTCGCTCTGATTTTCATAGTGCCTCCAATCTCGCTTTTCTTCCTTTTCTTTCAAGAAAAGGAAGCGAAAAGAACTTTTGAAAAAACTTCGTTTTTTCTCTCATGTATGGATATGGATGGGGTTTACATTTTATCGCCGCTCTCTACTGATCCACATCAAACAGTACCCAAAGCTGTTTTTCCGCCGCGTTTTTCCAGAAGGGAACCGAATCCGATAGATAATACCAGGTGTATTCAAAGTCGTCCTCGCTCAGCTCAAAGCCGCACTCCTCGGGGTCGATGGCAAAGTAGAGTTCCCGGAATTTTTCCTCCGTCAGCTCCTGGAGGAACTGGTAAATCCGCTTTACCTGATGGGGGTTCTTGCAGGTGACGATATAGTCCTCCTCTCCCTCCCGGTCGCCCCGGAGGACCTCGCCGCCCAGAATCACCCAGCAGCCGGGCGGATTTTTGCCGCCGTACTCCAATTTTCCGTTGGTCAGCGCCCGGTGGATGGCGTCCCAGGCCTTGTCCAGGTCGCAGGAGTCCTCCTGGTCCATCTCGTCCAGGTAGTCCGGCACCCGGTCCGCCCGGGGGACCGAGCGCAGCTTGTCCAGTTCTTCCTTTGTAATGGCCCGAAAGCCGCCAAGACAGCTCATAAAAACGCCTCCTTTAATCCTCTTCCCAGGGTTTTATCACCTTCAAATAGGCAGGGCGGTTCTCAGCCTCCTCGCCATAGACATACAGCGTATCGGTCCCGGTATCCAGGCAGGTGTGGCAGAAGCGTCCGCCGGGAAAGGGGTAGGACTCTTGCAGGCACTGGAAGTCCACGCCGCCCTCAGCCAGAACCCTTTGAATCTCCACCGGGTCCTCGAAGGTGCTGGTATCTGCGGTGGTTTCATCCTCCACGACCTCAATAATGGTAGCGATCAAGAAGGAGGAGACAGAATCGGCAAAGGACGCCCAGTGGTACATGGTATCCTGGTCGTTGAAGTATACCACCGGGTCGGGCTGGTCCAGGTCCTGTTTCCGAATGCCGGCATACCAGCAGCCCTGATTTTCGTGCCAGAACAGCAGGTAGTTGTCCTGCTGTTCGCCCCAGCGTTCCTTGGGCAGAGCCCACAGCCGCTCCTGTTCCTCATTTCCGGTCTCGTTGTGCCTTCTGAAATCCAGCATGGCATCCTCAATATAGTCGTGAGAGAAGGTCAAATGTCCGCCAAAGGGCTTGGCATCCTTGTCCGGGATATGCATAGGGTGAAGCATATCGTTTAGGCTGGCCCGGCCGCAGGTCAGCAGATAGTCTCGCAGGGCGGCGGGGAGCCGGAAGCCCGCCGCTGCCTCGTAGGAGGCGACCAGCTCCTGGGATATACCCTGGGCGGGGGTTTCCTCGTCCCCGAACAGCGGCTCCGCCCACTGCACCAGCTCGATGGGGGAAATCTGATATCGCTTTTCGCTCATGTCAGCTATCTCCTTGCACTATATTACCATTCCCACTTGAAGGGCGGCGGAGATACTTGGATGCGTTCCAAAAACTGCGCCCGCTGTTCCCCTTCCTCCGGGGCGAAAAAGAGGTCCAGCAGGCCCTGGAGCAGCTCCGGCTCCTTTTGCAGGTAAATGGGGTTGGACCCTCCGCGCCCGGTTCCCTCATACCAGCTGATGACAAAGGCCGCCGCCTTGGGCCGGAACAGGTCGATGGCCCAACACTCCGGCCAGGTCAGCCGCAGACGGAAGGCGGGCTGTTTGCTGTCCTCCCGGTAGACCCGCAGCTCCCGGTACTGGGGATGGTCCGCCAGGGTATAGCGGTAAACCGCCGCCCCAACCACAATCTTCCGGGGCTTTTTCCACCAGCGCCACATAATTTTGCCGTCCTCCTGTGATTTCACAGTCCAAACTCCTTTGGATAGGTGATCGTTCCGGCAAGCGGTTTGGCGTTCTCCCGCAGCTGGGACGCCATGAAATTCGCGGAGGGGATGCCCTCCGGCACGGTGACACCCAGCTGCTCTGCCGGAAGATACCCCATCCTGGGGTAGTACGTCTCACTGCCTAAGACCAGAGAGTAGGAGTATCCCAAGCTGGCCGCGATATTATGGCCCTCGTGGATCAGTGCGGTCCCCACGCCCATGCGCTGAAATTTTGGCTTGACCGACAGGGGCGCCAGGACAAGGACCGGATCCGCCCCCACCTTTGCCTTGGTAAACAGGATGTGCCCCGCCAATTCGCCCTCCAGCTCGGCTACTAGGGACAGCTTTGGAAGAAAGGAGCCCCCGGTCCGCAGCGTGGCCGCCAGGTCCTGCTCCTTCCCGTCCGCGTGCTCCGCCGAGGCGAACGCCTCTTTCACTAAATCATACACCCCGGCGTGGTCCGCCGGAGTTTCCTGGCGAATGGGTATGGTCATATCTTCCCCCCGCCCTTTTGCAAAGCGATCACGCCGGTGCGGACCACCTCCAGGATGGAGAAGGGCCGGAGCATGGCTTCAAAGGTGTCAATCCGGTCGGGGGTGTCGGACAGCTCCAGGGTCATGGAGTTGGGGGAGATATCGGAGACCTTGGCCCCCATGATATCGCAGATGGTCATAATATCTTGGCGGGTTTTGTTGGTGGCGTTCACCTTGAGGAGCACCAGTTCCCGGCCAATCATCTTGTCCTCCGGGATGGTGCGGACTTTAATGACCTCAATGAGCTTGTTCAACTGCTTTTCCACCTGCTCCACCACGCTGTTGCCGCTGTCGACAATGATGGTGATGCGGGAGATGGTGGGGTCATCGGTGACTCCCACGGCCAGGGAGTCGATGTTGAACGCCCGGCGGGAAAACAGTCCAGTGATGCGGTTGAGCACGCCGGCCTGGTTCTCCACCAGGACGGAAATGGTCTGTTTCATCCTGCTCCCTCCTTCAATCGGTGGTGGATACGTCGGGGTGGACCCGGCAGATCAGGATGCAGGGCCCTTTTTTAGACAAAAATTGGTCAATGGAGGCGTCCAGGGCCTCCTCCTCGCATACCGTCACACAGGGAATGCCGTAGGCGGCGGCGATGGTCTCAAAGTCAGGGGAGCCGTCCAGAGCTACGCCAAAGGGGCCGTGGTAGGGGGGGCGGCTTTGAATCTGGTGGACCAGCCCCAGGGTGTTGTTCTGGAACAGGATGATTTTCAAGTCCATCCCAGCGCAGCGTACGGCAGACAGCTCGTTCATGGCCATCTGGAAGGAGCCGTCCCCGCAGACCACCACCGTCTGCCGCTCCGGCAGAGCTACCTTGACCCCCACTCCGGCGGGCAGGGCGTAGCCCATGGTGCCCAGGCCGCCGCTGGTGAGCAGGCGGCCGTGCTTCTGGGGCAGGTATTTGCAGGTGAAAATCTGATTTTGGCCCACATCAGCGCAGACTACCGCATCGTCGTCCAGCTTTGCGCCCAGCTTCCGCATGACGGTGCCGGGAAAGACGGAGCCGGGGCGGCTGGGGAAGGGACGGCTCAGCTCCGCATTGCGGTAATCCCGCAGTTTGGCCCGCCACTGGGCACAGTCCGGGGCGGTGACCCCCAGGTCCAGCATCTGCCGGAGAATCACCTTTACGTTGCCCACCAGAGGGACGGCGGCCTGCATATTTTTACCGATCTCCGCCGGGTCCACGTCGATGTGGATGGTGGCCATCCGGCGCTGGATCTCGTCCGGCTGGATAATGGCCCGGTCGGCCGCCCGGGTGCCCACCATAATGAGCAGGTCGGACTTGGCCAGGGCCTTGTTGGCACAGAAGTTGCCGTGGGCGCCGATCATGCCCATATTTAAAGGGTGGCTGGTGGGCATGAGGGAAATGCCCATCATGGTCTTCACCACCGGGATGCCGGTTCCCTCCGCCAGCTCCAGCAGCTCGCTCTGGGCGTCCGCCAGCCATACGCCGCCGCCGGCGCAGATGATAGGCTGCTTGGCTTTGGCAATGGCCTCCACCACCCGTTTAATTTGCAGGTCGTTGCCTTTTACACTGGGCTTATAGCCCCGGATATTGACTTCCTCCGGCCAGTCGAAGGATTTCAGCTCCTGCTCCTGGATGTCAATGGGGATGTCGATCAAAACCGGGCCGGGGCGGCCGGTGGAGGCGATGTGGAACGCCTCTCGGACCACACGAGGGATCTGGTTGGGGTCCTTTACCAGATAGCTGTGTTTGGAGAAGGGGGCTACCGCACCGGTGATGTCCACCTCTTGAAAGATGTCCCGGCCCAGCAGGTGGCTGGGCACCTG
Source organism: uncultured Bacillota bacterium (assembly GCA_947172355.1). Taxonomy (GTDB): domain Bacteria; phylum Bacillota; class Clostridia; order Oscillospirales; family Oscillospiraceae; genus Lawsonibacter. The sequence continues at coordinate 5,475 of CAMWBA010000052.1, forward strand.
CCCGGTGATGGCGACCATAGGGATGGAGTCCATATAGGCGGTGGCGATGCCAGTAATCAGATTGGTGGCCCCAGGTCCGGAGGTGACCATGCATACCCCCACCTTGCCGCTTACCCGGGCATAGCCCGAGGCCATATGGCCTGCATTCTGCTCGGTGCGCACCAGGGTATAGCCGATTTCCGGCACATCCTTCAGCGCATCCACCGCCGGACAGATGGTGGCTCCGGCGTAGCCAAACATATGGGTTACCTGTTCCCGTTTTAAGCTCTCAATCAGTGCCTGTGCTCCGTTCATGGAACATCACCTCCGTAGGAATCAAAACAAAAAAGCCCCGTCCCATCTCTTAAACGATAGGACGAAGCTGCGCTCCGTGGTACCACCTAAATTCATGGCCTGCGCCATGCACTCCTTGCCCCAGTAACGGAGGGAACCCGTTTCGACCTACTAAGGCATCCGCCGGTTCAGTCGGACTGCTCACGGGTGAGGTTCAGCGAAAGGCCCTTCACAGGCGCTTACACCAGCCGCGCCCTCTCTTTGGATCCAGACAAGCCTACTATCCCGGTCATCGCTTTTATGATGATTGCTCACTATCTTACCCTATTCGCCCCAATTTGTCAATTCCCTTTTTTGAATTTCGGTGATTTTCCGGGCGTTTTTGCGCTGAGGCCGGCTTCTTGCGATAAAACGCCGTTTTTTTGTTGCATTTCCCGCGGACTTGGGATATGATGGGAGTGGAAATTAACCACCGAAGGGGGTCCATTTATGCGGGACGGTTTTGTTAAGGCTGCGGCAGGAACGCCGAACATCCGGGTGGCGGACTGCGCCTATAATGGGGAACAGATTATCACATTGATAAAGGCGGCGGCGGCCCAGGGGGTGAAGGTGCTGGCTCTGCCGGAACTGTGCATCACAGGCTATACCTGCGGTGACCTGTTTTTGCAGGACACCCTGCTCCAAGGAGCGGAGGACGCCCTGGCGCACATTTTGGAGGAGACGAAAGAGCTGGACATGCTCACCGCCCTGGGCCTTCCGGTGCGCAGCCGGTGGGACGGAAAGCTCTATAACTGTGCGGCGGTGATTTGTAAGGGGGAGTTGTTGGGGCTTGTCCCCAAGACCCATATTCCAAACTATGGCGAGTTCTACGAGGGCCGCTGGTTTGCTTCCGGGGCGGAGCTGGATACCTTGGTGGAGTTGTGCGGACAGCGTGTGCCGCTGTGCAGAAATGTAGTTTGGGAATGTGAGACCGTGCCCAATCTGGTGGTGGGCGTGGAGATCTGTGAGGACCTCTGGGCTGCCCAGCCGCCCTCCATCGCCCTGGCCAGAGCCGGGACCACCCTGATCCTGAACTTGTCCGCCTCCAACGAGCTGGCGGGCAAGGCTGCCTACCGCCGCGCTCTGGTGGCGGGACAGTCGGGCCGTCTGGTGTGCGGCTACGTCTATGCCGACGCCGGCGAAGGGGAGTCCACCACCGACCTGGTCTTTGCCGGACATAACATGGTTGCTGAAAACGGAACCATTTTGGCGGAGAAGCGCTTCGGCACCGGGCTGACCATCGGCGAAATTGATGTGGACAAGCTGGTTTTTGAGCGGCGCAGGATGAACACCTTTGCTCCGCCCAAACGGGACCCCATGAAAGACGCCCACGGAATTGGAATCGGCCGCGCCTCCTTTGCACTGGAGACCGGCCAGACCCAGCTCACCCGTCCCATCCCCCACAACCCCTTCGTCCCGGCGGATGTTGGAGACCGGCGGGAGCGGTGCGAGGAGATCCTGACCATCGCTGCCCTGGGTTTGAAAAAGCGGCTGGAGCATACCCGCGCCTCCTGCGCGGTGGTGGGGCTGTCCGGCGGCCTGGATTCCACTCTGGCCCTGCTCATCACCGCCCGGGCCATGGACCTGCTGGGCCGTCCCCGGTCGGATATTTTGGCCGTCACTATGCCCTGCTTCGGCACCACCAGCCGCACCAAGTCCAACGCCCAGGTCCTGGCGGAGCGCATCGGTGCGGACTTCCGCACAGTGGACATCGGCGAGGCGGTGCGGGTCCACTTCCGGGACATTGGCCAGTCCATGGATGACCTGTCGGTCACCTTTGAGAACGGCCAGGCCCGGGAGCGCACTCAGGTGCTGATGGACCTGGCCAATCAGCGGGGGGGACTGGTGATCGGTACCGGGGATCTCAGCGAGCTGGCGCTGGGCTGGGCCACCTACAACGGCGACCACATGTCCATGTATGGGGTCAACGCCTCCATCCCCAAGACCCTGGTGCGCCACCTCACCGGCTATGCCGCCGACGAGGCCCAGGACAGCGACCCCAAGCTGGCCGCCGTCCTCCGGGACATTCTGGCCACCCCCGTTTCCCCGGAACTTCTCCCCCCCAAGGAGGGCGAGATTGCGCAGCGCACCGAGGACCTGGTGGGGCCCTACGAGCTCCACGACTTTTTCCTATACTACGCGGTCCGCTGGGGCTTCTCCCCGGGGAAGGTGTTCCGGCTGGCCCGGTATGCCTTGGGGGAGGACTACGGCCAAGAGACCATTTTGAAGTGGCTGAAAAATTTTTACCGCCGCTTCTTCAACCAGCAGTTCAAGCGCTCCTGTCTCCCTGACGGACCCAAGGTGGGCTCCCTGGCCCTCTCCCCCCGGGGGGACTGGCGGATGCCCTCCGACGCGGTGAACGCCCTGTGGATGAAGGAATTGGAAACACTATAAGGACAGTGAAAGGCCCCGCCAATTTGGCGGGGCCTTTTTCCTATATTGAGCCTTACAGCTTTTGAACGCCTAATTGTGTCAGCCAGCCCTGCAATTTTTTTGCCGGAAATCCGGTCAGCGGGTAGGTTTCCCCTGTGCCGCTGTGTATCACGACCTTCGTGACAAAAAGCACCGACTTAACTGTAAAGCCTCTGATCTCACCAATTGGCAGGTCCATAAGAACCGTGCTGGACAGGTCCATATGGAAGCAGACCCGCTTGTCTGTGACATAGATCTTCCCTTGAAAGGGCTTTTGGGTCAGCCCCTGTTTTTGGTAGAGGGACATCGATCCTTTTCCGATCAGTGTTTCGCCGGCCTGTAATTGAAATTTTGCCATCGCTATTGCTCCTTTCTGTTTCATCCGCTGGTGCTGCGCTTATTATATAACATTTTGTTTTGTCAGTCAATATAACAAAATGTTTTATCTATACTTTTTTGTGCAATCCTGATCTTTGAGAGGTGCAGCACAATGTATAGACGAATACGCGATTTAAGGGAGGACCATGACTTATTTCAAAAAGACCTTGCGAACTATCTGCAATGCAGTCAGGTAAGCTATTCCCATTACGAACTGGGGAAACGGGATATCCCAACTGATGTGCTCATCAAACTGGCAGCGTTTTATCACACCAGCACGGATTATCTCCTTGGTCTCACCAACGAACGAAAGCCCTATCCTAAGCTGAAATAGAAAAAGACGCTGAAAGCTGTGCTTTCAGCGTCTTTTCGATTATTCTGCTGTAACAGGAACCGCTCTCTCCTCCGCGGGTGGGGGAGCAGGGGGCTCCTTCTTTTTCCGGGAGAAGAGATGGCTCAGGTCGTCGATGACCGAATAGTACACCGGGGTAAACAGCAGGGTGATCACGGTGGAGACCACCATGCCGGAGATCATGGTAATGCTCATGTCAGACATCATCTCCGCCGCGCCCTCCGACAGCCCCAGGGCCATAGGCACCAGGGCCAGGATGGTGGTGAGGGTGGTCATCAGCACCGGACGAACGCGGAGGGGGCAGGCGTGGAGGATGGCCTCAACCCGGGTTTCTCCCTGTTCCCGCCGCTGGCGGATGTAGTCCACCAGGATGATGGAGGAGTTGACCACCGTACCGGCCAGCATAATCAAGGCTACCAGAGAGATCATGGACAAGTCCCGTCCGGTGAGGGGCAGGGCGAACAGGGCTCCGGTGAAGGCCACCGGAAGAATCATCATCACAATGACTGGCATGATAAAGGATTCAAACTGAGAGGCCAATACGAAGTATACCAGTCCCAGCGCCACAATCAGAGCCAGCAGCAGGTCGCCGAAGCTGTCCATCATGTCCTCATAGGCCCCGGAGATGGAGACGGAATAGCCGTCGGGCAGGGTATAATGGTTCAAAATTTCGCTGATCTGCCGGGTAATGGCGGTGGTGTCGCCGCTGATGGTGTCACCGGTGACGGTGATCTGCCTGGACTGGTTGACCCGGGTGATGCTCTGGGGGGCCAGCACAATGTCCACATTAGCTACCGCGGACAGGGGCACCGTCCCGCCGAAGGCGGAGGAGATGGGCATGGATTTTAGGGCGTCCAGGCTGGCGGCGGACTTACCGTCGCCCTTGACCACCACATCCAGCTCCTTGCTGCGGATGGTGACGGTGGTGGCGGTGGAGCCGGACAGCTCTGACCGGACCGCCGCGCCCACGGTGGCGGCGGTGAGCCCATATTGGGAGGCGGCCTCACGGTTCATGGTGACGGTGACCTGCTTCACCTCCTTGGCCACAGAGGTGCCCACATCCACCGCGTCGGGCAGCTGCTCAATCTGAGCGGCCAGGTCCTGGGCAATCATCACCAGGGTGTCATAGTCGTTTCCGGTGATATCCACGCTGATGTCCGCACCGCTGCCCATCATGGCGGTCATGTCGGAGGCGGAGACGGTGATCTCGCATCCGGCGATGTCTTGAACCAGCTCCCGCATAGCCTGGGCCACGTCGCTGCTGCTTCGGCTGCGGTCCTCCTTGTCGGTCAGCACCAGTCCCACAGTGGAGGATTCCGGCTGTGACAGATGATAGACGGACTCCAGCTCGGGAACGTTCGCCATTGCGATTTCCACCACCCGGTCGGCGATGGCGGCGGTGTCCTTCACCTCCGAACCGATTGGAGTGCTGATAGACACTTGAACCATGCCCTGGTCCATCTCGGGCATCAGCACCATTTTTGTGGACAGGCAGGACAGGACAAAGATGGCGACCAGGGCCACAGAGGCCAGCATCCCAACCCATGTGCGGCGGACAAAGTAGCCCAGCAGCTTGGTGTAGAGCTGATTCAGCCGGTGGCCCAGACCGGGCCGCCCGGAGTCGTGACGCCGGGCCTTCCGTTCCGCTTTTTTCAGCGCGTGCTGATGGACCTTTTTTTCGTCCAGCAGGAAGAAGCAGAGCAGAGGGACCAGAGTGACAGAGATAACCAGCGAGCCCAAGATCAGGAAGGAGATGGTCAGGCAGAAGTCATCAAAGAGCATCCCCGCCATCCCTCCGGTGAGCCCCAGAGGGAGAAATACGGCCACCGTGGTGAGGGTGGAGGCGGTAAGGGAGGTGAAGACCTCCATGGTGCCCTCCACACAGGAGTCCATACGGCTGCGGCCCTCGGCGGAGTAGCGGTAGATATTTTCCAGTACCACAATGGAGTTGTCCACAATCATACCCACACCCATGGCGATGCCCCCAAGGGACATCATGTTAAGGGTGAGATGGAACACGTTCATCAGGACAAACACCGTCAGAATACAGACCGGCATGGACACGGCGATGGTGGCGGTGGCGCCCCAGCGGCGAAGGAAGAGGAAGACCACCATGGCAGCCAGAATAACGCCCATAATAATGTTCTGCACAGCGGCGTTTACCGCCATATTGATGTAGTCAGAGGCGGTGTACAGTACTACATAGCTGACCGCGCTGTTGCGCTGGCGGAGGTTTGCCATCACGTCCACCACCGCGTCGGCGGTGGCCACCTCGTTGGCGCCCGACTGTTTGGAGACCTGGAGCACCACGCAGGCGGTGCCGTCGGTTTTGGCGATGGCGTCGGGGTCGCCGGTTTCCAGCGCCACGGCGGCCACTTCCGACAGTCGGACCGTTCCGCCAGTGGGCAGGGGAAGGATCACATTGGCCACATCCTCCACCGTCTGGAGCTTGGCGTCGGTGGTGACGGTGAGGGTCTGGGTGCCGTTGTGCATATCGCCGCCGGGGTATAGCAGGTTTTCTGCCGCCAGAATCTGGGCGATGTAAGAATTAGATAGGCCGAAGCCGGCAGCCCGGGTGGGGTCTACCGCGACGGTGATCTGCTGTTCTACGCCGCCCGAGACGGTGACCTGAGCAACCCCGTCGATGCGTTCCAGGGCGGGGGCCACCGTGTCCTCGGCCAGAGCCTGAACCGAGGACAGATCCTCCCCCATCAGGGCGATCATAGCAGAGGGCATCAGATCGCTGATATTGATGTTGACAATGATGGGGTCCATCGCCCCGTCGGGCAGAGAGATGCGGTCAAACTGCTCCCGCAGCTTGGTGGCGGCGATATCCAGATCGGTGCCGTCCACATAGGTGATTTGAAGCTGGCTGACCCCATCGGAAGAGGTGGAGTTCACCCCGTCCACCCCGGGGACCGACATGATAGCCGATTCCAGCGGGCGGGTGACCAGCTCCTCCATATCGGTGGGGGTAGCGCCGTTATAGTAGCACATCACCAGAGCGGCAGGGGCTTCCATCTCGGGGAGAAGGGCCATTTGCAGCTGGGTCGTAAAGACCACACCGAAAATGGTGATCATAATGACCGCCATCAGGGTTGTGACCTTGTGCTTAATGCAAAACTTTGGGATATTCACCGGTTTCAGCCCTCCCCGGAGACAATCCGTACCGCGTCGCCGTCGGACAGATAGGCCTGCCCCACAACCACCAGCTGGTCGCCGGAGTTCAAGCCGGAGGTGACCTCGGTGATGCCGCTGCCCGTCAGCCCGGTGCGGATTTCCGCATAGCGGGCAACTCCGTTTTCCGCTACAAAGACATACTGGATGTCGTTGCTGGTCAAAATGGCTTCGGTGGGGATGACAATGGTGTCGGACGAGGTGTCGGTACGGAAGGAGACGTCAGCAAACATGCCGGACAGCAGGCCGTCCACCTCCTCCGGAATGGAGATGGTGACATTATACAGTTTGGTCTGCATGTTTGCGGCGCGCTCAATCTGTTTAATTGTGCCCACAAAATTGGCATTCAGAGCGCTGATGGCCACATCCACCTCATCCCCCACGGCCAGTTTGGGGACCAGCGCTTCAGAGATGGAGACGGCGATCTCCAGCCGGTCCACCCCGTCAATGACCGCCACTGGGGCGGTGGGGCCCACATAGCTGCCCTCCGCCGCGTTGAGGGAGAGGATGGTGCCCGAAATGGGAGCGATTACGTTGCCTCGGCTGTCCACATTCTCCAGCACGCCTTGAAGCTGTTCTACGTTAGATTTATAGCTCTGCATCCCGGCCTCCAGCTGGGACAGGGTGGAGGAACGCTGGGCCTGGGCGGTCTGGAGGGACAGCTCTGCTTGATCAATCTCCAGCTGAGAGGCGGCGCCGATTTCAAACAGGGCTTTTAAGTCATTGACATTTTTCTCAGCCAAGGCAAGCTGTTTGTCAAAGATAGCGGCTTGGTCCTCGTAACTCTGGACGGCGGACTGGTAGCTGATATTGGCGGCGCTGTAGGAGGATAGGGTGCTGGCCATATCCAGGGTACACAGCCGCTGCCCGGCGGTTACGGCGTCCCCCACCTCCACATAGACGGCGGTGCATTGGGCCTGGGCCGCCACAAAGACGGACTCCTGGCCGTCAGTGACCACCCGGCCGGACACCTTGTTTTCTGTGGAGATGGTGTCCGATTTTACCTCTTGGACCTGGACGGCCACACCGGCGGGGGTGCTGTTCTGGGAACCGTCCTCCGTCCCGCCGGATTGACAGGCGGTTAGGCTGAGGACCGCCGCAGCGGCCAGAACGGCAGCAAGAATTTGATTTTGTTTCATGGGGTGATCTCCTTTTAAGATGGGATGCCGGGGCCCGCGGCCGATTGGGGTTGGTCCTTGCGGCCCCCGCAGGGGGTGCAAAGCTCCGTTCAAAATACCGCAGTCCACGGCCAATTCCGGTTGGGTCCTGCGCCCCTCCCCTGCGGGGGGGACATAACAATCAGTTTAAGATGCCGCAGTCCACGGCCCAGCGATAGTTGTGATAGGCGGTGAACAGGTCGATGGCGGCGCCGTCCACCGTCTCCTGGGCCTCCTTCACCTTGTCCTCCGCGTCCAGCAGGGCGTTTTGAGACAGATTTCCCTGGCTGTGCTTCAGCTGAGCCACGGCATAGTTGTCCCGCTCCACAGACAGGGCGGTTTTGGCAGCGTCCAGCACCTGCTTATAGTCCTTCACCTGGAGATACAGGGTGCGGAAGCTCATTTCAAAGTTTTGCACGGTGGCGTTGTAGTTGTGCTGTGCGCCCTGCCACTGGTGTTTGGCCACGACAAATTCATAGTTTCGCTCGTTATAGCCATAATTGCTGCCCGAGTCCCGGTAGTCCTTTTGGGCATCGTCCAGGGTCAGCTTAGCTTCGTACAGGCTGTAGCTGGCCTCCTTGGCGGCTTCCAGGTCCTGTTCCAGATCCATTGCAGCCAGCTGGGCGCCAGTCACCTGGGGCAGAGCGCCCAGCTGGATTTTGCCGGTGAGCTCTGCACCAATGAGCAGCTCCAGCTGCATTTTATAGGTCTCGAGGCTGCTGGCCAAAGTCTGGCGGCCGCTGACCAGGGCGGTGCGGCCCGCCTGCGTCTGTTTCAGCGTTTGAGAGGAGATGTGTCCCAGCTGATAGCGCAGCTCCAGTTCGGTTAGGGTTCGGTCTAAGGCGGTCTGCTGCCGGGCCAACCCCTGGTCGGTGCGCTCCATATCCAGCAGAGCAATATACAGCGTCTCCCCGGCCATAATCACCTGGTTCTGGGCGTTCTCCAGCTGGCGGATCAGGTCGGCGTTGTCCGATTGGAGCTTGCCATCCTTGATGTCGTCGAAGGTCTCCCGCAGGGAACGATAGGAAGTTTCCATGGTTTGGTAGGCATAGGAATCCCCCTGACCAAATTCAATCATCATCCACTGGGCACTGGCAATCTGGTTCAGTCCTTGGCGCAGATCTTCCTTCATCTCGTCGTAGTCGATGGCCTTGATGGCCTGAATATTCTCCTCCAGCGTCAGCAGATTCAGATTGCCCTCCCGCATCCGGTGTTCCAGATTGGCGAAGGTGATGGTCCCAACCGGGTCTGGTATGTATTCCGGAACAGCGTCTTCCTCCGCGGAGCCGGTATCTTCTGCGGCCTCCGGGGCGGCGGAGGACTGCTGTGCGGACAGCAAGACTTCGGGCGCAGCAGGATCGCCGGCTTGTGTGCCGGGGGATGAGTCGCCCTCTGCGGCCAGGGCGGTGGCGCCCAGCAGGGACAGCGCCAAGGCCGCCGCCGTCAGCAAGGCTGTGGTTCGTTGTTTCATGTGGTTGCCTCCTTGTATCCGTCTGCCGTTCCGCCATAGCGGAGCATATCCATGCGTATCTGCAATGCCTCCCGAGGCGTTCCGGGACAAGCCTCCCAAGGTGCTCCGGGAAAAGCCTGTCCGCAGTGGGTCTCCATAACGGCCAGGGCCAGCGCGGCACAGGCCATATGGAACACGTGGTCAGCATACTCTCGCTCGTTGCGGCGCAGCTTGCTTGCGTCGATCAATTCCCAAAGCTGGTCCGGCAAAAAATGCTGCGGACCGCCGATAAACGCATGGAGGTCAATGCCGTGATTGAGGTGGAGGAAGCAGATGAATCGCTCCAGTATGGGGTCGGTCTCGCCCTGATGGCCCATAAAACGGTCATAGGCCATAAGCGGAAAGGCAAACAGGTCGCCCTCTGCATCGGTCAGGATATCCCGCAGCTGACCGATAAAATATTCCCGTATGTCCTCCAGCAGATAGCGGATCAAATCTTCCTTGTCGGTAAAATACTGGTAGAAACTGCCCCGTGGGATGTGTGCAACGGCGATGATATGGTTGATGGACATATCAATGACCCGTACCTGGGACAGTTCTGCCCAGCTTGCTTCCAACAACCGCTTCCGTTTCTCCTCCGGCAATCGAAAAAAGGTAGCTGTTGGCATGGTCTCCCTCCTCTCTATGACAGGTTGTCGCAATGCGACAGGCTGTCATAGATTATACAGACAGCCCCTTTCCCTGTCAAGGCGGTAATTGTGAAGGTTTTGTTAAAAAGCGAAGGGTCCCCGCCAGGCGGCGGGGACCCAATTGAGCTGGGTTACCGGTTGTATTCCTCAAAGGTCCTTGCCACGTCGGCATCAGGTTCGGGGGTAACAAGAGAGACCACCACGATGGCGGCCAGAGCCACCAGGAAGGCGGGCAGCAGTTCATAGATGTCCCACACGCCGCCTAGAGGGCGGACCTGAAATTTCCAGACGAAGATCATCACGCCTCCGGCGACGAGACCGGCCATAATGCCCTGGCGGTTGCTCCGTTTCCAGAACAGGGCGCACAGCATCGCCGGCCCGAAGGCTGCACCGAAGCCCGCCCAGGCGAAGGAGACAATCTGAAACACATTGCTGTCTGGGTCAGAGGCCAGGAACATGGCGATGATGGCGATGACCACCACAGTGAGCCGGGCGCAGAGCATGGTCTGTTTTTGGGTCAGCTTGATGCCGAAGACGTCCTGAACCAAATTTTCCGAGAACGCGGAGGAGGCGGCCAGCAGCTGGCTGTCGGCGGTGGACATGGTTGCGGCCAGGATGCCGGCCAGGATGCATCCGGCGACAATAGCGGGGACGATGCCAAAAATGGACAGCAGGTTGGACAGCTGAACAATCACTGTCTCGGTGGCGCTGCCCTCCAAGAAGGGGATCCGGCCTGCGGCGGAGACCGCGTGGCCTACGATGCCGATGAATACCGCCACCCCCATGGACAGCACCACCCACACAGCGGCGATGCGGCGGGACAGCTTCAGCTCATTTTCATTCCGGATGGCCATAAACCGCACCAAAATGTGGGGCATCCCAAAGTAGCCCAGGCCCCAGGCCATCATGGACACAATACGGATCAAGCCGTAAGGTTCAGCGGAGTTGGTGCCCACATTGTAGGTCTCGCCAAAGCTGAGGAAGCCGGGCAGGGTGCGGGCATGGTCCAGCACTGCACCCAGTCCGCCGGCCTGAACGATACCAAAGGCCACAATCACAGCCAGGGCGATGGTCATAATGATGGACTGAATCAGGTCCATAGTAGCCACAGCGGAGAAGCCGCCCACCGAGGTGTAGCTGATGATGACAACCGCTCCGATGACCACCGCCGTCATATAGTCCCAGCCGAAGAGGCTGTTGAACAGCTTGCCGATGGCGGCCAGGCCGGAGGCCACATAGGGCACAAAGAAAATCAGGATAATCAGGGCAGAGATGCACATAATCACCGGCTTTTTCTCACCGTACCGCTTGGAGATGAAGCTGGGGATGGTGATGGCGTCCAGCTTGACGCTGTAGCGGCGCAGCCGCTTGGCCACCAGCAGGAAGTTGAGGTAGGTGCCCGCAGCCAGGCCGATGGCGGTCCAGCTGGCGTCCGCCACGCCGGAGAGATAGGCCAGACCGGGGATGCCCATGAGCAGGTAGCTGCTCATGTCAGACGCCTCGGCGCTCATAGCGGTGACCAGAGGGCCCATCCCCCGGCCGCCCAGATAGAAGCCCTCGGCGCTCTTTTTCGACCGGCGGCCAATCATCACGCCGGTGAAAATCACCAGGCAGAGATATACGATAATGGTCGCCATGATGCAGACTTGCGCAGTTGTCATAGTATTCCTCCCAAACACACATTCGCCGGGACATGGGGCCCGGAAAAAGCAGATTGCAGACATCATACCAGAAAAAGAACCGGAACGCAATATAGAACAAACTCCGTACTAAAAATATAAAAAGAAGTTTAATTTCCCTGTAATTTCAAGGAAATTAAACTGTACATTTTATAAAATAATATTTTGTACATTCCTACAAACTTCCTATTTTTTCGTCCGGAAGCCTTGTAGAAACATGGGCATCATGGTCCGGCTGTACTGGGTGAGGGAGTAGTCCC
>CAMWBA010000053.1 GCA_947172355.1 uncultured Bacillota bacterium
GGGGAGCGGCCGGTGTAGATGCCGGTCATCACGTTGACGGCGCCCAGCTCGGTCATCTGGCCCTTCTCAAAGCCCTCCAGGGTGGGGTCCATCTCGGCCTCAAAGAGCTGCTCGTAGGTGGGATTGTAGACGACTTCCTTGATACCGGTAATGCCGTACTGCTCCAATCCGTAAGTTTCCATAATGAATTCCTCCTTAAAAATAGTTAAAGTGGTTATCCATTCCGATCGTGGTTTATTTTACCCCATTTTTGGGGGAAAGGCAATAGAAAAACCATCGGCGAACACGGAATAGTGGAAAAAATCAAAGCGGCCCCCGCAAAATCCGGGATAGTTGGGCAAATTGAAGAATTGACAGCCGCTCTCCCCGGATGTCCGGAGGCAGTCCGCAGCGCGCAATGGCCTGAGCAAGCTCCTCCTTGGTCTGCTGTTCGCCCAAACTGGCGGCCAGACTGTTGAGCAGGGTCTTGCGCCGCTGCGCAAAGGCGGCTTTCACCACCCGGAAAAAGTGGTCTGGGTCATCCACCTCCGCCGGGGCGGGCCGGGGGACCATCCTCACCACCGCCGACGTCACCTTAGGGGCGGGGATGAAGCAGTCTGGAGGTACTTCGAAAAGTAATTCCGGGTCGGTATAATACTGACAGTAGACAGAAAAAGCCCCATAGTCCTTGCTCCCCGGCTGGGCGCAGACGCGCAGGGCTACTTCCTTCTGGATCATCACCGTGATGGCAAAGAAACATTTGGCATCAATCAGGGCGGTGATAGCCGGGGTGGTGATGTTGTAGGGCAGGTTGGCGCAGGCGGCGAACCCGGAAAACCAGGGCATGTTCTGCACCAGCTGGCGGATATCCAGCTTCAGGATATCTCCGGGGACAATCTCTACATTGTCCCGCCCAGCCAGAGTCTCTTTCAGGATGGGCAGCAGCGACCGGTCCAGCTCCACGCTGACCACCTTGCCCGCCCGCCCGGCCAGTTCCCGGGTGAGACAGCCAATACCAGGGCCGATTTCCAGCACCCCTACGTCTCTGTGGGCCCCGGAGGCGTTGGCAATCTCCCGGGGCACCCAGTCGGCAATGAGGAAATTCTGCCCCATTGCTTTGGAGAATCGGAACCCATGACGGGTCAGCAAGGCTTTGATTTGATTAAGACTGCACAGGTCCATAGTTGAGTCCACGCTTTCCGAAATAGTTGTTCCAAAAAAGCGCCCGCAAAAGGCGCTTTTTTGAGATATGTGGGGCGATTAAAACAGCTTCTTGAGACCGTCCAACGCTCCGCCGATGTCGGCCGAAGTCAGCTTCGCCTTGACGCCAGCTACTAGCGGCTTGAGCTGGTCATCGGGTAGGTCGATGCCCAGCAGGCTTTCCAAGGTCTTTACAGGGTCAGACTGGAAGTTTTTAAGCAGTGCAGGATCTTTTTGCAGTTTTTGTACGATCTCCTCGACCTTTTCCTTGACATCAAACTTCATGTTCATGTTGAGACTCTCCTTTGTTGTGTAAATAGAGCGGTGTTCCTAGAAAAAAGCCGGAGCATTTTTCGGCGTATTCTGTGGGCCAAAGCGAACACATGCGAGGCTCTATCTGCAACATTATAATCAAAAAATAATCCAATGTAAAGCCAATTTGAAAAAGTCCGTTGCTTTTTAAACGGGTATCCCCCGGTGCAGTTCCTTGATGTTCCTGCATCGGGGGAGTTTGCCGATGGACTAGGGCTGTTTTTGGGGGTTAGGACAGCTGGAACTGTCCGGTGTACAGCCGGTAGTACCGGCCCTGTTCCTCCAGGAGACGCTCGTGGCTGCCCTTCTCCTCGATCTCACCGTGTTCAATGACCACAATACAGTTGGCATTGCGCACGGTGGACAGGCGGTGGGCGATGACAAACACCGTCCGCCCCTCCATGAGAGCGTCCATGCCCTGTTGAATGAGGGCTTCGGTACGGGTGTCAATGGAGGAAGTAGCCTCGTCCAGAATCATAACCGGCGGGTCGGCCACGGCGGCCCGGGCAATGGCCAGCAGCTGCCGCTGGCCTTGGGACAGGTTGGCCCCGTCGCCGGTGACCATGGTCTGATAACCTTCGGGCAGGCGTCGAATGAAGGAGTGGGCATTGGCGCTCTGGGCGGCGGCGATGCACTCCTCATCGGTGGCGTCCAGCCGGCCATAGCGGATGTTGTCCATAATGGTGCCGGTGAACAGGTGGGTGTCTTGGAGCACCGCGCCCAGAGAGCGCCGCAGGTCGTCTTTGCGGATGGCCTTCACACGGATGCCGTCGTAGGTAATCATACCGCCTTCAATTTCATAAAACCGGTTAATCAGGTTGGTAATGGTGGTTTTGCCGGCGCCGGTGGAACCTACAAAGGCAATTTTTTGCCCTGGGTCGGCGTAGACGGAGACATCGTTCAGAATACGTTTTCCAGGGACGTAGGAAAAATCCACGTGGCTGAACCTCACCGCCCCACGCAGCTCGGTGAGGCAGTAGTCCTCTCCCGGGACATTGCGCACGGTGCCCCGGATCAGATGGAGCCCCACCTTGCCGTCAGGATCGGGGTACTTCCAGGCCCAGCCATGGCCGGCCAGCGAGGCAAGATCAGAGACTTCAGTGAGAGCGCCGGTTTCATCCACCATGACCCAGATGCCCTCCGGAGAGTCCTCATTGGGGGGCAGGAGTTTGAGGGAGCCCTTTTCCCGTACCGCCTGCCCCAGTTCGGTGAGGGTGTCGTCCTCGCCCACCAGCACAGGGACCAGAGCCATACCGTTGCCCCGGGGCACTCTCCAGGCCCAGGTTCTGGGCCGGCCTTCCCCGGCAAAGGGGGAGAGGGTGCCGTTGGCGTCCTTCTCGGCGGGGATGAGGGTGACAGAGCCCTCATCTATTTCGGCAGCGGTGTCCATTACCTCAAAGATGCGCTCCGCCCCCGCTATGGCGGACAAAAGGGTGGTCATCTGCTGAGAAATCTGGTTTAGAGGCTGGCCAACCTGCTTGGAGTAGTTGAGATAGATGGCCAGCCCGCCTAAGTCGAAGCCCTGGAGGACGGAAAGCAGTCCGCCAAAGGCAGCGGTGAGGGCGTAGCTGATGTTCATTAGGTTGCCCGCCACCGGCATAATCATAGTGGAGTAGAAGTTGGCCTTTTGGGCGGCATCCCGGTAGGTATTGTTCAGCGCCTGGAATTTGGCTTTGGCTGCCTCCTCATGGGTGAACGCCTTTACCACCTTCAGCCCTTCGATGGTCTCCTGAATCTCGCCGTTTACTTTGCCCAGGGCGGCCTGCTGCTTTTGATAGAACCGGCGGCTGCGCCCCCCCAGCTGTTTGAACAGGGTCATGGTGAAAGCCAGTACCACCGCTGTGACCAGGAACAGCGTCCAGTTGATCACCAGCATCAGAACCACCAGTCCTACAAACATCAGGCAGCTGGAGAACAGAGAGACCACGCTCTGCTGGAGGGCCATCTGCACATTGTCCGCATCGTTGGTGAAGCGGCTCATCAGTTCCCCGTGGGGGTGCTGGTCGAAGTAGGAGAGGGGGAGCTTTTGCATACGGTCGAACAGGTCTTTGCGCAGGCGGTTGACCCCTCTCTCTGCCAGCCGGACCATCATAGCAGATTGCCCATAGGTGGCCAGACAGCCCAGCAGATAGACCCCCGCCAGCTGGAGGATGGACAGCCCCAGTCCGGCAAAGTCAGTGCAGCCAGACCAGATAAAGTTGTTGATGATGGGGCGGAGCATATACGACCCGCCCAGATTGGTGCCCACCGAA
The DNA here is from genome assembly GCA_947172355.1 of uncultured Bacillota bacterium. Classification (GTDB taxonomy): domain Bacteria; phylum Bacillota; class Clostridia; order Oscillospirales; family Oscillospiraceae; genus Lawsonibacter. Next base: position 3,744 of record CAMWBA010000053.1, read on the forward strand.
ACTAGCAGGCACAGCAGGACAAAGAGCAGGGGCAGCTTGCTTTTGGTGAGGTAACCCACCAGCCGGCCCATGGTCCGCTTCATGTGTTTGGGCTTTACCGGCCCTGCCTTAAAGGCTGGATTGGGTCCTGGCATTATCCGCCCACCCCCTCTTGCTGAGATTGATAGATTTCCTGATAGATCTGATTGTTGGCCAGCAGCTGGTCGTGGGTGCCCTGGCCGGCAATATGGTCGTCGTCCAAAATGAGGATTTCATCAGCGTACTGCACCGAGGAGATACGCTGCGCGATGATGATGACGGTAGTGTCCTTCAAATTGGTGTGGAACGACTCCCGGATTGCCGCTTCGGTGGCCGAGTCTACCGCAGAAGTGGAGTCGTCCAGAATGAGAATCGCCGGTTTGCGAAGCATAGCCCGGGCGATACACAGCCGCTGTTTCTGTCCGCCAGAGACATTGGTGCCCCCCTGGGTGAGCTGGGTGTCGAAGCCCTCCGGCAGTCCCATGATAAAGTCATAGGCTTGAGCGTCTTTGGCGGCCTGGATGATCTCTTCCTCGGTGGCGTCTGGGCGGCCCCACAGCAGATTTTCCCGGATGGTGCCGGTGAACAGGACGTTGGTCTGGAGGACCATGCCGATCCGGCTGCGCAGCTCCTCCAGGGGATAGTCCCGGACGTCCACGCCGTCGATCCGGACGGAGCCGCCGGTGACATCGTAAAACCGGGGGATCAGGTTGACCAGAGAGGACTTACCGGTGCCGGTGCCCCCCACAATGGCCACAAACTGTCCCGGCTCCACTGTAAAGCTGATGTGGGACAGCACATCGTCTCCCGAGCCACTGATGGCATATTTGAAAGAGACATCTTGAAATTCTACCCGGCCCTTGGGAGCGGGAAGGGGGGAGGCGGCTGCCTTGTTCTGCACCGAAGGAACCGCTTCCAGTACCTCGTTGATGCGCCGGGCGCAGGCCTGAGCCCGGGACAGCTGGAGCAGAGACATGGCCACCATCATCACGCTCATCAGCACCTGCATGATGTAGGACAGGAATGCGTTCAGGTCGCCCAGCTGAAAGGTGGCGCCCATGACCATCCGTCCGCCAAAGTAGAGGACGGCCAGGGTAGCTCCATTCATGCACAGCATCATAATAGGCATGATTGCGATGACCCGCATCCCGACGGTGAGTCCGGCGGCCATCAGCTCGTCGCTGGAGCGGTTGAACTTCTTCCGCTCATGGTCCTCCCGGACAAAGGCTTTCACCACCCGGATGGCCACCAGGTTTTCTTGAAGGACGTTGTTCAGACCATCAATTTTCTTCTGCATCATCTCAAAGAGTTTGGTGCAAATTTTCATCAGAACCGCGATAGCCGCGGCCATAAGGGGGATGATGACCAGCAGTACAAGGGCGAGTCTGGCGTTGAGGTACAGGCTGACCGCCAAAGCGGCGAGGAGCATCACCGGAGCCCGAACCAGCATCCGCAGTCCCATGGCCAGCATCATGGTCATGGCGTTGACGTCGTTGGTCATGCGAGTGATGAGGGAGGCGGAGGAGAAGCGGTCGATGTCGGCGAAGGAGAACTCCTGCACCTTATCGAACAGGCACTGGCGCAGATTGCCGCCGAAGCCCTGACTGGCAAAGGCGGCATATTTGGCCGCCAGCACGCCGCAGGTCATAGAGATGGCGGCCAGAACCAGCATAGCCGCCCCAAGGGCAAAGATATAGCCGGTATCCCCTGTGGGGATGGCCTCGTCCACAATCTCTGCCATGACCAGGGGGAGCAGCAGTTCGCAGATGACTTCCAGGATAATTAGAATGGGTGCCTTAACGGCGTCTTTTTTGTAACCCTCCAGATGGGTTAAAAACAGGGAAAGCAAGTATACGTCACTCCTTTGCTTGGGGATTGGGGACCAAAAGATTGTTTAGCATTCGGCGCTGGAACTGGGCCAATTGGGCCAGTTCCTCCGGGGAAAATCCGGCCATCATACGGGCGGAGACCCGCTGGAACACATCCCGGCAGCCCTCCACCGCCTGGATGCCCTTCTCAGTGAGAATGACCCGATTGCGCCGGGCGTCATTCTGCCAGGGTTCCCGGCGGATATAGCCGTCCCGCTCCAGACATTTGAGGGAATTTGCCACGGCGGCAGGGGAGACGTGGAGCAGGTCGGCCAGCTCCCGCTGGGCCTGGCACGCTCCCTCCGGATTCTCGCCGGCGGACTGAAGGATGGACACAAGCATGGGATGGCCTACCTCGCTGAGTCCGGCGGCGTTCAGCTCCGTCTGAACAGCGGCCCGATGGGCCTGGTTGAACTGGCGGGAGAGCAGTTCCATCTCGTGAAATGGGTCTTTCACGAGAAAACCTCCTTTCGACAAGATAGTTAACCTGTTAATCATTAACACGTTGACTATTTTACCCGGACAGAAGAAAATGTCAAGGGCTTTGACAAGAGGTTCAAAAATTGTTTACAGATCCCGTGAATCAAATAACAAACGAATGGAGGCGAAGGAAACCACGTCAACCGTTCTTCGCTGCGGACTCTCCCGGCGAAAAAGTCCCTTGCGAAAGGCGAACCGGTGAGTTATAATGAAAACAAGAGCTTGGAGCAAGAAATGAATCCAACGGACAATAAGAAGGGAAAATAAGATGAACTATGATTTTACTACCATCATAGACCGCCGAAATCGGGATGCATTGGCCGTTGATGGCTTGGGAAAGAGACTGGATATGGCGCCGGCCCCACCCAAAGAGGGCTTTGATGCCATCCCTATGTGGGTGGCCGACATGAATTTTCCTGTCCTGCCCTCCATTCAAGAGACCATGACCGCCCGAATCAAGGAGCCCCATTTTGGCTATTTCCTGCCCCGCAAGGAGTATTTTGACTCCATTATCCGCTGGCACGAACAGCGCAATGGAGTGACAGGCCTGGCCGCGGAGCACATTGGCTATGAAAACGGTGTTTTGGGCGGGGTGGTCTCTGCACTGAATGTGTTCTGCTCCAGGGGAGACAACGTGCTGCTTCACTCCCCTACCTACATCGGGTTTACCAAAAGTTTGACCAATAATGGCTATCACATCGTCCTTTCTCCGCTGGAGCGGGATGCGGAAGGCATATGGCGTATGGACTTTGAGGATATGGAGCGGAAGATTGTGGAACAGCATATTCACACCGCCATCTTTTGTTCACCGCACAACCCCTGCGGACGGGTCTGGGAGCGCTGGGAAGTGGAGCGGGCAATGGAACTGTTCCAAAAACACGGCGTGTATGTGATCTCCGACGAGATTTGGTCAGACATTATCCTCACGGGCCACAAACATATCCCGGTTCAGTCCGTCTCGGAGTATGCCCGGGAGCACACCGCAGCTTTCTATGCCCCCTCCAAAACCTTTAACCTGGCCGGCCTGATCGGCGCTTACCACATTGTGTACAACAAATGGATTCGGGAGCGGATGGAGAAAGAGTCTTCCCTGTGCCACTATAACGAGATGAACCTGCTCTCCATGTATGCACTGATCGGTGCATATCAGCCGGAGGGCTATGTTTGGGCGGATGAGCTGAGGCAGGTGATTACCGGCAATGTGGACTACGCCTGTGATTACATTGCCAAGCGCTTTGAGGGGGTGGAGGCTGCGAGACCGGAGGGCACATATATGCTCTTTGTGGACTGCTCCGAATGGTGCAGGGCGCACGGCAAGACCATCGACGAGGTAGAGCAGGCTGCTTGGGATGTGGGCGCTGCGGTTCAAGACGGGCGGATGTTCCATGGTCCCTGTCATCTGCGGATCAATCTGGCGCTGCCCTTCAGCCGTGTGCAAGAGGCATTCGACCGGCTGGACAAGTATGTCTTTCATGCGTAGAAGGTTTTGTCCCTGCATAATTATAGAAAGAAATCTCTAGCTCCTAAAAAATATCTGTAAAAAGTGGGCGGGTTCTGTCAACTTCCTGTTGACAGAACCCGTCTTTAGTGGTAATATAACAGTGTTATATAACAGCGTTATGCGGAGGAATCGTCATGCTGGACCAGTCATCGAAAACCCGGCAAAAAATATTGGATGCCGGAATGGAGGAGTTTCAGGAAAAGGGATTCCGGGACGCCTCCCTGCGGCAGATTGTGAGAAACGCCAGTGTGACCACTGGAGCTTTCTACGGCTATTTTTCCAGCAAAGAGGCCCTATTCACCTCTATCGTGGAACCCCACGCCGCAGCAACAATGGGGCGGTTTATGACGGCGCAGACGGACTTTGCCGACCTGCCCCGTGAGGAGCAGCCTGCCCACATGGGAAAAGAATCTGGCGAGTGCATAGCGTGGATGATTGATTATATGTATGACCACTATGAGCCATTCAAGCTGCTCATCTGCCGCAGCGATGGAACCCCCTATGAAAACTTCGTCCACAACATGGTGGAGGCCGAAGTGGAATATACCTTCCGCTACATGGATGTACTGCGGAGCTTGGGGCGTGATGTGCCCGAATTGGATAAAAACCTATGCCATATGATTGCCAGCGGTATGTTTGACGGAATGTTTGAGGTTTTGCGGCACGATATGCCAAAGGACAAAGCCAAACAGTTTATTGCCCAACTTCAAGAGTTCTACATCGCTGGCTGGACGAAAATTATGGGGCAGTAATGCTCTATAATTTTTGCACAAAAGTTAGTAATAACTAACCTTGATGGAGGATATTGAGGATGTCCGCGGCGTCCCCTGTATCATAAAATTATTGCCGAAGGAGGCTTGTTTCTTGAAAAAACAATCCAACCTGTCCCAGCTTATGGGCTACGCTGGGGGACACAGGTATCTGACCTACTTATCCCTGCTGCTGTCCGCCGTCAGCGCGATCCTGTCCCTGTTTCCCTTTGTGTTCCTATTCCGAATCATCCAAGAGGTCATTACAGTGGCCCCCAACTACGCACAGGCCACCCACATCGTCCACAATGGATGGATGGCGGTAGGTTTCGCCGTCCTGTCCATCCTGATCTATGTCTGCGCCCTGATGTGCTCCCATCTGTCGGCCTTCCGCATTGCCGGAAATATCCGCAAGGCGCTGATGGCCCATATCGCGGAGCTTCCGCTGGGCTTCATCGGGGAGATGGGCAGCGGAAAAATCCGCCGTATTGTCAATGACAGCAGCGCCGCCACCGAAACCTATCTGGCCCACCAGCTCCCGGACATGTCAGCGGCGATCACCACGCCGGTCTGCATGGTTATCATGCTGTTCCTGTTCGACTGGCGGTTTGGCCTTGTCAGTCTCCTGCCGGTCATCCTGGGCTTTGCAGCTATGTTCAAAATGGCCGGTCCCAGCATGGCGGTGGACATGAAAAACTTTAACAACGCCTTAGCGGATATGAACAATGAGGCGGTGGAGTACGTGCGGGGCATTCCAGTGGTTAAGACCTTCGGACAGACCGTCCACTCCTTCAAGCGGTTTAAAGACACCATCGACAACTATTACAAGTTTTGTGTGGGCTACTGCAAAAAGTGCCGCCCGCCTATGCTGATGTATACGGTGTTCATCAATAGCGCCTTTGCGTTCCTCATTGTGCTGGCTCTGGCCCTTGCGGGCGGCGGGCCAGTGGCACAGCCTGTCCTGCTGAACTTCATCTTTTATGTGATCTTCACCCCCATCATCGCCACCGCCATGACCAAGGTGATGTTCATGAGCGAGAACGGGATGATAGTGGCGGACGCCATGAGCCGTATCCACTCCATTCTGGACGCGGAGCCTCTGCCCGAACCCCATAGCGGCAAAGTGCCGACCGATAACGGCATCGCTTTGGAAAACGTAACCTTCCGCTACACAGGCGGGACATCGGACGCACTCCATGATGTGACCATCCGTGTGGGGGCCGGGGAAACTGTGGCTCTGGTAGGACCGTCTGGCGGCGGCAAGACCACCGTGGCCGGATTGATCTCCCGGTTTTGGGATGTGGCTGGCGGTTCCATCCAGATCGGCGGCGTCAACGTGAAGGATATACCCAAGGAGACGCGGATGGACACTGTGGCCTATGTGTTCCAAGACAGCTGCCTGTTGAAGACCTCCATTCTGGAAAATGTGCGGCTCTCCCGACCCAACGCCTCCCGTCAGGAGGTAGAGCGGGTGCTGCATGAAGCCCAGTGCGACGACATTATCGCCAAGCTGCCCCAGGGGATTGACACAGTAATCGGCGCGAAAGGTGTGTACCTCTCCGGCGGCGAACAGCAGCGTATCGCCATCGCCCGTGTCATGCTGAAGGACGCCCCCATCCTCATCCTGGACGAAGCCACCGCTTTTGCGGACCCGGAGAATGAAGCCCTGGTGCAGCGGGCCTTTGAAAAGCTCTCCAAGGGCAAGACCGTTATTATGATCGCCCACCGGCTGACCACTATCCGAAACGCGGACCGCATTTTTGTGCTGCGGGAGGGCCATGTGGAGGAGAGCGGAACCCACGATTCCCTTATGGCCGGGGGCGGGCTGTACGCCAAGATGTGGCAGGATTATCAGACCTCAATCAGTTGGAAGGTAGGTGCTGCGAAATGATTGATAAACTGATGAAACGCTTTGCCCTCTCCGAAGAAGGAGCGAAAGGGCTTGTGCGGGCCGTTGCCGCCTGCACAGTGGCGGATCTGATGCTGATGCTCCCCGTTGGGCTTCTCTATCTGCTGGCCGGTGATTTTCTGAGCGGCAGCGTCCCAGAAGGGCGCTATTCCCTCTACGGCCTGGGCATTGCCGTGGCGCTGCTTTTGGTACTGCTCTCCGAGTTCTGGAAGTATAACGCCACCTACTTCTCCACCTACCGGGAATCCGGGGCCTGCCGCATCCGGCTGGCGGAGAAGCTGCGGCGGCTCCCCCTGTCCTTCTTCGGCAAAAAGGACTTGGCCGACCTGACCAATACCATTATGGGGGATGTGCAGACCACGGAGCAGATGTTTTCTCACTATGTGCCGCAGTTTTACGGCTCTATCCTCTCCACCTGCCTTGTGGCAATCAGCCTGCTTTGCTGCGACTGGCAGATGGCTCTTGCCGCCCTGTGGGTGCTGCCCATCACCCTGGTAATCGTTGGTTTCTCCAAGAAAGCGCAGAATTATTTTACCCGCAGGCAGAACACCGCCCTAATCGCCATGGCGGACGGTGTGCAGGAGTGCCTGGAAACCATCCGCGACTTGAAAAGCAATAAGGCGGAGAAGGTATATCTGGACGGACTGTACCGCAAAATCGACACCTTTGAGAACCAACAGTTCAAAAGTGAATTGGGTTCAGCCATGTTCGTAGTTCCGGCACAGATGCTTCTGAAGCTGGGAATCGTCTCGGTGGCGCTGGTGGGGAGTATGCGTCTGATAAGTGGGGAGCTTTCCCTTGTGACCTTCTTCCTGTTCCTGCTGGTTGTCTCCCGGATTTATGAGCCAATGAACTTTGCCCTGCAAAACCTGGCAGCGATGAATTCCCTGCAAATCAATATTGACCGCATGAATGAGATTAACGAAACCCCGTCCCAGGAGGGCAAACCTGCCTTTTCGCCCAAAAGCTACGACATTTCCTTTGACCATGTGGGCTTTGCCTATAACAGCGGCGAGACGGTGCTGAAGGATGTCTCCTTTACCGCCAGGCAGGGCGAGGTCACAGCTCTGATTGGTCCCTCTGGGGGTGGCAAGTCCACCGCCGCCAAGCTGGCGGCGCGGTTCTGGGATATCGACCAAGGCCGGATCACGGTGGGCGGCGTGGATGTGAGCAGGGTGGACCCGGAAAAACTGCTGGATGCTTATTCCATCGTGTTCCAGGATGTGACGCTGTTTAACAATACCGTCATGGAAAATATCCGCATTGGCCGGAAAGACGCCTCGGATGCAGAGGTCATCCAGGCGGCAAAAGAGGCCATGTGTGATGAGTTTATCGCCAAGCTCCCCCAGGGGTATCAGACCATCATCGGTGAGAACGGCTCAACCCTCTCTGGAGGTGAACGGCAGCGTATCTCCATCGCCCGTGCACTCTTGAAAGACGCGCCTATTATCCTGTTAGACGAGGCCACCGCCTCTCTGGACGCAGAGAACGAAACGGAAATTCAACAGGCCATCTCCCGGCTGGTGGAGCGAAAGACGGTGTTGGTTATCGCTCACCGTATGCGGACGGTGGAGAACGCCAACAAGATCGTGGTGCTGTCCAAGGGAACGGTGGCCGAGATGGGGACCCCGGTGGAGCTGATGAGGAAGAACGGAGCCTTTGTACGGATGGTAACGCTGCAAACCAAGAGCCAGAATTGGGCGTTGACATAATGGCTTTTCAGTGCATCGGAACCATTCAGTTTAGGCCTTTCAACAATAACACTTGCGCACTGTAATGGAATGGTATATAATACCACACCAGAGTGTCCAAAGGTTGGTTTGCAGCGCAAAAATCGAATGAAGAGGCAGAAACTTTAAGTCCGGTCTGAGGATCCTGTCCTGTTGACAGAATCCCCGGATCAAAGAGACCGCTGCTTTCCCCGCTGGTCAACAACTCGATTTTTGGAATGACAAGGAGGAATTTACCATGTCCAAGTATGCAGGTACAAAGACAGAGAAAAACCTGGAGGCCGCATTTGCCGGGGAATCCCAAGCGCGAAACAAATACACCTATTTTGCCTCCAAGGCTAAGAAGGAGGGGTTTGAACAGATTGCCGCCCTCTTTCTCAAAACGGCGGATAACGAAAAAGAGCACGCCAAGATGTGGTTCAAGGAGCTGGAGGGGATTGGCGATACTGCGGAGAACCTGGCTGCTGCCGCAGACGGCGAGAACTATGAGTGGACCGATATGTATGAGGACTTTGCCAAAACAGCCGAGGAGGAGGGCTTTCCGGAGCTGGCCAAGAAATTTCGGCTGGTAGCCGCCATCGAAAAGCACCATGAGGAACGCTATCGTGCCCTTCTGCGGAATTTGCAGACCCAGGAAGTCTTTCAAAAGAGTGAGGTCAAGGTGTGGGAGTGCCGCAACTGCGGGCATATTGTGGTTGGGACCAGCGCCCCAGAGGTCTGTCCCACGTGCAACCATCCTCAGGCTTATTTTGAAATCAGCGCAGAAAACTACTAAAGCAGTACATAAAACGACAGCGGCATAGAGTTGGACTCCGTGCCGCTGCGTTTTGTGTGGGACATATTGGTGTGTATATGTAGCACAGATCCAAGCATTTTTCCAGACGAAGTCTGGTTTTTTTATTGCAGATTTGCCAGGCAACGTCTGGCAAATCTTTGGTAATACTTATTGTATGCAGACTTATTGCCATCATAATTGTACCATATACAGTGGAGAGGTGGAATATGGATATAATTAAAGTTTTTGGCACGAATGTCAAGTACTATCGTCAGCAGACCGGATTGTCCTAAGAAGTGTTTGCTGAAAAATGCGGTATACGCAGAACTTACATAAGCGCAATAGAGAACTTCTGCCGCAGCATATCCCTTGAAAACATACAGCGCATCGCTGATGCACTTAACATTGAAGCATACAAGTTTCTTCTCGAAAATGAGGAGGGTACAGAAAATGACAAATGAAATCAAATTCTCCACCGTCATGAAGGCAAACGAAGTTGCTATCAGCCGCTTCAATTCCATTGATCAGTGCAAAAAAAGCAAATCTCGGAAATCGTGCGCTGAATAGCGCTGATATGTACAATTACGATTTCAATTGTAATATTCAACAGGTAAAGCGCTTAGAATTTGATGTTCTTTGCTACGGTCTGTTCTTTGCAGATCGAATTGCCATTTTTAAGATGCACTCCAATGAGATTCTGTCTTGCTCGGGTACTCGGACAAGCAGCACAAAGGCAATGAAGGAGAGGGCCAATTCCATATTAATCGCAGCAGCATTGATTATCATATGCAAAATCATTCGCTACGCGCTGACTTGGAAACTCTGCCGGCTGATGGAGCACCTGAATAGTAACCTGAGTCTGCGCAACATCGCCAGGCCCTTTGTTACCCATCTGGGCAACACGCTGCAATTGGGGGCTTATCTGGTGGTGGAGCGGGACGCCCACTGTATGTATCTGGACTGTATTGACCACCCCCACCCAGCCTATACTTCGTTGCAGTATATCGGCAAACAGGCCCCCCTTACACGCCGCCGGATCCGGAAAGGTACTGCGTTCCGCATGCTTAGGGTAGCCCCAGCCGGAGTCCGGTCTGAACGAGCTGCAAGCCATGTACTTTTTCAGAGGCTATGGGAATGCATCAGATGTCTGGGCATTCGCCCCTTTTTCCAACATAAGAAACGGTCAGAGCCGAAAGGCTCTGACCGTTTCTTTCCATTTTGCGGGTCCTTGTCCGGGAAGGGATTACTGCTCCCGCTTCTTGAGGAGGTTGAGCACCGCCAGTCCGCAGGCGGACAGCATGGCCATTGCATACCACAGGCCGGAGCCGTCGCCGGTCTTGGGGATGTTGACCAGAGGTACATCTTCGTCGAGGATCTCCTCCTCGTTGCGCGTCTCCTCCTGCTCCGGGCCCTCCGCCAGAGGCACATTCTCCTCGGGGATGATTTCCTCATTGTCGGGGAGGTTGCTCAGGGGCACATCTTCCTCGGGGATGTTTGTATCCTCGGGAGTGGAAGTGCCGGGGGTGCTGGAGTCATCGGAGCCGTCAGAGCCAGACGAACCAACCGCGGTGTAGGTTACGCTGACCGTCACAGGCTCTGTGCCCATTCTGCCGCTCACCGCGGCGATGTTGGCCGCAAAGCCCGCAATCACAGGAGAGGCCACAGAGTACTCATCACCCACGACCACCTCAAGGACAACAGGCTCAGCTGCCTGGTCGCCGTTGGCATACAGATAGTTGATCGTCAGCGTGTTCGTCACGACAGGCGCGTTGACGGTGCGGCTCAGCGTCATGCTGAGATTCACAGACGCGCCGTTGTCGCCAAACCGGGCAGCTCCGTTGTTCAGCGCATATTCGTGGGTGCCAATAGCGCTGACACGATCCGCTTTCAGAGACATGGCATAGGTCAGGGTGTGCTGGGTGAAGGGCATGCCATTGATCGTCCAGGTGATGGTCCCATCGCGGTACGCGACCTCGCCTGCACTGGGGCTCAACCTGCTTACGTCAAAGTCCTCTGCATTAACAGGGATGGTCACAGTGTGCTCGCCATATGCAGCGGTAAAGGCTGTGTTCATAGCTTCGCCGAAGCTCTCGGTATCGGTGGACTCATATACCTCACCGCAGACTTTCTGCATCACCTGTAGGGCCTTGTCGTGCTGCGCAGCGGTGGGGGAGTGGAGCACGCCATAAATGGGGACATTCAACGCTTTGATCGCGGCGGCGGCTTTGGTGCCGTCCATATCGCTGGAACTACTTGCGTTAGGCGCACCGTCAGACAGGAAGACCACCACAGTGTTGCGGTCAGGGTTGGACTCCACCAACTCCAGAGCCTTCTGGAGTCCCAGACCGTAGTCGGTGTTCTCGTTCAGGGGCTCCAGACCCTTGATATACGCTTCAGCGTCACCGGCAGAGGTCAGGAACCCAGAACTTTCCTGGGTCGCGTTCTCTTTGAAGAGTCCGCCAAACGTAACAATAGCCACCTGGCAGTCATAGCCTTCGGCGTCCAGCAGCTGGCTGGTCATGTCCAGCAGCTTGGACTGCATGTCATAGAACCGGGCGTTTCTGTCGTTTTGGTTGCCCAGCTGAGCCATAGAGGCGGACAAATCGGCTACAAAGATGTAGTCCATCTGCTTCTTGGCGGTGTAGTAGGCATCGACCTTGACCTCAGCCACGCCGGTGGTAACATTCTGCCAACGGGCCTGCTCCATCAGCTGGGTGCCGTTGTCATACTCGTTCCAATTGGCGCTCTGGCCGACCTCGCCAACGTCCCAGCCACTGTCCAGAGACAGCTCGCGGATCGTCTCGGCGTTATCCAGCTGGAACTTGCCAGCCAGAATGGCCTGAATGCGGTCCATCATCTCAACGCTGCCATTGTAGCCCATCTTAGTGAGATCAGCAACAGACAGACCTTTGAGGCTGGAGCAGCCATAGAACGCAAAGCCGCCAATGCTCTCGTTTACATTGCTCAGGCTGTCAATGGTCTCCAGACTGGAGCAACTCCAGAAAGCGTATTGGTCAATGCGGTTGACCTTGTCCATCTTAACAGTCTTCAAGGCCGTGCAGTTGTAGAACGCATACTGGCCGATGGTGTTCACAGTGCCCATCGCAACAGTCTCCAGGGCCTTGCAGCTGGCAAAGGCGTTCTTGCCGATGGTGCCAATGTTGTCCATGGTGACAGTCTTCAGCCCAGCACAGCTTAGGAATGCATTCTCACCAATGGTTTCCACGCCATCCAAGGTGACATCTTCCAGCGCAGTACAGCCATAGAACAACTGACTTTCGAGGGTACGGACATTCTCAATGGTGACAGATTTAAGGGCAGTACAGCCATTAAATACCTGAATAGCAACGGTGTCCATGTTCTTCAGTGTCACTTCGGTCAGCCCAGTACAACCATAAAACATGGTGGTTCCGAGGCCCTTGATACCATCCTCGCCATCCAGGGTCAGCGTTGTCAAACCAGTACAATAGGAGAACGGCGATCTCTCAAAGGCACCAACATTTTTCATGCTCGGATTTGTCAGCGCACTGCACTGGCGGAATGCCTCCGCACAAACCGTGCCAATGTTTTCCATGGACAAACTGCCCAGCTGTTTGCTCTCAGCAAAGGCATTGGGGCCAATCGTTTCAACGTCCTTCAAAGTTACAGTGGCCAGATTCTCGCATTTGAAGAACGCGTGGTCACCAATGGAAGCGGCATTGTTAAAGGTGAGCGTCTTTAGATTGTTCCAGCCATAGAACGCATACCCCGCAATGTCACCAACATTGTTGAGTTCAAACGCGAGAACATCAGTCTGCTTTATACTCGCTTCACGCAGGTAATCCGTTACGATGTCCTTAGTCAAATTAGCCGCATTGTTGATGGTCAGGGTTCCGGTTTCTGAATTGAAGCTGATTGTCAACTCCTCCTCCGGCTCCTCAACTGTGCACGCACCGGGGTTCTCAGCGCACACAGGACAGTCCGAATTGCCCTCCTCGCCGCACTTATCGGTGCAGGTGCAGAGTGCATCTGTCAGGTTGGGTACAACACCTTGGATGATCTCAGAGGTTACATCCTTGATGGGTTTATCTTCCTTGGCATCAATGTCCTCAACCTTGTCCTTGGTTTCGCCGTCCTCAACCTCGTTGTTGCTTCCGTCGCCCTCAACCTTGTTGTTGGTTTCGCCGTCCTCAACCTCGTTGTTGGT